>JAADGH010000135.1 GCA_013152475.1 Planctomycetota bacterium
TCAGTAGTACATCATCCGCCGGCTCAGGTAATTCATCAACGCGCTGCCGAGATCGTCTGAGGTGCTGAGGGGGACGAAGTCCACCTCCATCTCCTCGCAGGCGTCTTTGATGTCGCGGTTGTGCTTCTCCAGGAGCGCGATGTAGTCGTCGCGGATGTACCCCGACTCGGTCACCAGCTCCTGCCCCGTTTCGATGTCACGGAAGTTCGTCTGGCGCGTGAAGGGGAAGGTAAGCTCCGTGTTCGTGAGGATGTGGAAGATAATCACCTCGTGGTTCTTGTAACGGAAGTACTGCAGCGCATCCGTCAGCTCCCTCGGCTCCACGAGCAGGTCCGACAGGATGACCACGAGGCTCCGCCCCTTGATTCGCTCCGCCAGGAGCGACAGCCCCCTGCTCATGTCCGTCTCGCCCGAAGGCGCGAGCCTATCGAGGACCGTGAGGAACTGCACCAGGCGGTTCGACTTGCCGCTCGGGGGGAGAAACTCGAACCGGTCCGTGCTGAACCCCACCAGGCTGACGGCGTCGTTCTGCTGCAGCATCATATAGGCCAGCGCGGCGGCCAGGTAGGAGGCGTACTGGAACTTCGTCACCTCCGTGCCTACACTCCGGTCCACGTCGGCGAAGTTCATCGATGCGCTGAGGTCGAGCGCGATGAAGCAGTTCAGGTTCGTCGTCTCCTCGAACTGCTTCACGTAGAACTTGTCCGTCCGTGCGAAGACCCGCCAGTCCACGAACTTCAGCTCGTCGCCGGGCGTATACTTTCGGTAGGAGGAGAACTCGACGCTGAACCCGTGGTAGGGGCTCTTGTGCAACCCAATGAAGAACCCCTCGACGATAAACTTGGCGATCAACTCCAGGTTGTCCACCTTGGAGATGATTTCGGGTTTCAGATAATCGGTCAGGTCAGGCATGGAATCAATGGTTGAGAGGATGGGGTATTGGAGTGCCGGGGTGTTGGGGATGCGGAATCGCGCACACGGTTATCGAAAGGATGCCGTACCCAAGGCTCCATTACTCCACCACTCCGTCACTCCAGTCTCTGTTACGCCTTCGGCAGCTCGTTCTCGAGCAGCCGTGTCACAATATCAATAGGTTTAATGCCTTCCGATTCGGCATGGAAGTTCGTAATGATCCGATGCCGCAGGACGGCCGGCGCCACGTGGCGAATGTCGTCTTCGGCGACACAGTAGTTCCCGCGGATCACTGCCCGGGCCTTCGCCCCGAGGATGATATACTGCGACGCCCGCGGCCCCGCGCCCCAGCGCACCCAGCGCTTCACCCAGTCCAGCTTCTCGCCCAGACCCGGCGGCCGGGTGCAGTTCACCAGCCGCACGACGTAGTCCACCATCTCCGTCGAGGCGGGTATCTTGCGGACGACCTTCTTCAGGGCGATTACCTCGCCGGCGGTCAGCACGTGCGACAGCTTCACCTCTTTCGCCGTCGTCGTGGACTGGACGATGTCGATCTCCTCCGGGATGCTCGGGTAGTCGATGTAGATGTTGAACATGAACCGGTCGAGCTGGGCCTCCGGGAGAGGATACGTCCCCTCCTGCTCAATCGGGTTCTGCGTGGCCAGGACGAAGAACGGCTCGTCCAGGACGTACGTCTTGCCCGACACGGTCACCCGGTGCTCCTCCATCGCCTGGAGCAGGGCGGCCTGGGTCTTCGGGGGCGTGCGGTTGATCTCGTCGGCGAGGAGGATGTTGGCGAAAACCGGACCCCGGATGAACCGGAACCGCCGCTCGCCGGTGGCGGTGTCCATCTCGATTACCTCCGACCCCGTGATGTCCGACGGCATCAGGTCGGGGGTGAACTGGATGCGGTTGAACTTCAGATCCAGGATGTTGCTGATGGTCCGGACCATGAGCGTCTTGGCCAGCCCCGGCACGCCGACCATGAGGGAGTGGCCGCCGCAGAAGAGGGCGATGAGGAGCTGGTCGATGATCTCCTCTTGGCCGATGATGATCTTGCCCATCTCGTTCATGAGCTTCTCGCGGGCGTCCACGAGCCGGTCGATCATCTCGAGGTCGGCATCGGCGGGGGCGGTTGGGTCTGCCATGATGTCTCCTGTTTCCGAAAAAACGAACGGGATGAAACCACGCGAAAGTCTCATTCTATCATTCGCTTATACCCCAGTCAACATCAAATGACGGGGGTTGGTTGACTTTGCCGAGGGGGTGTGATAGGGTGAGAAGTCGCTTTGGATCGGCTTTGGCAAAGGAAAGGATTTCGGATGGCGGAACAGCTCAAAATGGGGATTCTCGGGGTGGGAGGCATCGCACAGATCGCCCACCTGCCGGCGCTGCGCAAGGCGGCGAACGTGCGGCTGACGGCGATCTGCGATGCGGCGCAGGACCTTTTGGGGAAGATGGGGCGGACGTACGACGTGGCATCCCTCTACACCGATCACCGGAAGTTCCTCGACGAAGCGGATATCGACGCCGTGCTCATTCCCGTGGCGCATGCCTTCCACGCGCCGCTGTCCATCGACGCCATGCGCGCCGGGAAGCATGTGCTGGTGGAGAAGCCCATGGCCGTGACGCTGGAGGAATGCCGCCGGATGGTCCAGGTGAGCAAGGAGACAGGCAGGCAGCTCCAGGTGGCGTGCATGAAGCGCTATGACCCGGGGTTGCAGTTCGCGCAGCGCTTCGTGCGCGAGGAAATGGGGGAGCGCCTCTCGGTGAGCGGGTGGTACTGCGACTCTGTGTATCACATGCAGTACGTCAACAGCCTGGCCGGCCCGCGCGAGGGGGGCGCCATGCAGCGGCGGCCGACGGAGCGGATCGAGGACGTGCATCTGAACATGGTCCTCGGACATGGGGTCCACCTCATCGACACACTCCGGTTCTTCGGCGGGAACATCGTGGCGGTGACAACGGAGATGACCCAGAAGGACCATGACATCGTCTCGGTCAGCCTTCTGGAGTTCGCCGACGGGGCGCGGGGCACGGCGCAGCTTATGGTCCGGGTGCGGATGGACTGGTGCGAGGGGCTGATGGTTCATGGGGTGGGTGGAAGTGTCATGGCCCGGATACCATTTCCCTATCGATATGTCGGCAGCGATGTGAACGTCTTCGACGCGAGACGTGAGGAGTATCGCACCCCGCCGACGCCGGATGCGGATCCCTATGAACGGCAGCTCGAGGCCTTTGCCTCGGCAATCATCGAGGGGCGCAGTGTCTCTCCGAATGCCGAGGACGGCTTGGCCGACCAGCGGGTGCTCCTCGGAATGCACGAGTCGCAAAAGCTCGGCAGGAGGATAGAGACGGCGTGATCGATGGCAAGCTCGGCCTGGTTCCCTACACAAACGCGAAACCTCTGCAGTTCGGCCTGCGGGGGGCGCTGCCGGATGGAGCGGTGATCGAGGCGCCCCCGTCGGAGCTGGCGGAGATGCTGTCCTCCGGGCGGGTCATCGCCGCGATGGTGTCCTCTTTTGCCTGCTTCGAGCGGGAGCGCCTCCGCATCGTGCCGGGTATCTGCGTGGCGTCGGACGGGCCGGTGCAGAGCGTGAAGGTGTTCTTCCCCCACTCGATCTCCGACGCCAATCGCATCGGCCTCCACACCGCATCGCTGAGCTCAGCGGCGCTGGCGCGGATCGTCTTTCGGGAGCGGATCGGCATCGACCCGGAGTTCGTGCCTTGGTCGCCCGATGATCCGGACACGGATGTGGACGGCTATCTCCTGATCGGTGACGCCGCCATGACCCACCCCCCCATGCCGATCATGCTCGACCTGGGAGAGGAATGGCGCACGCTCACCGGCTTGCCCTTTGTGTATGCCGTATGGGGTGTGAGCGCGGCGGGGGATACGCAGGAGCTCTGCGAATTGCTCCGCGAGGCCAGGCGCCGCGGCGTCGAGAACATCGAAGCCATCGCACAATCGGAGAGTGAACGGCTTCATCTCGATCCGGACCTGTGCCTGAGTTATCTGACCGAGGCCATTCACTACGATCTGGGCGAGCGGGAGGAGGAAGGGCTGAGGGCCTTCCTTGGGAAGTGCCGGCAGCACGGGCTTGTGCCCGAGGACGCGAAGATTGAGTTTGTCTCCTGACGAGATTATCGAGAAAGCGGTTGGCGGTGAGCGAATCACTGCCGAGGACGCCGCCGCATTGTTCGACAAGGGCGATCTCCTGGCGCTGGGGCAAGGGGCCGATCGAATCTGCCGGATCATGCACCCGGAGCCTTACCGCACCTACGCCGTGGACCGCAACATCAACTACTCCAACGTCTGCATCTCACGGTGCCGCTTCTGCGCATTTCATCGTTCCCCGGAATCGGAGGATGCCTATGTGCTGCCCCCAGCAGATCTCTTCGCGAAGATCGAGGAGACCCTCGCTCTCGGCGGCACGCACATCCTGATGCAGGGGGGGCTGCACCCCGGTCTCAAGATTGACGTTTTCGAAAATCTGTTTCGCGCCGTCAAGGAACGGTTCGACATCCACCTCCATTGCCTCTCTCCCCCGGAGATTGTCCATATTGCACGGCTCAGCGGTCTGACCGTTGCCGAGTGCATCGCGCGTCTTCGCGACGCCGGCCTCGACACCATCCCCGGCGGCGGGGCGGAGATTCTGCTGGAGGAGGTGCGCCGCAAGATCAGCCCAAACAAGTGCTCCACCGGCGAATGGCTGACGGTCATGCGGACGGCCCATGAACTCGGCATGCGCACGACGGCGACAATGATGTTCGGGCATGTGGAGACGCCGGCCCATCGCGTGGGACACCTGCTAAGAATTCGGGACCTGCAGGACGAGACGGGCGGTTTCACGGCCTTCATTCCCTGGACCTTTCAGCCGGGAAACACACGGATAGATGTGCCGCCGGCAGGGGCGTTCGACTACCTTCGCACGCTGGCCATTTCCCGCCTTGTGCTTGACAACATTGCGAACCTCCAGGCATCCTGGGTGACGCAGGGTGCGAAGGTCGGGCAGATCGCGCTGCGGTTCGGCGCGAATGACATGGGCGGCACGATGATCGAGGAGAACGTGGTCCGCGCCGCCGGTGTCGAGTTCCGAATGACACGCGATGACGTGGTTCGTCTGATCCAAGACGCCGGGTTCGGGGCGAAGCAGCGGGATGTCTATTACGAGATTGTCCCGCCTGCGTCCACAGACTAAGAGCCTATCTGAAAACCTGTGTTCGGATCGCGGACCCCACCGATTGTCACTGCGAGGAACGTCGACCGCGACGTGACGAAGCGCACACCTTTCGAACAACGAGATTGCTTCGCCCCGCGAAACGCAGGGCTCGCAACGACACAACGCGGGGCATTGGGGAACCCCCTCGCATTGTCCCCCCTGGATGTGGCCGGTCCGTCGCCGCCTTCCGCCTCGCGACGTTCAATCTTCTCCTCCTGCCCGCAAGGCGCGGCAGGGAGCCGGCCTCTTGCACTGTGCGGAAAAAGGAAACCTGAGCCCCACGCTCAGGTTTTGATCGCCCTTGGAGGGGGGAAGGGCGATCGGGGATTTTGTTGATGGTCGTTATGTCTCTGGAAGAGTATTTCGCGCCAGAAGCGCCTCTTTCACTGCTCGTCTCAGCTCCGACCCTTTGAACGGTTTCCAGACCACCTGGCGGAGCCCCAGTTCCGGGTGCAGGGCGACAGCGCCCGACATCATCCGGTCGGCCATGCCCAGGCGGACAGGCGGCGTCTCCAACGGGAGGTCCGAGACGGCGCGCAGGAACTCGTATTTTTGCATGCCGGACATGTGGAGGTTGATCAACACCGCGTCATACGGGTCCTCCACAAGGCGTTGAAGGGCATCCACGCAGTTGTCGAAGGTGCAGACCTGATACCCATTCGCGCCGAGCATGACGGCCGAGATCTCCCGGGTGGTCTGCTCGTCGTCCACGACCATAATCTTCGCGTGATGGGGGTTCGACATACTCCTCTCCTTCCGCCCAACAGGAGCAAACATGAGGGAAAACCCGGGCACCGGCGACACCCTCAAGCGCCTGAGTCGCATCAGGTGGGGGACACGCTATCACAGGCAGCGCCCGGGGGATTCGATGACATATGCGCAGCCCCACTCACGTCGACCCACGCGATATGGTGCTGAGCGAGGATGGTTACGACGGGCTGCGCGGCGGTGAGATGCTCCCTTTTTTCCCCTACTCTTCTCCTTCCCTGTTCCCTGAAGAGCAATCGCTTCTATCGTCCGTGTCGCCGGGGACCTTCCCATGCCGGTTCCTGGCGCTTTCTTTCATCGGGCCGTCTCACGTTTCCGGATGAAACGTAGTGAGACTCAACCGCGCGTGACCACCAAAACGCTGCGCAAGACAAAATTACACGCACGGGGCAGAGGGACGCAAGACGGCCCGTTACGGCCTTGATTCCCCGCACTATAGCAATAGTTGCTACATAGCAATGCCCGTGCCATATTTTCCGAAGCCGCCGTGAAAAATATAGAATATGATGTAAGGTGCTATGGCGCAAGGTGTTGTGAAACTGAACGAAAAACGGTTTTTGCGTCTCTCATCAGACGAACAATAGAGACGTGGATTATTTATGACCAGTCGAAAGCTGTAACTGACAGGGTGGGAATAGATTACGGAATGATGGCCGACCAGGGTCGCCTGATCCATTATGATCCGGTTTCGGCTGTCTCAGGATAGCCCCATGTGGGTCAGCTTTCGCCGCAACGTTGCCCGCGTAATGCCCAGGGCCTTCGCTGCGTGGGATTTGTTGCCGTTCACCTGTTTCAGGACCTTCTGGATGTGCTCGGCCTCCACCTCTTCCAGACTTTTCACTTCTCTCGTCTGTCCGAGGCCACCCTTGGCCTCCTCCACCAGCTCTGCGGGCAGGTGGCGCGGGGCCAGCCGCCGGTCCTTTCCGGAGACCAGCACGGCGCGCTCCACCACATTGGCCAGCTCCCGCACGTTGCCGGGCCAGTCATGGACGCCCAGGACCCGCAGGAACTCCCGCGACGCCGATTTCCGCTTGCCGCTGGGCAGACTGGCCTGGTTCAGAAAATGATCCACCAGCAGGGGGATGTCGTCCTTACGGTCCCGTAGGGGCGGAATCCGCAGGTGGATTACATTTAACCGGTAATACAGGTCCTCCCGGAACCGGCCTGCCGCCACCTCCTCCCGGATGTCACGGTTCGTCGCGGCGACCACCCGCATATCGGCGCACCGCTCGGCCGTCTCTCCAATGCGCCGGTATACCCCCGTATCGAGCACGTTCAGCAGCTTCACCTGGGCGGAGAGGTTCATCTCGCAGACCTCGTCGATGAAGAGCGTCCCCCCGCTGGCGATCTCCACCAGCCCCGGCTTCTCCCCCGTCGCCCCCGTGAAGGCCCCTTTCGCATGGCCGAAGAGTTCGCTCTCCAGGAGCGTCTCGGGGATCACCGCGCAGTTCACCGGGACGAAGGGCTCCCCGGCCCGCGCGCCCTGCTTATGGATCGCCTCGGCCACAAGCTGCTTCCCCGTCCCACTCTCCCCCTCCAGGAACACCGGTGAGTTGGAGTCCTTCACCGTCTCGATAAACTCCAGCACCTCTTGCATGGCATCAGACTCGCCGATAAGCTGCCGGGCCCCCATGATCCGACCCACCCACTCCCGCGTCAGCTTCACCTTTTCCTTGATGGTCAGCCCCTGCTCGGGGATCTTTACCCCCCGCTGCTTCAGCCACGACCGGGGGCCGATGTAAAACGCGCACTCCTCGTCCCCGCAGGCCACGCAGCGCGTCTCGACGCAGTGAAGGCCCTTCTTCCCCGACGCAAACCGCATGAAGGACAAAAGCCCCCCCGCGTCGTAGTAGCATACCGGCTGGTCCCACGTCCGGCCCGTTCGCTTGAAGGACCAGGATGTGCCCGTGTCCCGGCACGTAATCACCGCCGCCCCCTCGGCCATGTGGATCTCCTGGATTCGGAAATCTCCAAACCCCGCCTCCGAGTAGCAGTCCACTGCATCGCGAAAGCCCTGCGCGCTCTTGGTGATCAGCCCCTGTTCGAAGGCGTTCGTCGTAAACGACTCTCCCGCCCCCGCCTCGAAGAGCGTCCGCGCTGCCGTTTCCTCTCCGGCGTAGTCGGCCAGGGTGGTGAAGAGTCGCAGCCACCCGCCTTCCAGGTCGAGCAGGCACATCCGCGATCCGCCCACATCGATCCACCCGCGCGACTTCTTCGTCGCGAATTTCACACCCTCGCGCCGGAGGGACTCGTTCTGACGGCGGACCCTTTCCTTGATCTCGTTTTTGGGATAGGCATTGCGCAGGATCAGCGCAACGTGCTTTACCGCGCCCCCGCGCGCAAAGACGGGGGTCGCCTCCCCGGACAGGGTAACGGGCAGTCCCTTCTGATCGCGGACCGTGTAGATCGCCGCCTGCGGCTCGCCCGTTTCGAACACCTTCTGGATGTCGCAATCCAGGCACGGCACGGACTCCCCCTTCAATACGTCGTGGCAATGCTGCCCCAGCACCCCCTCCAGCTTCAGGTGAAGGCTCTTCGCGCTGGCGGGTTCGGCCGCAAGGATTTTAAGGTTACGGTCGATTAGCATCACCCCGACCGGCGTGCTGTTGATGACCAAATCCCCGTTTGCCTCGCGCATTTCTCTCCCCTTAAAATACAGAGAGCGACCCGTCGCGAATACGAGGTCGCTCCGTCCCCTCTGTCCATACCCGGCCCTGGGGGCCCAGCGCCCTACCGCAGCGCCGCCGCCTCGTCTCGCTAACGTTTCATCCGAGATCCATTATGAACCATTCCAGAATACCTGTCAAGGCCAAATCGGTGCGACTTCTCCTTGACTTTTCCATGTCCCCCCCCATATCCTGTGATCGCGCTCCTTCTCACCCTACCAATCAGATTAGGATCGGGACCGAGATCGGGAGCAGAACCAGAAACGGGAGAGGACGATGGCAATTCGAATCCTGCTGTGTCTTGCCTTGCCCCTAACCCTTCTTGTCCCGGCCGCGGCCGGGGAGTACAACCTCGTCGCCAACGGCGGCTTCGAGACGGTGGAGCAGGGCGACCGGCCGGCGATCTGGAGCGTGCATCAGGGCCACGTGGTCGAGACCGCCAAACACTCCGGCCGCCGCGCCCTTCGCATCACCGGCCCCGGCAGCGCGATCCAAGACTGCTGGCGCGCCGCACCCGGACGAACCTACACCTGCTCGGCATGGATCGACCTCAAGGATGTCCGCCCCGCCGAGGCGCCGGGCTATGCCTACCTGGCCGTCTATCAGTATGACCACCGCAAACGCCTCATCGCCTATCGCGATTTCATGCACGGCACCGGCACCGAGGCGTGGCGGCGATACACCTATACGTTCACCGTCGTGGAGAATGCGCGGTACGTTTCCGTTCGGGCCGGTCTATTCCGCGCAGAGGGAACGGTGTATGTGGATGACGTCGTCCTCGTCGAAGGGAAGACCGCCCCGGAGAGCGCGGAGGGGCTGCCCGAAATACCCGTCCCAAAGGACATCGGCCGCGGCCGCATCGCCATCCTGAAGGACGATATCCCCGCCGGCGGTGCGGCGTCGGACCCCGATTATCTCGCGGATGTGTTGCGCGCCGAGGGGTATGCCGTGACGCTGCTCGGCTGCGACGGCCTGTGCGATCCGGGGCGCTTCGACCGGACGCTCTTCGAGCTTCTCATCCTCCCCTACGGCGGGTCTTTCCCCATGAAGGCCGAGGCGACGCTGCAGCGCTTCCTTATGGGCGGCGGCGATTTTATCTGCATGGGCGGGTACGCCTTCGATCATCTTCTCACGAAGAAGGACGGCCGGTGGGTTCCTTACACCTACGACCTCGACGCCGCCGACAGCCCCGAGCTCGTGGCCAACCCCGGCTTCGAGAGCGCCGAGGGGTGGGCGCCCACCACCCCGCGATTCGCCCGCCTCGTCACCGACCGGCCCCACTCCGGCAGGCAGTGTGCGCACGTGGCCCTTGATGAACCGAACAGCGTCTCGTGGCGGCAGGAGGTCCCCGTCGAAGTCGGGAAGGAGTACCGCTTCTCGGCGTGGCTGAGGACGGAAAACGTCGTGCCCGGCCAGCAGCATGGCTTCGGATACCTGGCGGTCTACCAGTATGACAAGGACGACAAGCTGACCGACTTCCACGACGTGACCCAACTGAAGGGGACCCACGACTGGCGGCAGGTCCGGTACACCTTCGCCCCGCGCGGAGCGACCGTCAAGGCCCGGCTCATTGGGGGGCTCTACGCCGCCTCGGGGCAGGTGTGGATCGACGACGTGGGCCTGCGCACCGTGCCGCCGCGTGTGTGCATCAACACCCGCCACGGCGATCCGCGCGACGGGCTCAACACCCTCGACACGCAGATCGGCGTCTTCGATCCGTCGTACAGGCTCCGCCGCGTGGCCTACGCCAGGGCCGCGCCGGGGCAGTTTGTGCTCGACCCCGGGCTACGGATCGACGGGCCGCTGGAGGGCTTCGCCGCCAGTGGGGTCACGGGCTATGACAACATGCGCTGGGCCTCCCTCCTCATGGCGCACGACCGCTATGGCCGGCGGCGCGGGAGCGTGGCGGCAATGATGCGCAACTACAACGGCGTCTATCGCCGCTCCACCTGGGCCGTCTTCGGCGCGACGAACCGCGACCTCTTTCCGCGCGGCGATGAGAAGATGCGTACGGCGCTCGTCGATCTTGTCGGCAGCATGATGGACGAAACCTATTTACACAATCTCGAAACCGACCTGGCCTGCTACCGGAGCGGCGAGACGGGCGCGGCGTCGGTGGCGATCTCGAACTTCGGGTGGAAGGACCGGTCCTTTCAGGTGCAGTTCTCCCTCGTCCCCACAGGCGGGAAGGCGGCCTTCGAGCCGACGAGTGACGCGCTGGCCCTCAAGCCTGTGGCCATCACCGTTCCCGCCGGAAGGACAGAGATATCGAAGCGCCGCTTCGGGTTGAAGAAGCCGGCGTCCGACTTCTATGTGGTTCGCGCCGATCTCATCGAGGAGGGCAAGGTCATCGACCGGGTCCGTACCGGTTTCGCGATCATGAATCCGGATGCGATCCACGCGGGGCCGTCTGTCGAGATGCGCGACAACTACTGGCTCGTCCGCGGCAAGGCGCACGTCCTCCTGGCGACGGACACCTACAGCAACATGTTCCGGTCGAAGCAGCACAATCCATTGACCTGGGCGCGGGATATTCGCAAATGCGCTGATTTCGGCATCGCCGTTTTCGAGAACCTCCAAGTCAACGCCACGGCCTTCGACCCTCCTTACCGGGCCCCAAAGGATTGGTTGCGGCAGGTCGATGCCATGGTCCAGCTTTGCCAGGCGAACGACTCGATCTACCTGCCGTGCCTCCTCTGCGGCCACAACACGGTCGTGTCGGACGATGACCTGAAGGCCCAGGCGGGCTATTCTCGGGCCTATGCCGAGCGCTATCGCAACGTTCCCGGCATCGCCTACTACGTGAACGGCGATCTGCGGTTTCAGTGGATCGACTCGCCCGACATCAAACGCCTCTGGAATGAATTTCTGAAAGCGAAATACGGGACCGATGAAAAGCTGTGTGATGCATGGCGGCTCGCCCCGCCGGAGAAACTCCTTGGGAATCTCGATGTGGACAAGCGGCGCGGCGCGGCCGGGTGGGCGGATATTCGCGCTTGCGATGCCCATGAATTCAAGATGCGCCTCGTCGAGCGATGGGTCCGCGCCCAGCACGAGGCCTGCCGCGCCGGTGATCCGGACCGCCCCACGACCATCGAATACTATAGTAAACCCTTCGGCGGCATAGATTTACGCCGCAGCATCGACGGCCTGGACCTCGGCAATATCGGTTTCTTCCGCCCACCGGGAGAGGACCTGGCCGACCTGCCGAGCGTGCTGAAGCTGAACGACCTGCGCCTCATCGGCAAGGGCCTGAGCGTCGGGGAGTTCGGCGTGAAGACCCACCCCGCCTGGAGCCGCGAGGAGGGCTACGAGCTGAGCACCTACCATGTAACGCGGACGGAGGCCGAGCAGAATCGCCTGTTCCTCACGCTGCCCCATTACGTCTTAGGCATGGGCGGGTGCAAGATGCACAACTGGTGCTGGCGCGACGCGAACGAGCGCGTCTTCCCCTGGGGGCTCAATTATCCGTGCGACGTTGTCGAGAAGGACTGCCTGCGGGTGTATCGGAACGTGGGGTTACTGTTTCGCCAGTTTGAACCGGTCTATCGCCCGCCGCAGGTGGTGCTCCTCGTGCCGGACCGGCACATGCTCGGCGGCTCCGCGGCAAGGGTGCAAAGAGCGGTGCTGACGGCAATGGATACGCTGGTCGATCTACACGTGGATTTCGCTCCCCTTGGGGAGGCGCACATCGACAAGCTCCCGAAGGGGACAACGGCAATCCTCTACCCGGTCCCTTTCTCCATCCCGGACAAGGTTTACGCGACGCTGAAAGACTTCTCTGCGAAGGGAGGGCATCTTTACCTCTCCGGCGACTTCGCCTACGATTCCATCCGCAAGCGGACGAAGCCGGAACGCCTGAAGGAATTGGCGGGTGTTGAGTTCCCCGCGCCGAAGGGCGTATATGGCAGGCCGGAGGGTGAGCCGCCGGTGGTTGAGAAGGGGACGGTCATGATGCGGACCGATCCGATCGAACTGACGGAGGAGCGCGATTCGCCGGCACTGCGCCGACTGTATCTTCGCTTTCTCGATACAGCCGGCATTGCCCGCGAGCCGGTATTGCCCGACGATCCTGACGTTCACGTGATGACACTGCCGACGCGCGACGGCGGGGGCGTGACGACGCTTGTGAACGCCCATATGTCCGAGACGAAACGCGTGCGATACGGAGAGGGCGTCGAGATGTCTTTGGCCCCGCTCCAGCCGGGCCTTATCCTTCGGAATGCCAACGGCGACGTGACCGCGATCGAGGCATCAGGCCGCTTCGCCCTGGATGGGAAGCCGGTCGTCGAAGGCCCGGGGCACTTCATGCTGTTTAGCACCGACGGCGCGGACGTGCGGCGGTCGGGCCGGATTGTCTTTATGCCTTTTGACACAGGGACTTACCGCATTACCCTTTCCGATGGTCTCGCGAGACCGCAGGTGTCCATCGGCGAGGTGCGCAACGCGAAGTGGGTCACGTATGAGTCGCTGTCGCCGATTGTGACCGATGGCAAGTGCGGAATCGCGGTGGACGAGGACCGGCGATGGTGTATCTTCCTGATGGCCACAGCAGAGGAAACGCCCGGCCTGGCGGAACACGTGGCGAGGATGCTGGTTACGCCGTAGGGCCTGCCTCTTGACAGGCCTTTCTTTTTCGATACACTGGGTGGAGTGGGCGGAGAAGGGAACGGCGAACACGCGAAGTACATAAGGAGAAGAAGATGGCGATGAACCTGCGTTTGGTGAGTGTGGAGCACATAGAGGGCGCGAGGCTGTCCGTCAACATCGGGCCCCATGAAATCATCTCGGACCGGCCTGAGGACGAGGGCGGGACCGACACGGGACCGATGTCCTCCGAGCTGCTTGTGGCCGCGCTGGGTGCGTGCATGACGGGCCGGCTCGCCCGCTACTGCCAGAGCAAGGACTTTTCCACCAAGGGGCTCTGCGTCGACCTGGCGCCGGAGCTGGCGCAGGACGGTTCGCGGATCGCCAGCATCGCGGTTGACATCACGCTGCCGGAGGGCTTTCCTGAGGACCGCCTCGTTGCCGCGCAGCGCGTGGTGGACGGGTGCGCGGTTCACAACACCTTGCGCAATCCACCGAAGATCGACATCGAGTTTGACATTGCCTAAATCTGCACCGATCAATGGGTCTGGCGCGAGAGCGAACTGTCACAAGTCATCGTGGTACCATCTTGCCAGCAAGCCCAAAGAAATCTATACCAAGCCCGGCAAGGAGAAGGCCGCAACCAAGGTGGATGCAGATGCCCCGTTGACTCAGTATGCAGGGCGGTAGGACGGGGCTGAGGATCGGCAATCTGGAGGAGAGGAGAAACGGAGCAACGATGACAACGATAGATCGGGTTCTGACGATTGGAGTGATTTGGATGATGACCGCAACCGCATTCTGCGCGGAACCGACGAAGCTCTACGTCGCGCCGAACGGCAACGACACATGGTCGGGCACGCTGGCCGAGCCGAATGCGGCGAAGACGGACGGACCCTTCGCCACGCTCGACCGTGCGCGGGATGAGGTGCGCAAACAGAAGCCGGCGGGCGGGGCGGCCGTCGAAGTGCGAGGCGGGGACTACCTCTTAGACAAGACCTTCGAGCTGACGGCCGACGACTCCGCACCGAAGGGCGGTTGCATGACCTACTGCGTCCGAAAGGGGGAGACGGCGCGCCTCATGGGCGGCGTCGAGATCACCGGCTTCCGGCCCTACAAGGACAAGATCGTGCAGGCCGATGTCTCGGCCCTGGGCCTGGACAAGATTCCGCCGGTCGAGTACGGGCGCTATTCGGGCGATGTGCCGGGCTTCGAGCTGTTCTTCCAGGGCAAGCGCCTGGTGCTGGCCCGCTGGCCGAACAAGATCCCCGACGACCCGCGCTGGGGCGAGTGGGCCTACATCCCCAAGACCACCGACAAAACGCGAGAATGGTTCTACTACCCCGGAGATCGCCCGGCCAAATGGTCTCGCCCACAGGAGGCGCAGATTCACTGGTTCCCGTGGTACAACTACATGGACCAGTACGTGGGCATCCAATCCGTCGACGCCGAAAAGAAGATCATCCACCTGGCCAAACCGGCAAGCTATCCCGTCCAGCCCGGACGGCGGTTCTACATCCAGAACGTTTTCGAGGAACTCGACGCGCCCGGTGAGTGGTATCTCGACCGCGAGAAGGGCATCCTCTATCTCTGGCCTCCCGCGCCCCTGGCCGAGGGGAAGGTGGTGGCGTCGAAGATCGAGACCATCGTCCACCTGAAGGAGACGACCGGTGTGACCCTCCAAGGCTTCACCATCGAGTCCTGCCGGGGCGATGCGGTCGTCATCGAGGGCGGGTCGGACAACACCCTTGCGGCATGCACCATCCGCAATGCCTTGCAGGACGGTGTTTGGATTAACGGTGGAACGAACAACGGCGCCGTGGGCAATGACATCTACGAGGTCGGGCGCCGGGGCATCCTCCTCGATGGCGGCGACCGCAAGACCCTCACTCCCGCGCGCAACCACGCCACGAACAACCACATCCACCACATGAGCCGTTTGCTCCACACCTATGCGCCGGGAATTCAGGTGCACGGCTGCGGCAACATCGTCCGGCACAACCTGATCCATGACGGGCCGCACATGCTCATAGGCCTGAGCGGCAACGACCACCTCTTCGAGTTCAATGACATCCATCACGGCATGATGATCTCCAGCCACGGCGGGACGTTCTACTGCGGGCGGGATTTCACGGCCCGCGGCAACATCGTCCGCTACAACAAGTTCCACGACATCAACGGATACGGCATTGATCACGTTGATCGTGAGAAGGGTGTCTTTGTTTACGCTTCGCCCGTGCGACACCTGCCCGGGGCGTTCGCCGTCCATCTGGACGACCAGGAGAGCGGGTTCCATATCTATGGCAACCTCTTCTATCGCCTTGCCCACGGGGCCATCCGAACCGGCGGCGGTCGCGACAATGTGATCGAGAACAACATCTTTGTGGACGCCGGCTGGGCCGTGCATCTCGACAACCGCGGCATGGGCTGGCAGAAACGCGCCACCCGCAAGGGCACACTCATGAGGCGCCTCCTGGCCACCGATTACAAGAACCCGCCGTGGAGCGAGCGGTACCCCGAGCTGGTGGACATCCTCGATGACCGCCTCGGCGAGCCGGTGGACAACGTGGTCCGCCGAAACATCTTCAGCCAGGAGGACATTCTGTACAACTTTTCGCGGGTGCCGACGGATCGTTTCACCTGCGACTACAACGTCGTCTGGCGCGGCGGCGAGGAGGTCATGGTTACCGGCCGTACCTACAACCCCAACGCCGGCGGCGTGATCCCCTTCAAGGAGTGGCAGAAGATGGGCTTCGACACGCATTCCAAGGTCGCCGATCCGCTCTTCGTCGATGCCGCGAACGATGACTTCCGGCTGAGGGACGACTCCCCCGCCCTCGCGCTGGGCTTCAAGCCGATTCCCATCGAGAAGATCGGTCTGTACGACGACCCCCTCCGCGCCTCGCCCCCTCCCCCGCCGGACGCGCGGAAGATGAGCAGTAAACAGGTCATCGAGGAGTATCCCATCCCCGACTTCAAGCCGCAGGTCTTCGAGCAGGTTGAGGTGAGGGTCGAACAGAGCAAGACCGAGATCAACGTGGACGGGAAGATCACACCGGAGGAATGGAACGGGGCGGACCGGGCGAAGGCGCTTGTCCTGCGGGTCGATGCGAAAGGCAACCCGATGGCGTTCAAGAGCTATGCATGGGTCACGCACGACGGGGCGAACCTCTACATCGCCGTCAGCAATGACACCACCGCCGGGTCGGACCTGGACACGACGGCCACCTGGGGCCGGGACGACGGCATGGAGATCGCTATCCAGGACGTCTCGGAGGAAAAGCCCGGAACGGTGCTTGTGCTCCGAGGCTTCCCCACCGGATCGTTCTCGGGCGTCAAGGGGGGCAAGCTGGTGAAGAAGGTCCAGGACGCGACGAAGTACGCGGCGCGCATCGTCAAGAAGGGCCGGTGGGATGCCGAGTGGATGATTCCATTGGAGGCAATGGGTGTCCGGCCGCCCCAACCAGCCCGCGAGCCGAAGCTGCGCCTGAACATCACTGTGTGCAAGCCCGTTGCGCGGGAGTGGGTCATGTGGCAGCCCACGCACGGGCGGTCTTACCTGCTCGACAAGGCGGGTATTCTTGTCCTGACATTGCCCCAGGGAGGGTAAGGAGATCCATGTGATTACGCTTACGCATCCGGAAGAGATCGCCCTCGGCCCGTACGGGGGGGCGGAGCTGTTCTTTGGTGACATCGACGGCGACGGCCGGCCGGAGATACTGGCCTACCAGGGGCCGGGGATCTACGGGACGAAGATGTATCACCACTTCCCCTTCGTCTCGGCAGCCTATCCCAAGTCCACGTGCGTTACCGCGTTCAAGCAGGACGGCACGCGGATGTGGACCTTCGGCGAGCCGAACCCGGCCGACAGGCCGTACATCTGCCACGCCCACGAGGCGTGCGTTGCGACGGGCGACGTGGACGGCGACGGCGTCGTCGAGGTGGTCCTTGCCGATGCCGACACGATTCACCTCCTCGACGGTCCCACGGGCAAGCCGAAGGGAAGGCTGACCATGCCGGAGGACAACTACTTCATCGTCCAGGTCCTCGGCGAGCCGACGGGCCAGGGCGAGGCCGCGCTGCTTATCAAGAACGGCGAGGGCGGCGCCGGCGACTGGCGCTACGGCGAGCCGGTCGTAGGGATCAGCAAGGGCATGAACGTCGTCTGGGGACCGGTGGCCATCCCCGGCGGCGGGCACCATATCATGGTCCTCGACCTGGACAACGACGGGAAGAAGGAATACCTCTGCGGCTACTGCTCCATTAAACCGTCGGGGGAGTGGGCGTGTATCCCGGACGTAATCGATCCGAACAATGTCGATGCGGGGGAGGAACATGTGGACTACACGGACATCCTCCATTTTACGCCGGACACCTTTGCCCTCGGCTTCGCCGGATCGAACAAGGGGTATCTGGTGATGAACGACGGCCGGACGCTCTTTGCGAAGCCCGACCGGCACGTGCAGGGCTCGGTGCTTGGCCGCTTTCGCGATGACTCGGAGTATCAGCTTGCCATCTACAACGACGACGGCCCGATGGTCCTCTACGATCCCAAAGGCAACGAGCTCTGGCGCATCCCGACGGAGGAGACCTGGCCGCTGGGCATGCCGAAGGCGGCGGAGGGGCACGTGTTCCACCGCAACCGGCCTGTCCTCCGGCTGTCGCTCGACAGGGACTACATCCTCTTCACCGACGGCGGGTGGCCGTGGGCGATGGACGGGGAAGGGAAGGTCGCCGTGCAGTTCGAGCCGCCGGCGAACTCCAAGCAGCCGGAGATGGATATCCCCGACAAGGCCCGCGCCGACGATATGGGCTATGGCTTTGCGACGAAGACGGTGGACTGGGACGGCGATGGGAACCTGAAGACCGCGATCTACGACCGTCGGTTCCTGTGGGTCTTCTCTTCCTCCTTGTGAGGGAGGGAACGGAGGGGCCTCTGTGCGGCCGAGGCGGCGGGCAGCGTCCTGGTCTCGGGGATCGCAATGGGATCAGCGGCCCCGTCCTGGATCGGTCCTTCGACGGCGACCGCTGCACTGTCCAGCCCCCCATACTGGCGGTCGGGTTGCCGCTGATGGTGAGACCGTCCCCCATCAGGAGCGACCACCGCTTCGGCCATGTCGTAGATATCCGGTCCAATAGCCTGCGCATATCGTCCATCGAATGTGCTATGCCTGTCTGGGGGTACAATTTGTGCGCATCGGCACGCAGGACCGCACCCCCGTAAGAATCGAAGACTACCCCCTGTGGGGAGTTGAAAATCCCTCGTGAATACGCTACCCTCTTGGGAAGATCCTGATGTATGTCTATGTCCTTGCACGGTCTCTGGAAGCCCTTCGGATGTTGAGACAGCTTGACACCTGCTGCCGCGTTCTTATCGCCTTGAGCGCCATGCTCATCTGCGCCCGGCCCACATCCGCGGATGCCGAGAAGGACCAAACCCGACCGATCACGATCCAACTGCAATGGCAGCCGCAGGCCCAGTTCGCCGGATACATGGTTGCCCAGGAAAAAGGCTTCTACCGCGAAGCCGGGGCGCCGAGCGTCAAACTCCGGTGGTGGCTCGAAGGGGAGTCTCCCTTCCGCCTTGTGGCCGACGGCAAGGTCGAGTTCTGCACCGGCTGGCTTTCGCAGGCCATCGCC
The DNA here is from genome assembly GCA_013152475.1 of Planctomycetota bacterium. GTDB lineage: Bacteria > Planctomycetota > Brocadiia > JAADGH01 > JAADGH01 > JAADGH01. Next base: position 18,797 of record JAADGH010000135.1, read on the forward strand.
GAACGCGCCAAGGGAAGCCCCATCGTCAACATCGCCCAGATCATGCAGCGCTCCGCCCTCATGCTCGTGACGCGGCGCTCCTCAAGGATCCAGACACCCCACGACATGACGGGCAAGCGCGTCGGCCTGTGGGGCGTGGACTTCGACATCCAGCCCACGGCCTTTTTCAAGAAATATGGCGCCCGGCCCCGGATCGTCCTGCAGAGCGCCAGCATGGTCCCCTTCCTGCGCGGCGCGGTCGATGTGGCGTCGGCCATGTACTACAATGAATACCACAAGCTCATGGAAGCCGGCATGCGCAAGGAGGATCTGCAGACCTTTTTCTTCTCCGACTACGGAATGAACTTCCCCGAGGACGGCATCTACTGCACCGAGGCCATGCGTCGCGACCATCCCGACATCTGTTTCGCCGTGGTCTCCGCATCCATCAAGGGCTGGGCCTACGCCGTGGCCCACGAGTCCGAGACACTCGACATCGTCATGTCCCACTGCAACCAGGCCAAGCTGCCCACCAACCGCACTCACCAGCGCTGGATGCTTCGCGCCATGGCCGAATTGATCCAGCACCGTGTCGGCAAGGAATCGGAGCAATGGGGCACGCTGCTGCGCGAGGACTACGAGAACGTGGCGAAGGTCCTGCTCCAGCAGAAACTGATCGACAAGGTTCCGCCCTTCGATGAGTTCTATCGGCCCGCCCTGACCCGAAAGGGGGCGTTGCCTTGAGGATTTCCATCCGAACCAAACTGATCCTGGCCATCGGCCTGCCGTTGGTGCTCATCTACCTCGGCGTGCTCTGGCTGGACTACCGCTCCGGCAGGGAAACCGCCCTCAACGACATGAAGGACCACCTTACCGAGCTCGCCGCCCACCACGCGGAGCGCCTGGGGGCCAAGTTCTCCACCGTCGCCCAGGTCGCCCGCTCCACGGCGACCTTCCTGGAGACGCAGCCGGACATGAGCGAAGAGGACCTTTATGCCCTCCTGCGCAACACGCTGAAGGCCAACCCGGGCGTCTTCGGCTCGTGCATCGCCTTCGAGCCCGGCGCCTTCCACCCGGACCGGCCCCGCGTTGCGCCGTACGTCTGCCGAGCCGCCGACGGCGTCAAGACGATGGACATCGGCAAGGACGTCTACGATTACATGCGGTGGGATTGGTACCTCGTTCCTCGGCTTCTCGATCAACCGGTCTGGACCGATCCCTACTTTGACGAAGGTGCCGGCAACATCCTCATGTGCACCTACTCCGTGCCGTTTCGGAGGAAGGGGAAGCTGCGGGGGATTACCACCGTGGACATCTCCCTGGAAAACCTCCGGCACGAGGTCTCCTCGATCAAGATGAGCAAAGGCTATTGCATAATCGTCAGCCAGAGCGGGCGGTTCATCTCCCATCCCGACGAGGCCCTCATCATGCGGGAGACCATCTTCAGCCTGGCCGAGTGGTACGAGATGCCCGCGCTCGCCGAGCTGGGCCGCGAGATGATCTCCCACAAGCGCGGCGTCCGCCGCATCCCGGACTATCGCACGCGCGAGCCGAAGTGGGTCGTCTTTGCGCCCATTGTCACGTCCGGGTGGTCCTTCGCCGCAGTCATCCCGGAGCAGGAGGTCCTCGCCCCTGTCTATGCCGAGATGCGACGAAAACTGGAGATCATGATCGTGGGGCTCGTCCTCATCGTCGGAATCATCCTCCTCACCGCCATACACATCACCCGGCCCATGTCCCGGCTGGCCAGCGTGGTGGAAAAGGTGGCCAACGGCGACCTTGACGTGCAGGCCACCGACATCCATAGCCGGGACGAGATCGGCCAGTTCGCCCGGGCCTTCAATCAGATGGTCACCGACCTTAAGGGCCATGTCGAGGCCCTCACCCGCGAGACCAAGGCCCGCGAGTCCGTGGAGAGCGAACTGCGTATCGCCCGGCAGATTCAGGCCTCCCTCCTGCCCCGGACCTTCCCCCCCTTCCCGGACCGCAAGGAGTTCGACCTTCACGCCGTCAACTCCCCGGCCAAGCAGGTGGCGGGGGACTTTTTCGACTTCTACTTCGTCACCGACGAGCGCCTCCTGATCACCATCGCCGACGTCTCCGGCAAGGGCGTGCCCGCGGCCCTCTTCATGGCCGTTACGCGCACCCTCCTGAAAAACCTCGTCCTCAGCGGCCTCGGCCCGGCCGAGGTCTTGAACCGGGCCAACGACATCCTTGTCGAGGACAATGACGAGTCCATGTTCGTCACCCTCTTCCTGGCCATCTACGAGACCGACACGGGGAAGCTGCGCTACGCCAACGCAGGCCACAACCCGCCGTTCCACCTGACGTCGGAGGGCAAGATGCACCCGCCCATCAAGGCCACCGGCCCTATCCTCGGCGTTATACCGGACATCGAGTACACCGAGGACGAGGTCCAAGTGGATCTCGGCGATGTGTTGGTGCTCTACACCGACGGTGTTACAGAGGCGCAGAATACAACCCGTGAGCTCTACGGCGAGGAGCGGTTCCTGGAGGTCCTCATCAACCATGTCGGACAGGCCCCGGAAGACCTGTGCGATACGGTGATCGCGGCGGTCAACGAATACCAAGGCGAAAACCAGTTTGACGACATCACCCTCCTCGTCTTCCGGCGGAACCAGTGATGGCGGGACGCTTCGGCCTCCGCATGGTTACTCGCCGTGCGCCCTGGCGCTCGCCATCCTCCTGGCGGTCGGTTGGCCGCGTCTACTGCCCGTCCCCGGGCGGATGGTCCGGGTGATGGCGCCGGAGCCAGGCCCTGCTGACCTTGCCCTCGAAGATGCCGCGCAGCGTCCCCGGGTTGGCCAGCGTGCCGAGGTAGGCATGGGCCGCGATGCCCAGGAGCATGGCATACGTGCACAGGTCATGGAGCGTGTAGGCCAGAGGGGTCAGCCGCCGCGGCGAGCCGAAAAGCATGACAAGGCCCGTCACGCCGAAGCAGATCACCATGGCGCCGATGAACCAGAAAAAGGCCTTCTGCCCCGCATTGAACCGCCGCGCGGGGAGGTCCTGCCGGCCGCCGAGGTAGCCGCCTAAATGGCGGACCCACACCAGATCATCGCGGAAAAACCGCATGTCCTTGATCCAGAGCAGGACCGTGAGCGCGAAGCCGATAACCAGGAACGCGGCCGTGATGGAATGGATGCGCGCCGCGGCGAGGGTGACGATCCGGTCCACGCCCATCGCCACGAATAAGCCGGTGATCGCCAGGACGAAGAATGAGACGAGCAACACGAGGTGCGTCAGCCGCTCAACGGGGCTGAACCGCACGACCTCCTGATCGGCCTCGCCCGGCTCGTGCCGGTGCGGGCCAAAGAGAACATAATGGGCCGCCATGACCAGGACAAACAGGATGACCGCAAGGGGCGCGTACGGCTTGAGCCATCGCTCCCGCACGGCGCCCAGCCACAGGTCGAACTCCGACCTGCCGCAGCGCGCGAGGAGCGTGCCCCCCTCGGGCTTGCCATCCTTGCCGATGGGCCGGACGGGCGCGATGGAGAGGAAGAAGGGCGAGTCGGTCCGGTGGCACTCAACACATCCCTTCGCACCGAGCGACTGGGCAGCAGGGCGGACGTTGTGGGCCAGGGGGCGGTCGAGGGGGGCAACCCCGTCAGCCGCCTGCAATCCCGCCCTGTCGCTCAGCGAGTAGGCCCTGCCGCCGTATTCGAACACGGGGTCCATTTTGCGCTTGAGGGCCTTGAGCATGGCGAGGATCTCGTCCTCACTGTTGATTTCTTTCGTTCCATCCCCGTCATCATCCGCAAAGCTCTTCCTTGCCGTGCGAAAGTAGGTGCGGAAGAGGTTCTTCGGCATGAGCGGGACCAAGCCCCCATCGGTCTTCTCAGCAAAGAATTGCGGGATCAGCCGCACGAACGCCCCGATCCTGCCGTTGCGGTCCCTGAGAAAGACCGGCGCCCAGACGGTCGGCCCGCTGGGTTTGGTCGAGCCGATGATGGCCGTCCAGAGCGGGTCGGTCGGTTGCTCGAAACGCATGGGCACAGCCCGCGCCCGGGGGCCGGAGTGGCAGGCCTCGCAGCGGATCTTCTGCAGGTGCAGGCCGGGCAGGCCCCTGTGCCGGGGGGCCGGCGCGCCGAGGCGGCCGGAGGTGTGGCAGCCCTCGCAGGTGAGCGATGCGAGATCGGGGCTGTCGGGGCTCTGGGCGATGCTCGTTGGGCCGGGGATGATGTGGTTCAGCCCCGCGGGATGGCAGTCGACGCACCGCAGCCCGGCCGTGGAGTGGACATCGGCCACAATACCCTCCTGCCAGGCCGCTTCCTCCTTCGCCGGTCGCCGGTGGCAGAAGAGGCAGTTGCGGTCGGGCGGTGGGCCGATCTGGAGATGCACCTTGCCCTCCGGGTCGAAGATGGCGGGGTCGTACTTCACGGTGACAGCCGGCTTGGCGACCTGATCGGGGGGCGTGTCGGGCTTGGGCACGGGCGACCGGACGACGCTGCCCTCGACGGTCCCGATACCGAGGCCGACCGTGGGGGCCCACTTGAAGTTCATAACGGATATCTGCGCCGCGCGCTCGGCATGGTCGTAGCCGGCCAGCGCGTGGCAGGCCATGCAGTCGAGTTCGAGTGGGCCGCTCTGGTCCCAGCGCGATTCGAAATAGTCCGGGTTCGCCTCTCCTCGGGCCTTCGGGTTTTTCGCCAGCACTTCGCCGTATGGTTTGCCGTTCCGGTCGGTCTCGAACCGCCCGCCGCCGGGGTGGAAGCCGCCGAACTGTTTGGCCAGCTCAAAGGTGGTGAGCGGGATCAGGGGTTTGGCCCCGCCTTGGACGGCCTTTTCGTTCCTCAGCCCATGAAACCCAAGGGCGACGGGGGCCTGGATGTGGGTCGCGTGGTCGAAGACGGTCCACATGTGGGACGGCGGCCGATTGGGGTCCGTCTTGCCCTGGGGGAACAACTGGGAGTGCGTCCCTCCGTTGATCAGCTCGTATTGCTTGTGGCAGTGCCCGCAGGTCTTCTTCGGGCTGTAGGGTACGGTGCTCTGGGGGGTGATGGCCTTGCCGGTGTGGTCGAGGAGTTGGATGCGATGGACAAAACGGGCGCGGTCGCTGCGGGTCGCGGCAGCGATCTCGTGTGCCTTCTCGTCCGAAGCATGTGTCGCACCGAAAGACGCGATAAGGAAGAGGAACGCCCCCACCAGCGGTCTGAAGGTTCGGCGCACGGCAAGTCTCCTCGGCTCTCGGCAACGCGATTGATCCGCAAGCAGAGGGTTCTTTATATCAAAGGCGTTCTTGACACGCAAGCGGGAACTTGGTAGGAGGTGATGCGATGCGACGCCGTTCCTATTGACGGAAAGGAGATTCCTATGGACAAGCCGGTGGTTTCGAGGCGCGATTTTGTGAAATCCGCCGCGATCGTTGCAGGAGGGGCAATGGTGGCTGCGCAGGGGGAGGCGCAGGAGCAAAAGAAATCGTTCAAGGTGGGACTCATCGGCTGCGGCGGCCGGGGCAAGGGGGCGATCCGCAACAACCTGAGCGCGGGCAAGGCGCTGGGAATCGAGGTGAAAGTCGTGGCCCTGGCGGACGCCTACCAGGATCGCGTGCACGGCGCGCAAAAGATGCTGGCCAAGGAGGGGCACGAAGTCCCCGCCAACCGCTGCTTCGTCGGCTTTGACGCCTACAAGAAGCTGATTGCCACCGACGTGGAAATCGTTCTCATGGCCACGCCGCCGAATTTCCGGCCGTGGCACTTCGCTGCGGCCATCGAGGCCGGCAAGCACGTCTTTATGGAGAAGCCCGTGGCCGTCGATCCGGTGGGTTGCCGGAAGATCATGGAGGCCGGCAAGCTGGCGGCGCAGAAGAAACTGGGCGTCGTTGCCGGTACGCAGCGCCGCCACTCCGCCAACTATATCGCGAACCAGAAACTCGTGGCCGAGGGGGCCATCGGCAAGATCCTGAGCGGGCAGATCTACTGGTGCATGGGGAAACTTTGGTTCAAGAAGCGCAAAAAGGAATGGGACCCTGCGGAGTACCTGGTTCGCAACTGGGTCAGCTTTACGGAGATGTCGGGCGACCACATCTGCGAGCAGCACGTCCATAACATCGACATCGCCAACTGGTTTCTCGGCGGCCATCCGCTCGTCGCCGTCGGCTTCGGCGGGCGGGCCCGGCGGCAGACGGGCGACCAGTTCGATTTCTTCAGCATTGACTTCGAGTATCCCGGCGGCGTGCACATCCAGAGCATGTGCCGCCAGGTGAACGGCTGCTGGAACCGGGTTGGGGAGCACCTTGTCGGGGAGAAGGGCACAACGAGCTGCGGCGGCAGGATCGACGCGACCCCGAAGGTCAAGATGCCCAAGCTGAAGCGCAGCGATCCCTACATGCAGGAGCACTACGACCTGATGGAGAGCCTCCTCAAGGGCCAGCCGCTCATGGAGGCGCAGAACGTCGCCGAGGCGACCCTGGCCGCCGTCATGGGACGCATCTCCGCCTACACGGGTCAAAAGGTAACGTGGGATGAGATGATGAAATCGGACTTCCACCTCAAACCCACTCCGGAGGACTTCGAGACGGGCAAGGTGGTCCTCCCCAGGGAGGAGCCGCCTGTGCCGGGGAAGGCGTAGTCTGCCGATTCCGGGCTTGGGAGGAATTGTGATGGAAACGCTGACCATCCGCGCCATCATCTGGGAGGCGTGGCGCCACGAGCGCGGCTACGTCTGCTTCATCACGGAGCTTGGCGCCCCCATTCGCAAAGGCGAATCGTTCGGCGCGTTCCGGCTGGGGAAGTAATGCTCCGGCAATAGCTGCAATAGTTCACCACGAAGCACACGAAGTGCACGAAGGGGCAGACATGTAGGGATCGGCTACTTCCCCCGCCTCTTGAGCAGGGCCGATGTCAGGTCGCGGAGCTCCTCGATGCGAAGGAGGAGCGACGCGATGAGGAAGGTCGCCCCGCCCGCCGCCATCGGGGCGAAAACGCGGATGAGCCGAACCGTCAGGCCGGTCGACTCGGGCAGGACCCGCAGGACCGCCACGCACACTGCGCCCATTAGCACCGTCGCAATGGCGACGCGCGCCACTGATGCCAGCACCGCCCGTGCACCGATGCGACCCAGGCGCTTATGAAGGACGGCCGTGAGGATGAGCAGGTTCGCGATGGAGCACACCGACGTCGCCAGGGCCAGGCCCGACTCGTGCAGACGCGTCTGCACGAGAATCAGGTTCAAAATGAGATTGGCAACCACCATGCACGCGGACACCTTCACCGGAGTCTTCGTGTCCTGCTGCGAGTAGAAGGCCCGGGTCACCACGTGGTAGCTGCTGAACGACCAGAGACCGAGGGAGTACATGCCCAGCACCCACGCCGTCCGCGTCGTGTCGGCGGCGACGAACTTTCCCCGCTCGAAGAGCAGCTCGATGATCGGTCGGCCGAGGACGATGAGCCCGACGGCGGCAGGGATGCAGATGAAGAGGACGAGGCGCAGTCCGTGCCGGAGCGTATCGAGGAATCCCTTATCGTCCTTGCGCGCGGCGCAGGCGGCAAGCTCGGGAAAGACGACCGTCGCAATGGCGATGCCGAAGACGCCGAGGGGGAGCTGCATCAGGCGGTTGCCGATGTAGAGCACCTTGTTCGCGCCATTGCCGGGGACCATGGCGTAGGCGATGATGCGGTCGAACATGACGTTGATCTGCATCACGCCCAGGCCCAGGATGACGGGGGCGATGAGGCCGATCATCTTGCCGATCTGAGCCTGGCGGAAGTCGAGGCACGGGCGCAGGGGGATGCCCTTCAGGTGCAGGGCGATGACCTGCATGGCCAGCGTGACGACCCCGGCGGCGACGACCGCGACGGCGAGCCACTTCGGATCGCCGGTCGGACGAACCAGGAGCACGAGGGCGGAGATCATGCAGACGTTCAGGACGATGGGCCCCGCCGCGGGCACACCGAAGGAGCCGAGGGAGTTGAGCGCCCCGGCGATGAGGGCGGTCATGCAGATGAAGAGGATGTAGGGGAGCATGATGTAGAGCATGCGGAAGAGCTCGCCGGACTCTTTGTATTTGGGCACAAAGTGTTGCAGCCCGCCGGCGACGATGTAGGACACGACGATCAGCCCGGCGAGGATGAGGAAGAGGAGCGTGGCCGTGCCGTTGATGAGGCGGCGGGTGGAGGCGTCATCGCCCTTTTCCATTTCCTCCTTGAGCACGGGGATGAACGCGGCGCTGAGCGCGCCCTCGCCGAAGAGGCGGCGGAAGAGGTTCGGGAAAGTGAAAGCGACGTCAAAGGCATCGAAGAACGCGCTGGGCAGGACGTAGGCCTGGATCATATCCCGCACCATCCCCAGCACGCGGCTTCCCATGGTGAGGCCGCCGACGACCAGGATGTTTCGGATGCGTTTCAGTCTGTCGGTCATGCAAACCGTTTTCCGTCATTTACCACGAAGCACACGAAGTGCACGAAGGAATATATCGAAGATT
>JAADGH010000202.1:0-17258 GCA_013152475.1 Planctomycetota bacterium
CTGGTCGATCAGCTCAAAGCGTTTGGCGCGAACTTTATGGGCCTCGCGGGGACGAGCATCCTGAAGCACCCTCTGGGCATCAAGGCCGGTGTCGATGCCATGCTTCAGGCGGTCGAGGCATTCAACGCGGGCAAGAGTGTCGAGGAATATGCAAAGGGCCACGAAGAGCTTCGTGTTGCACTTGGGATGTAGGAGTGGAAGAATGAAACGAATTGGCGTCTTAACCGGCGGCGGCGACACCAGCGCGCTGAACCCCACGATCAAGGGCATCTGCCTCAAGGCGGAGGAACTCGACTACGAAGTCATCGGCTTCATCCGGGGCTGGGCGGGCGTGCTGGATTCTGGAGAGTATGCCGTCATCAAGAGCGACATGATCGATCCCGACCTCGGCGGCACGATCCTGAAAACTTCTCGGACCAAGCTCGGCAAGATCGAGGGCGGCTACGAGCAGGCGGTGAAGAACATACAACGCCTCGACATCGACGGCTTCATTCCCATCGGCGGAGATGATACGCTCAGTGTTGTCGGGCAGTTGCAGGGCGTGCGAAGTGTCGCGATCACGAAAACCATCGACAACGATGTCGGCACGAACGCGCCGGATGGGGATGTCGTAAATTACGAGGAAATCATCAATTACTACACGCCCGGTTTTGCCACGGCCGCCGCGCGGGTGGCCGAATTCACGAGCATGGCCAGAGGCGTGCGGACGACGGCATACTCCCACGACCGAATTATCATCCTCGAAGCAATGGGCATGAGCGCGGGGTGGCTGGGCTTGGCCGCGGCGTACGGCCACGCGGACTTCATCATCGTGCCGGAGTATGCGCTTGTGATGGATGAGCTGGAGCAGAAGGTGCTCGAACGGTACGAGCAAAACAAGGAGGTAATCATCGCCATGTCCGAAGGGGCCGTGGGGCCGGACGGGAAGATTCTTCACGAAGACGAAGCGAACGTCGACGCGTTCGGTCACAAGAAGCTCGGCGGCGTGGCGGAGTTCGTCGCGCAGCATCTGAAGGATGCGCTTGCGGAAAAATTGCAAACGCGAAACTTTAACGCCGTGATCCCGAGCTACCTCTGGCGATGCGGCGCTCCCTCAGCCGTGGACCGGGACAATGCCATCGCACTCGGAAAGAAGGCGGTCGAGGATCTTGACCAGGGCGCCGGTGGCCGCATGGCGTGTCTCGTTCGGAAGGGTGACGATCTGGTCGCGACGTCCGTGGCGTTCGACACGCTGCCGAGGAAGGAAAACGGCAGCCTCGTCCCACGAAAGATGGACGCGCGCTTTTTCGATCCGGAAAAGATGTGCATTACGGATGCCGGCGTGAAGTACTTCGAGCCGATCCTCGGCCCCATGCCCGAGGCGCGCCGGCCGGCGAAGCTTGACACAAAAAAGATCACTGATGCTTAGGCAAATCTTGTTAGGAGCGACAGGCTGATGAAGACTGCGATATTCTCTGGCATGTTCAAGGAACTTCCCCTTCGCACCGCGATGGAGGAGGCAGGTAAAATCGGGTACGATGGCATCGAGATCATGATCGGATTCGGCGGAAACCATCTCGATGTGAACTGCCCGCCCGAGCGTGCGCGGGAGATCGGGAAGATGGCGGAGGAGAATAAACTCGACATCTGCTTGATCTACACCTCCCTCGGCGGCCCAATCCTCGCGGGTGAGGAGCAGCGACAGAAGGATCTGAACGATGTGTGCAGGTTTCTCGACATCGGCGATGAAATGGGCTGCAAGATGATCAAGGTCACCGCCGGACGTCTGAAGGACAGCGCATACAAAGATGACGAGGCGCGCATCGTGGCCGACTGGCTGGGCGAGGCGTGCGACCGCGCCGCAAAGCATGACTCGCGAATCATTGCCGAGATTCACTTCGGCCAATACTGCGAGACAGTGGCGATGGCGCGGAAGATCATTGACCTCGTCGATCGGCAGAACTTCGGCGTGATCCATGACGCAGGAAACCTGCACATCACGGGAGACATCTACGGCGAGGATTCGATTGAGGTCCTCGGCGACCGCATCTTTCACGTGCACATCAAGGACATGGTCCGCGCCGCGGCCGACGACGAGGCGGCGCATGACTACCTCGCGGGGCGATTCAAACGGGCGCTGCTGAACGACGGGGACGTCGATCATCTACCGCTCTTCAAGGGCTTGAAGAAGATCGGCTACGACGGGTATCTCTCCTGCGAGGCCAGTGGCGGTGATGACCCGGTGGCCGTGGCGCAGCACGAGATGGACGAGATGCGGAAGCTGCTGAGTCAGGTGTAGGCAATGATTCTGAACCACTGTCATGTCATGCGGGCCGGGACCAAGGACGACGATCCGTCGTGGGGCACGATCGACGTACTCAAAGAATGGATGGCCGAGTTGGGCATCGGGCGGGCCGTCGCCTTCGCGCCGTTCTACTATCAGATGGAGGATGACCCAAACGAGTGGCTCCACGCGGCCATCAAGGACGAGCCGGGGTTCATCGGTTACGCCACGATCAACCCAAAGGATGAGAACGCACCGGAGAAATTGCGCGAGCATGTCGAGTGCGGCTTCCGGGGCGCCAAGTTCCATCCGCCCATCTTCCGGGTGCAGATCAATGATCCGGAGATCGACGACTTCTATTCGGTGGCTGAGGAGCTGGGTATCCCTATTCAATTCCACACCGGCGTGCACGGCTGGTTCATTCGCAAATACGAACCGATCCTCCTCGATGACGTGGCCCAGAAGCACCCGAAGCTGCCTCTCATCATCGGCCACGTCGGCGGTACGGCGTTCTTCGACCAGGCCCTGGCCGTCCTCCAGAACAACAGGAACTGCTACGCCGAGCTCGCGCAGACGCGGCGGGAATCGGTGGCATGGCATCTCTCGCAGGAGCGGATCAACACGCTCCTGCGCGCCGTCGGTCCCGACCGGATCATCTACGGCGCGGACTATCCCTACAACGATCTGCAAATCATCCGCGACGACATCGACTGGATACGCGGCTGGGGGCTGAAGGACGAGGACACGGAGAATATCCTCGGCGGGAACATTGCGCGGCTGTTGGGCTGTGACGGCTGACCGGTCCGCTTTCTATTTCCGGCACGACCGCCAGTACGTAAACAGCGTCAGCAGTGGAACGAATACCATGCAGAAACCGACGCCGCAGAGCATCGACGACGCGAACCACAGACCCATAAAGGATTTGATTTTGGCGTCATCGGGTTTTTCCGGGTCATAGAGGACCTTGACCTTGTCGCCGGTCTTGTAGGACGACGACCACTCCTGCGACGGGCCTTTGAAGCGGACCTCTTTGCCGTCCGAAGTCGTGAATGTCACAACCGCATACTTGATGTCGTCGCTGAGGTCCGTGGACGATCCCTCCCACCGATCGAAGCCGGTCACGGTTCCCTCTGCGCTCTTGGCACGGGCGATGAACGCTTTCACATTCGCGTAATAAAGCACACCCCAGGCAAGAAGCCCGGCGCCGATGGTCACGAAGATGCCTGCCAGCAGGCTGCCGATCAAGAACTCCCTGCGGTTGAATGTGGACCCCGGCATATTCCTCTATCCCTTTCTTATTTTCTGTATCGCCGCCGCTGCGGCTTCCTTGACCCGATCGTCCGGATCGCTTTTCTTTGCGTTCTCCAGCGCCTTCAGCGCCGGTGCGGCCGATGGGCCGATTTTGCCCAAGACCTGACAGACGGTGACGCGGATGTCGTCGTTCCTGTCGTTGAGCATCCGCGCGAGTGCGGGCACGGCCTGGACGGCGTCTGCACCCATGTTGCCGAGGGCGAGCACGGCGTTGCGACGCGTCACCGCGTCATCACTGTGCAGATTGGACAGGTGCTTGTCGATCTCTGCCGAGCGGTCCCTCGAGCAGCTACACAGAACAATGGCGAACAGGATCGGGACGAATGGTCTTGCGTGCATGGGCGAGCCCCCTCTGCGATGGTTTCGTCTCACGCTTGAGATCCTCTGTCACACTCAGGATGGTTGTTATGAGTTTTCTTCACGGCAAGCACTTACTTTACAGTGGCCGGCTGAGGCTTGGGGATGGCGGCGATGTGCTCCTGCAAAGACGTTACGGTCATGCCTGACCGCAACACCTCCTCCATGCCGCCGACGGCGGCGGACGCGGCGGAGATCGTGCTCATTAGCGGGATGCCCCGTGCGATGGCGATGGTCCGCATTCGAGTCTCATCGTGTCGCGGTACTTTGCCGCTTACGGTGTTGATAATCATCGCGATCTCGTCATTCTTGATCAGGTCGAGCACGTGGGGTCGGGGGCCTGCTGAAATCTTGAACAACGTGCTTGTGGGCACACCGTTGCGCAGAAGTGTCTTTGCCGTTCCTTCAGTGGCAACGATCTCGAACCCCAGATCAACGAGCTGCTTGGCGATGAAGATGATCGCGCGCTTGTCCTGATCCTTCACACTGATGAATACCTTGCCTTCGGCCGGCAGGCCGGGACTGCCCGCGAGCTGGCCCTTGGCGAAAGCCAACCCGAAGTTCGAGTCAATGCCCATGACCTCACCAGTCGATTTCATCTCCGGGCCCAGCAGCGCATCTTGTCCAGGAAAACGGTTGAAGGGGAAAACCGACTGCTTGACGGCGAAGTGCGGGATTTGCACTTCCTGCGTGAATCCAAGCTCTTCAAGCGTTTTGCCCACCATGAGTTTCGACGCGATTTTGGCGAGGGGAACGCCGGTTGCTTTGCTGATGAACGGAACCGTACGGGATGCACGCGGGTTGACCTCCAGCACATAGATCGTTTCACCACGAACGGCGAACTGAACGTTCATCAGACCGACCACACCCAGTTCGGTGGCGAGGGCCTTGGTATATTCGCGAATCTGATCTACGACACGGTCGGTCAAGGAATAGGGAGGGAGCACCATGGAGCTGTCGCCCGAGTGGATGCCCGCCTCTTCGATGTGCTCCATGATTCCCCCGATGACGACCAGGTTGCCGTCGGAGATGGAGTCCACATCGACCTCCACGGCATCCTCCAGGAACTTGTCCACCAGCACGGGCCGTTTGCCGGATACCTCGATGGCCTCGGCCATGAAGCCCTCGAGGTCGGTCCGGTCGTGGATGATCGCCATGGCGCGTCCACCGAGAACAAACGACGGGCGGACAAGCACAGGGTAGCCGATCTGTGCGGCAACGTCCGCCGCCGCCTCGAGCGAGAGGGCCATGCCGTTCGGCGGCTGGGTGAGGCCGAGTTTTTTGATCAGCGCACTGAACCGTTCCCGGTCTTCGGCGCGATCAATGGCGTCGGAGTTGGTCCCCAGTATCTTGACACCGGCCTCGGCCAGAGGAACGGCGAGGTTGAGCGGCGTCTGACCGCCGAGCTGGACGATGACCCCATCGGGCTGCTCGCGGTCCACGATGTTGAGGACGTCCTCGAGCGTAAGCGGCTCGAAGTAGAGCTTGTCGGACGTGTCGTAGTCCGTGCTCACGGTCTCGGGGTTGCTGTTGACCATGATGGTCTCGTAGCCGAGTTCCTTCAGGGCGAAGGAGGCGTGGACGCAGCAGTAGTCGAACTCGATGCCCTGGCCGATGCGGTTCGGACCGCTGCCGAGGATCATGATCTTTTCCCGGTCGTTCTGCCGTGTCTCGTCTTCGCTCTCGTACGTGGAGTAGTAGTATGGCGTGTAGGCCTCGAACTCGGCGGCGCAGGTATCCACAAGCTTGAACGTGGCTTCGAGGCCGATCGTCTTGCGACGCTCGCGCACGGCCTTCGGTTTGGCGCCAAGCAGATCGCCCAACTGTTCGTCGGAAAACCCCCTTCGCTTGGCACTTCGCAACATGCCATCGGACAGATTGTCGAAGGAATCGATCGCCTCGAGCTCCGCCTCAAACTCGACAATCTCCTTGATATTGTCCAGGAACCAGGGGTCGATTTTCGAGTAGTCGTAGATTTCCCTCACGCTCATGCCGTGCTTCAGGGCCAATTTGACGTAGAAGATGCGCTCCCCTCTCGGCGTTCGAAGTTTGCTCTCAATGCCATCGAACTCCAAGCCCCGTATGGACTTGCGATCAAAGCCCGTCAGCCCGATCTCCAGGGAGCGCAGCCCCTTCTGCAGGGCCTCTTTGAACGTTCGACCGATGGCCATCGTTTCGCCGACGGATTTCATGGACGTGGTCAGCGTCGGGTCGGCGTGTGGGAATTTCTCGAATGCGAATCGTGGAATCTTGACGACGCAGTAGTCGATGGTCGGCTCGAAGGACGCCGGAGTTTCCTTTGTGATGTCGTTCGGAATCTCATCCAACGTGTACCCGACGGCGAGCTTGGCCGCGAATTTCGCGATGGGGAAGCCGGTTGCCTTGCTGGCGAGGGCCGAGCTGCGCGACACACGGGGGTTCATCTCGATGACGACCATCCGCCCATTCTCGGGGTTGACGGCAAACTGGATGTTCGACCCGCCGGTCTCCACACCCACCTGTCGAATGATGGCGATGGCGGCATCGCGCATCACTTGGTATTCTTTGTCGGTCAGCGTTTGCGCCGGTGCGACGGTGATGCTGTCTCCCGTGTGGATACCCATGGGGTCGAGGTTCTCGATGGAGCAGATGATAACGACGTTGTCGGCCTTGTCGCGCATAACTTCGAGCTCGAATTCCTTCCACCCGACGACGGATTTCTCGATGAGAATCTCGCTCGTCAGGCTGAGGCGCAGGCCGCAGTTGGCAATCTCCTCGAACTCCTCACGGTTATAGGCCACGCCGCCGCCCGTCCCGCCGAGAGTAAAGCTGGGACGAATGATGAGAGGGAACTCCAACCTGTCGGCGACCTCCCACGCCTCTTCCATGGTAGTGGCGGTGCCGCTGGCGGGGATTTCCAGGCCAATCTGGTTCATGGCGTCTTTAAAGAGTTCACGATTTTCGGCGGTTCGGATGGCTTCGTACGTGGCGCCGATCATTTTGACGTCGAATTTGTCGAGCACGCCGCGCTCCGCCACACGCACGGCGACGTTGAGCCCCGTTTGCCCGCCGAGGGTGGGAAGGAGGGCGTCGGGCCGCTCGCGCTCGATGATCTTCGCGACGATATCCGGGTCGATGGGCTCGACGTAGGTGCGGTGGGCCATCTCCGGGTCGGTCATGATGGTAGCGGGGTTGCTGTTCACGAGGACGACTTCGTATCCCTCCTCGCGCAGGGCCTTGCAGGCCTGCGTGCCGGAGTAGTCGAACTCGCACGCCTGGCTGATGATGATGGGGCCGGAGCCGATGATCAGAACCTTATGAATGTCCGTCCGCTTGGGCATCTTCGATCTTTATTCCCATTCAATAGTACTTGGCGGCTTGGAGCCGATATCATACACCACGCGGTTCACGCCTCGGACTTCGTTGATCACCCGGCGCGAGATCCGATCCAGCAGGTCGTAAGGCAGCCGGGCCCAGTCGGCGGTCATGCCGTCCTGACTGGTGACCGCACGGAGGACAACCGTGTGCTCGTAGGTGCGCTCGTCCCCCATGACCCCGACGCTTCGGATGGGGAGGAGGATGGCGAAAGACTGCCAGATTTCGTCGTAGTGTTCGTATTTCTCCATCTCCTGCTGCACGCGCAGATCGGCCTCCCGGAGGATGTCCAGCCGTTCCTTGGTCACCTCACCGAGGACGCGGACGGCGAGGCCCGGGCCGGGAAAAGGCTGACGCTTCACGATGCTAAGAGGCAGGCCCAGCTCACGGCCGAGCTCGCGGACCTCGTCCTTGAACAGCTCCCGGAGCGGCTCGATCAGTTCGAAGTCCAAATCCTCCGGCAGGCCGCCGACATTGTGGTGGCTTTTGATGGTGGCCGAGGGCGCGCCAGTGGGGGAGTGGCTCTCGATCACGTCGGGATAGAGCGTTCCCTGGGCCAGGAAACGGATATTGCCGAGTTCGCGGGCCTTGTCGACGAAGACCTTGATGAACTCGTCGCCGATGGCCTTTCGCTTTTCTTCCGGATCGGTGACGCCCTTGAGGCGGCGGAGGAAACGGTCTTCCGCGTCGATGCCGTGAAACTTGAAGGAGAAGTCATTGCCGAAGATCTTCTGGATCTCTTCCGGTTCGCCTGCTCGAACTACACCGTTGTTGACGAAGACGCAATCCAGTTGTGGCCCGATGGCCTTGTCGATGATTGCGGCCGTAACGGCCGAGTCCACCCCGCCGCTCAGGGCGCAGATCACGCGGTCGTCACCTACCGTCTCGGCGATTTGCTTCGCGGTGTGCTCGATGAAGGAAGTTATCGTCCACGAGCGGGAGCAGCCGCAGATCTTGGCGACAAAGTTGTCCAGAATCTGCGCCCCGTGAATCGAGTGGACGACCTCCGGGTGGAACTGCACGCCGTAGAGCCGCCGCGCCGGGCTCCACATGGCGGCGATGTCGCAGTCGTCGGTGCGGGCGATGGTCTGAAAGCCCGGTGGCAGTTCAATGACCTTGTCGGCATGACTCATCCACACTTGAGAGTAGGGGGGCACCCCGGCGAACAAACTACTGTCCTGGGACGTATGGAGCTCCGCGAAGCCGTATTCCCCCGATCGGCCTTTCTCGACCTCGCCGCCGAGGATCTGCGCCATGAGTTGCATGCCGTAGCAGATGCCGAGGACGGGCACGCCGAGGTCGAGGATCTCGGCTTGGCATCGCGGGGAATCCTTTGCAAAAACGCTCGCCGGGCCGCCGGAGAGGATGATGCCCTTCGGATTCATCCCTTTGAGTTCCGCAGGGGATGTGCTGTGGTTGACCAGGACCGAATAGACGTTGCACTCCCGCACGCGTCGCGCGATAAGTTGGTTGTACTGCGATCCAAAGTCAAGGATGGCAATGAGTTCTTCGCTCACTACTCGTCCTTTCTGTTCAGAGCTGCTTTGACGAAATCACGGAAGAGGGGATGGGCGTCCACCGGCCGGGATTTGAACTCCGGATGGAACTGCGTGGCGACGAACCAGGGGAGGTCGGCCAGCTCGATGATCTCCACCAGCTCGCCGTCCGGCGACAGGCCGCTGAAGACCATGCCCTTCGCCGACATCGCCTCGCGGTACTTGTTGTTAAACTCGTACCGGTGGCGGTGGCGCTCGCTGATCTCCGCTTCGCCGTAGGCGTCGAGGGCCTTCGTGTTCGGCTGCAGGTGGCAGGGATAGGCCCCGAGGCGCATGGTGGCCCCCTTGTCCACCACCACCTTCTGCTCCTCCAGGAGGCAGATCACGGGATCGGAGGTGTCCGGGTCGATTTCCGTTGTGTTCGCTTTGGGCAAGCCGCAGGCGTTCCGGGCGAACTCGATGACGGCGCACTGAAGGCCGAGACAGATGCCGAAGAAGGGGACGCCTTTCTCGCGGGCGTACTGAATGGCGAGGATCTTCCCCTGCACTCCCCTTGTGCCGAACCCACCGGGGACGAGGATGCCCTTTACTCCGGCCAGCACGGTTGCCGCGCCTTTTTCTTCGATGTCCTCGGACAAAACCTTCCGGATATCCACCTTGCACTCGTTGGCGACGCCGCCGTGCATGATCGCTTCGTAGATGGACTTATACGCATCCTGGAGCTCGGAGTATTTGCCGACCACGGCGATGGGTACGGTGGTTTCGGCGCGGGTCAGCACGCTGACGACCTTGCGCCACTTCGTCAAGTCGCGGCCGGCGCCGCGCAGGCCCAACTGGTTGCAGATCAGGGTGTCCAGGCCCTGTTCGGCGAAGACAAAGGGTACCTCGTAGATGGTGTGCTTGACATCAATCTCCTCGATGACGGCATGGGCCTGGACATTGCAGAACAGCGAGATTTTGTCCCGAATCTCCTTGCTCAGCGGCAGCTCGCTGCGGCAGATGAGCACGTCGGGAATGATTCCAATCTCTCGCAGCTTGCCCACGCTGTGCTGGGTCGGCTTCGTCTTGATTTCTCCTGCTGCACGGATGTAGGGAACGAGGGTGAGGTGGATGTACAGGACGTTGTTCCGCCCCTCTTCCTGGCCGATCTGCCGGATGGCCTCCAGGAAAATCAGGCTCTCGATGTCGCCCACCGTGCCGCCGACCTCGCAGATGACCACGTCCACCTCGGGCGTATCCAGCTTGCGCACACGGCGCTTGATCTCGTCGGTGATGTGGGGGACCATCTGGATCGTCTTGCCGAGGTAGTCCCCCCGCCGCTCCTTCATCAGGACCTCGTAGTAAACCGAACCGGCCGTGGCGTTGCTCGCGCGGGAGGTGTAGTCGCCGGTGAAGCGTTCATAGTGGCCGAGGTCAAGGTCGGTCTCCGCGCCGTCCTCGGTGACATAGACCTCCCCGTGCTGGTAGGGGTTCATCGTCCCGGGGTCCACATTGAGATACGGGTCGAACTTCTGGAGCTTCACTCGGATTCCCCGGGACTTGAGGAGGGCCCCGATCGAGGCCGAGGTGATCCCTTTGCCGAGGGACGACACCACGCCGCCTGTCACAAAGATGAACTTGGCCATCAGCCGTCTCCCCTTGTTTTCTCGCGTATCATGGCGTCTGTGAACTCCTTGAAGAGATACTCCGCGTCGTGCGGGCCGGGCGATGCCTCGGGGTGGTACTGGACCGAGAAGACAGGGAGATCCTTGTGTCGCATGCCTTCGAGCGTCTTGTCGTTCAGGTTGATGTGGGTGATCTCCACCTGCGGGTCTTGGAGCGAGTCAATGTCCACGCAAAAGCCGTGGTTCTGCGCCGTGATCGCCACGCGGCCGGTCTTCAAGTCTTTGACCGGCTGGTTGCCGCCGCGGTGGCCGAACTTGAGCTTGTAGGTCGTTCCCCCGAAGGCGAGACCGAGGATCTGGTGGCCGAGGCAGATGCCGAAGATGGGCCGCTTGCCGAGGAGCTTTCGGATCTCCTCGGCGGCATACGTCACAGCCGCCGGGTCGCCGGGGCCGTTGCTGAGGACGATGCCGTCCGGATTGCGGGACAGGACGTCCTCCGCTTTCGTCGAAGCCGGCACGACGGTGACGCGGCAGCCCGCACGTTCGAGCATGCGGAGGATGTTGTACTTCACGCCGAAATCGTAGGCGATGACGTCGAAGTGTTTCTCAACGTCAGCGCTTTTCTCCCAGGGGTATTCGCTCTTGCAGGTGACGCATTCGACGGTGTCACGGCCGACGAGGCCGGGCCACTCCTGCGCCTTCTTCTGAAGGCTTTTGGGGTTGAGGTCCTCCGTGGAAAGGATACCCTTCATTGCGCCTTTCGTGCGGATATGCTTCACGAGGGCGCGGGTGTCAACGCCGTCGATCCCGGGCACATTGTGTTCCTTCAGGTAGTGGGGCAGATCGAACTGCGAGCGCCAGTTGCTGGGGATACGGCTCACTTCACGGACAACAAAGCCTTCGACCTGCGGGCGAGCGGATTCGAAATCCTCCTCGTTGGCGCCGTAGTTGCCGATCAAGGGATACGTCATGGTTACAATCTGACGGCAATAGGAGGGGTCGGTGAGGACCTCCTGATACCCCGCCATGCTGGTATTGAAGACGACCTCGCCCAGGCGCTCGCCGTCGGCGCCAAAGGACCTGCCCTCCAGCGTGAACCCGTCTTGCAGTGTGAGCAGCGCCTTGGTCAAGAATGGGTCTCCATGGATAGTTTTTCCATCTTCTCCTCGGGGCGTACGGGATACTGGCCCGTGAAGCAAGCGATGCAGTAGTGATTCGCCTGTTCGCCGAGAGAGGCGAGCAGGCCCTCGATGCTCTGGTACTGGAGTGAGTCAACTTTCAGGAAGTCGCGCAGTTCCTCCACGCTGTGTTTGGCCGCGAAGAGCTCGGTCGTTGTGGGAAAGTCAATGCCGTAGAAACACGGGTGCCGAATGGGCGGGCAACTGATGCGCATGTGGATTTCTTTCGCACCGGCATCGCGGAGTTTTTTGATTCGTCCTTTGGACGTTGTGCCCCTTACAATGGAATCGTCCACGATGACGATCCGCTTTCCTTGCACCACGGGCCGCACGACGTTGAGCTTGATGTCCACCCCCTGGTCCCGCGCCTCCGGCATGATGAATGTCCGGCCGACATAATGGTTGCGGACAAAACCTCGGTCAAGGGGAATGCCCGACGCCAGGGCGTAGCCCATGGCGCACGATCTGCCGGAGTCCGGGATGGCGATTACGACGTCGGCGTCGGCGGGGTGCTCGATCGCGATGTTGCGACCCAGGTTCATCCGGACGGTGTGGACGTTCGTGCCGAAAATGTAACTGTCCGGGCGAGCGAAGTAGATGTGCTCGAAAACACACTGGGACCGCTTGCCGGCGTGGGCGAACTGCTCGGAACGCAGGCCGTTTTCATCGATGACCACGAGCTCACCGGCGTTGATCTCGCCGAGGTAGCGCGCGCCAAGGAGGTCGAAGGCGCAGGTCTCACTGGCCACCACGTGGGCGTCGCCGATCTTGCCGATGCACAGGGGGCGGAAGCCGAGGGGGTCTCGCGCGGCGATCAACTGAGTGGGGGTCATAAGCAGGAAGGAGTACGCCCCCTTCAGGTGATTGAGGCAGTGGCCGATCCGGTCCGGACGCGATGCGTGATCCGGGTCGGCCAGGAGGTGAACGATCACTTCGCTGTCGGTGCTTGTTTGAAAGATGGACCCCCGTCTCTCGTACTCCGTGTGGAGGGTCCGGGCGTTGACCAGGTTCCCGTTGTGGGCGACGGCGATGAGCCCCTGCGAGTACTCGATGACCAACGGCTGAATGTTCTGCACGCGCTTCGACCCGGTGGTCGAGTAGCGAACGTGGCCGACGGCCAAGTGGCCCTTGAGCCCCGCGACGTCATCGCGAGAGATGGCCTCATTGAGGAGGCCGAGCCCCTTGCGGCTGACGACCTGCTTGCCGTCGGAGACGACGATACCGGCGCTCTCCTGGCCGCGGTGCTGGAGGGCGTAGAGGCCGTAATAGGTCCTGACCGCCGCATCGGGCGTCCCCCATATGCCAAAAACACCACAATGTTCTCGGATCTTCATGGACTGTAAGTGCACACGGACCGGCTGGGTTCCACCATCGTGTTTGGTTAGACCAAAAGATTCACAACGTCGAAAGGGGGGAGAGCGCGTGTTTCTCAAGCGCGCCCAAGTTCAATTATATGCGATCCGGTTTGAGATGCAAGAGGTATTTTTCTTTTTTTCGCACCGTCCCGGCGGAGAGGCTCGAATGGCGTGGTAAATCGGCCTTCTGACGCGATTTGACGCTGGAACGAAAATATGGTATAATTTCGTGCATTGTGGGCAGTCCACCGCTCCAAAGATAGGAGGGCGTACGATGTCTGACGTCGACGAACCGAAGGCAGAGTCGCAAGCTCCCGAGGCGCCCCCCACACCGAGTGACCAACCGGATGCCTCTTCGCCGGGCGGAGGCATGGATGACGCCACCAACCAGTTGGTATCCGACACCCTCCAGCAGATGAGGGTGGCCCTCCAGAACATTCGGCTGTACCCGGAGGGAAGCCCTCAGGCCCTTCGGGCAGCCGGCTCCGTCTTTGAACCCGTCTCCCAATTGCTGGCGGGAAGGAAATCGATGGTCTTTGGGATGAAGGATGGCAAGTTTCTCGTGGACGGCGATCTCTTCCGCCCGGTGGACGACCGCGCCGCAGGCGCTGTGCAGCGCTTTGCCAAGTTGCTCACCGACTCGGCCATCAGCTCCATGACATTCGTCTCGGGGCTCACGACGGGGGAGTTGGGGATCTTTCTGGACGGGTTTAGCAGAAAGAAATGGACGAAGGAGAGCGTTCGCCGCGTGGCCGACGAGCTGCGCCAGCAGGGGGTCACCCACATCCTCCTGAACGAGCAGGTCTATGTCGCGGTGGACGAGAGCGATGCCGTGTTCGTGGTCGAGAAGGGCGGGCCGATGCTGGACCAGGACGGGGTGGCGCGGGAGAAGATCCTGAAGGCCCTGAACGACGTGACCCGGATGGTGGGTGAGATTCAGGATGACACGGTGCGCGGCGACGTGCACATGGAGATCGCCAAGCGGATCATCGAGCTGGACCCCGAGATGCTCCCAAAGCTGCTGAAGGACCCGGAGCTGTGCAAGCTGGCGGGCGATGCGGATGTTGGCTCGCAGATCGAGGGGCTCACCGACGAGGACGTCAAAGAGATCGTCGTGGACGTCATCCGCCTCTACAACGAGATCCGTTCCGGGGCCTTCGATACGGCCGCCCCCGATGGAGAGTTGGCGAAGATGAGGGCCCTTGTGGACCGAATTCTGTTGCGCTGGCAGGATCGGGGCGTTTCAACGGATGTGTTTGAGGAGATGCTGAATGACGAGACGTTGAACGCGGCGTCGGCGGAGAAAGGGGGGGCGCCGAAATCGGACCTGTCCGAGATGGCGGTGAGGATCGAGGAGATGCTCGAAAAGGACCCCCTTTTCATTCTCCGAGACGATCAGCGGGAAGGCATGGACGCCATGGTGCGGGATCTGGACATGGAGGAGCAGGGGAACGTCATGACGCGCCTGCTGGCCCAGTTGATCCAGGCCCTGCGGAGTCCCAAGGATGATATTCGGCTGAAGGCTGTGCGGCGCATCGTGGAGCTTCAGAATGTGTTGGAGTCCATCAACGACCGGGAACTGGTGAAGGTGCTGGATGCGACGATGGTGGAGATGATGGACGGGGAGTCGAGCCACCGGGTCTATCGTGAAGCCGGACAATTGTGCCGGAGCGCCCTGAGCAGGGCCATTGTGGAACAGGACTACAAGCAGGCGGTGCACGTTGTCACGATGCTTCGCCGGCACACCCAAGAAGCTGGAGAGGGATTTCAGCAGCGGGCCGAGGAAGCCAATAGCATTCTTGCCAAATTTACAGATCGGGAGATTGTGGGGCTGTTCATCGCGGAGTTGTTCTCGGAATACAAAGAGGCGAGTCATGCAGCGCGGGACATTCTGGTGAAACTGGGCCCCGATGGCGTGCCCGCGATTGTCGCCGAGCTGAAGGAGATGGGGGATCGGTCGCATCGCTTCATGTTGGCCGACGTGATCCGGGCGATCGGTCCCGAGGCAGTGGCGCGCCTGGTGGCAGAGGTGGAGCGCGAGAGCAATACTGAGGTCGCCGGGCGTCTGCTGGAAGTGGCGACCCGTGTCGGACAGGAGGAGCAGGTCTTGACGGCCTTGGAAAGTATGCTCCACCGGGCCAGCCCGGAGGGTCGCCTGGCGGTGGTCAGGGCGCTGAGCCACATGGCCGGTGACAAGTCGGTTGAGCTTGTCTGCCAGGCGATGCGCGACAGCAATCCGTACGTGGCCACCGAGGCGATACGGGTAGTCGAACAGAGCCCCAACGAAAAGGCCGCGCCCGTGCTTACGGAACTCGTGAGGGGCACGCCGGGCCTTACGCGCGAGCAAAGCGAACAGATCAAAGAAGCCGCCTGTCGGGCGTTGGGAATCGTGGGGGATCTGCCCGCTGTTCAGTGCCTCCTTGAGGTTGCGCAGGGCCCCGGTCTGGTGGATCGCCTGCTCGGGAGAGGCCATGCCTCGGAGGTCAGGTGCGCGGCAATGGCCGCTCTGGCGAGGTTCAGGAACCAGTCGGAGGTCGTATTGGTCCTGCAATCACTCCTCAACGACGGCGACGCCCATGTGCGGGACACGGCAAAATGGTGCTTGGAATCCTGACCCGGACTACGGGTAGATGCCCCTGGTCTTTGTCGCTTCCGCGACCCGAGTAACGGCCAGCATCATGGCGGCCTGGCGCATCGTTACACTCCGTTCCGATGCGATCTTGTACACCATCGCATAGGCCTTCTCCATAATGTCGCGCAGCTTGAGATTGACCTCGCGCTTGCTCCAGAAATAGGCCTGCAGGCCCTGTACCCACTCGAAGTAGGACACGGTCACCCCTCCCGCGTTGGTCAGGATGTCGGGGACCACCCAGACGCCCTTCTCTTCCAGGATTTTGTCGGCGGCCAAGGTGGTTGGACCGTTGGCGGCTTCCGCAATCAGTTTCGCCTTGATCCGGTCCGCGTTGGCTTCGGTGATCTGGTTCTCCAGGGCAGCAGGAACGAGGATATCGCAGTCGAGCTCGAGCAATTCCTCGTTGGTGATGGCCTCGGTGTCAGGGAACCCCGCGACCGACTTCGTTGACTTCTTGTGCTCCGCCAGCTTGACGGGGTCGAGCCCGTTGGAGTTGTAGACGGCCCCGCCGGTGTCGCTCGCCGCGATGATCCGGCATCCCTCCTCGGCGAGGAGGATGGCCGTAAAGGACCCGGCATTGCCATATCCCTGTATGGCCACCCGCAGGCCGTCTATGGGCATGTCCAGGTGCTTCAT
Source organism: Planctomycetota bacterium (assembly GCA_013152475.1). Lineage (GTDB taxonomy): Bacteria > Planctomycetota > Brocadiia > JAADGH01 > JAADGH01 > JAADGH01. Next base: position 16,187 of record JAADGH010000202.1, read on the forward strand.
GGCGTTGAGGATGGTAAACACGCACCCGCGGGCGGTGGCCTCGTTCCGGCCCAAAGAGCCTCCGATGCTCACGGGCTTCCCCGTCACGACGCCGGGCACGCTGTAGCCCCGGTCCATGCTGTAAGTGTCCATGATCCATGCCATGACCTGCGGGTTGGTGTTGACGTCGGGGGCGGGGATGTCGCGCTCCGGTCCGATGATAGGGATGAGTTCGAAGGCGTATCGGCGGGTCAGTCGCTCCACCTCGCCCAGAGACATCTGCTTGGGGTCGCAGACAATCCCCCCCTTTGCCCCGCCGTAGGGGATGCCTGCGACGGCGCACTTCCACGTCATCCACATGGCCAGGGCCTTCACCTCGTCGAAGCTCACATCGGGGTGGTAGCGGATGCCCCCCTTGCCGGGCCCGCGGGCGAGATTGTGCTGGACGCGGAAGCCCTGGAAGACGCGGATCGAGCCGTCGTCCATCTTGACCGGCAGCGACACGATCAGCGAACGTCGAGCGTTGGAGAGAATTCGGTGAAGGCTTGGATCGAGGTTCAGTCTTCCGGCGGTCTCCGCGAGCTGGGCGCGGGCCATCTCCCACGGATTGTAGACTGACTCAGACATGGCTCACTCCTTTGGCGTTTAGTAGATGGCTCTCTTGCCCGACTCGGCAGTGCTGATACGGACGGCGTCCTCCACGGGGATCACGAATATCTTGCCCGCGCCGATCGTTTTGTCGCTGGCGAGCTTTCGGAGGATCGCAACCACTTGGTCCACCATCTCCTCGTCCACCACGATCTCCAGCTTGAGTTTTTTCAGGAACTTCACACTCTCCGCCGGGTCGTCGTGTTCCATGTGGCCGTGCTGTCTGCCGAACCCGCTCGCATCCAGCACGCTCATTCCCTCCACCCCGACGGCCAGGAGATCGTCCTTCAGCTCGTCCAGCGCCGACGGGTTCATAAAGCATTCCACTTTCTTCAGCATATCGCACCTCTCACTCAAGGGTCCGAACGCGAAATCTCCCGTAGATTGTACCGCGCAAGGATCGGCGTTTCAAGGAAAGTTGCCCGAAAAAAAGCGCCCGCCTTTC
>JAADGH010000202.1:17280-86638 GCA_013152475.1 Planctomycetota bacterium
GTCCTGTTACCGACAGAATCGCTGGTTGGTTTACGGATACCCCGCGTAGTTCTCGAAGGCGTTGGCGGGGAAGATGAGGCCGGACGGAGAATCGAGGGCCTTGAACGTATTATCAATGCCCATTCCCTCTGCGTCTATGCGGCCGTTAAAGTCCAGACCGACCCTCATGTCGCCGAACCGGCCTGTTCCGGCAACCGCCGGGTCTCCCACATCCATTATGCCGTTCATATACCCGCCGATATTGATCCGGGTGCCCGCCGCTGTGCCGCCGATATATATGTACGGATATTCCTCGACCGGGTCACCCGGGTCGGGGCTATCCGTTGGATCACCGATCAGGAAGTCGCCGCCCACCACCAGGCGATCCGTCAGGTCGCCCTCGATGAAGAGCCCCGCGGTGTCCGACCAATCGCCGGGGGTGCCCGCTGCGACGCCGATGGCGATCCGGTTTACGTCCCCAAAGACGGTCCAGTCGAAGTTCGTGTCGTCATCGTAGAAGTCGCCGACGATCTTCAGGCGTCCCAAGTCGCCCCCGCCGACGCCGGTACCCACGAAGCAGGAAACGCCGCCCATGTCTCCTCCTGCGCTCATATACGTCAGCGATCCGGCCACATCCAGTGTGGGTTCGGGAAGGCCGTCGTACCAGGCGTATGCGATATCCGTCGACCATACCCCATGCACCCATGGCGTGATGTCGTCCGCCGGGCTGTTCGTGATTCGCCGATCAGGCTCGGCGTCGGTCCAGTAATAGATATCGTAGTTGTAGATATCGCCAACAGGTTCTCTGTGCTGGTATGCGACACCGACATCGCCCGTGAATATGTTGTCCACCCATATGGACGGTTCGATGCTATACTCGCCGCTGTCCGGGTCGGTGGCGATTGCCTCTTCCGTAGTCACGCTGGTGTCAAAGTCTACGCTCCAGAGCCATATCTCAGGCTCGCCGGTGATTTCCTGTCCGGCGCTCATGGAGTACATCGGCGCCGGATCGTGGCCGGTGTCGCCGTAGCGTTCAAAGGCGATATACCGTATATTGTTCAGGTCGTCGCCGTAGGTGGAGGGATTCAGGTCGTCGGTGTCGTTGAACGTGATCTGATAATTCATTCCCGCATGGTCCCAGAACCAGATTTCATAGTCTGTTGTGTCCGGGTCAAGCGGATCGGGCACTGGCAGGTCCCCCGCCCTCACATAGGCGATCTTGTCGTTCTCTATGGCGGGCGTCTCTCCGATGATATTGTCGGTTGGCGTCAGTCTCTGGTTTATGGGCAGCGGTGATACGACGGAAGTCGAGTCGATGGTTGAATAGCAGATGTAGAAAATCGTGTTATCGTCAGGGTCCTGCTGTTGCCATGCGAAGCGTATATTTGTGGCCGTGCTGGACTGATCGATCATTGGGTAGAGGTCGTCCACGTCGTTCCCGGTGCCAAGCTCGTCAGCCACCGCGACAAGGGTTGCGTTGTCCGCGTCGTCGAGCGGCAACGTAAAGGCCATAGTGCTGTTCCAGTAGCAAATCTCCCAGTCCGCCGGGTCCGTATCCTGCTGCCACTGCCAGACAATATGGATGACTCCCGTATTGTCCACAAAAATGCTCGGAAGGACATCGTTGCGATCGTTGTCGGTCAACTGAATAGCGCCGCCGTCATTGATCTCGTAATAGATCTCCCAATCGTCGCCTGTGAAGTCGCGTTGCTGCCAGACGACGTATTCATCGTCGAACGTGTCACGGTAAATGGAGGGACGGACCTCGCTGATGGGGTTGAGCGTTGACGTCCAGTTCGTGTCGACGTCCACTGCGGTATCATAAACCCTGACGTCATAAGCCCCGTCACCAGTGTACCCGCCCAATACGGAGCCGCCCACGTTGATGCGGTTTGCATTGCCGTCGATGGAAATTTCGGACGCGGACATGTCCCCGTAGATTTGGATCCGGTCGACATCGCCGCCGAGATTCAAAAGGCTGCTTTCGAGAGAGCCGCTGATCACGATTCGGGGCACGCCCAAGCCGGCATCCAAGACGCACGACGTCATACTTCCCATAACCTGGAATTTTGGAAGAGTCCCCGCCACACGGGTCTCAACCTCGGTTAGTCCTTTGACGGCGAGAATCTGTCTTGTCACGTTTCCGCCGATGTCAATGTCTGTCGTGTTTGCCGAACTCTCAATTTTTAGCGTGGGGATATCTCCCGTGATGTCGATCGTGGCGTTGTCGATCTGGTAGATCCTGAGCGACCCCCTCAAAACGCTTCCACCGAGGGTGAAGCTCGATCCCGTGCCGAAGTAGAACGGCAGCGACCCGCCGCGTTCCAGGTTTCCACCAACCGCTATGGTGAAGAACTGGCACGTGTTCCGCTCGATGACCCCGTCGATGGCGCCCCGCTTTACATAACCCAGGTTGCCCCCTACGGTGAACGTCGTGTCCTGAGCGGCGCCGAAGAGTTGAGCGTAGCCAAGATCTCCAGTCACGGTGATGTTCGAGTCCTGCCAAACGCCCGTCAGCCGAATAACGTCCACGTCACCGTTCAGAGTGATATCGCTGAGAAACAGCCCGATGTTGGCCACGTCTGTCTTGAAGGTGAGACGGCCGGTGTCGCCGTTCACCACGAGAGTGCTGGATACGCCGCCCACCTCGAAATCAGCGTATTCCCGATAGATCGTGATTCGGTCGACGGCTGGGAACCCGGGCGCGAACGAGCCGAGCTCAATATCCGTCGCCAGGCAGTATCTCTTGATGTCGAACTTCCGGATGGTGGACCCAATGGCTTCAATGTCAATGTCCATCACGGCAGCGTCCGGCTCCGAATGTATGCCTCCCATGAGCTGGACGATCGACGCGTCTCCATCGATGTCGATCAGCGTATCGGGGTAGGCATGGCCGAGGCTGCTGACCAGGCCCTTGACGTACAGTCTTCCAACATCGTTGGCATTGTCGAGAAGGATCGGTGTGATGTGGTGGACGGTAACCACGTTGCCGAAGATCTGGATCATACGGGCGTCGCCGTCGAGATTGAGCACGGCGTCGTTCATGCCGTCCCGCAGCAGAATCTTGTTGCTCGTTCCGGCGACCTGGATGCCGCCGCCGACCAGCCAGGAGTTGTCGAGAATGCCGGTGACCTGCACCTGGTTCACGTTGCCGTCGATGACGATGTCCGTCTGCGCGACTGTGCCGCCTCTTGAAGTCAACACGATCCTGCCCAGGTCCTCGCCCGCGTCGCCGATCATGCCGCCGCCGATGAGGTCTGGTGTTGCAGAGGCGGGGGTCCGGACCGTGGCCCTGTAGCTCGTGGTCATATCCGTGCCCGAGAAGTCTACGTATGCAATGTCCGTTCCGGCAGGCGCGGCGCCGTTGGTGCCGTAGACCGTCGCCGTCCCCGCGCCCTTAAAGTTGAGCAGAATGGTGTCGCCATTGGCGTCGACGAACTGATAGCTGGTATTGGTAGTCCCGTTGAGCGGGGCCCCGGCCCCGAGGGCGTTCCCTGTGCCGTTCACATCGACATTGACGGTTGGCTCGTCCAGGTCGTCGCTGTCGATCGATATCGTGGCGTTGTGAGCGACGTTTGTGGTGGGGTCGTATACGACCACAACGTTCAGGGAATTGTGAGGCCCGATGAGGAACGGCAATGCGGGAATGGATGCCGGGTCCAGTGGGAACTGACCCGGATCAGCGCCGCCGACGGTTATCCCGGTGATCGTCAGCGGGCCGTCTCCGACGTTCCAGATGCTGATGGTTCGCGTGGTTCTGACCCCACCGGCCCCATCGTTGATGAAGTCGCCATAGGCCATGACGAGGTCAAGGGGGTCGCCTACGCCGTCGCGGACGTCGATCTCGCCTCCGGCGTAGAACTCTACTGGCAACGCGGCAGAATCGCCCGATTCGTTGCCTGCCGTGTCCACGGACCGGACGGTGAAGTTATACGTGCCCAGCGGCTGTGTCGATAGGGTCTCTGTGCCACTGGGAGGGCCGGCAACGGCCGGGCCTTTGTAGATGCCGCCGTCGTCACCGGTTGTCGGAGCTTCCGACATCAGCGTGCCGTCACGGTACATCCGCCAATAGTCACCGACGCCAACTCCGATAATGTCGAAGGTAGGCGTTATATCGCTGGTATAGTCGTCATTGTTCAAGAGGCCCGTGTCGCTTCCCGGCTGCAGATCCGGGGCGCCCGCCGGGACGGCGGACGCCACGGTGTCGATGGTTACGACCAGAGCCGCCGACAGGACTGACACATTCCCGGCCAGATCGGTTTGACGGGCAGTGATGTTATATGTGGCATCGGCGAGGGCGGCCGGGATTGTGAAGGACCACGAGCCGTCGACCAGAGCGGTGGTGGTTCCCTGCGAAACCGCCCCCCCGCCGTCGTCGGCGTATATCTCAACCGTCGCGCTGCCCTCGGAGGAGCCGGGACCACCAGAGAACACCGGCAAATTGTCATTCGTGATATTATCCGTGTCAAGGATTCCTGAGTCGCTTGCCGCATCCAGATCGGGCGCGACGGGCGCGACGACGGCGGTGTCGATCGTGGTGGGGTCACTGTCTATCTCGATTGGCCCCGCTGGTGTGAATGTCACATTGCAGGGGTAGAGTCCATCGAGCAAGGGGACGAGGGGGGCATAAGCGTATGTTCCAGCGCCGCCCACCACCGAGCCTACGATGTCCTCCGGGTCCACAATCGCGTTACCGTTCCAGTCGATGTCGATCGTTCCGCCCTGCGTAACGGTTACATCGTATGTCGGCAGGTTGATATTCGTGATGTTGTCGGTGTTTGACGCCCCGGAATCGCTGCCGGCCTGGAGGTCGATGGTTACAGGAGCGATGCGGGGCTCAAGCTCCTCGATGCGAAGCGTTCGGTGGACTCTACGTGACATGACATTCCTCTTCCCAAAGGCTTGGATTTGGGTCAAGCGTCAACAGGATGAAGTTGTATATCGGGTGCATTCGGGGAACAAACTCCCCACACGAGGGTGCACAAGTTACCCAACAAGAAACGTCGCACGGGTGTCTGCTATCGTACATAAGAGCTTCCCGATGCGTCCTGGGAGGTTATGCAATTATAGAAAAACCATGTACGCCTGTCAAGCGCTATCCTGAGAATTCTTGGAAAAAACAACTGTACGAGATATGCTGACCCCAGACTGGGTCGGTTTGCGAAAAGGGACACAGTCCCCCGGTCCGCTTGCCATTCTGCGGCATCCTCCGGGGTCTGTCGGACGCTCAGACCCAGATGGCCATAGGTTCCGGGATACGTCTGGCGGATTTTTCGAAATTTTTGTTGTTTTTCCCTTGACAACGAGCCGCAATATGATATTATAGTATGAGAATACCATAATTGGTGTGTGCAGAAGATGAACAGTATACTGAAGATATCGGAGGCGGCGTCGCTGGCATTGCATGCCATGGCCTATCTTGCCGCGCACTCGACACGGCGCGTAGCGACGCAGGAGATTGCTGAGTCTCTCCATGCCTCGCGGAACCACCTGTCCAAGGTGCTGCAACGGTTGAATAAGGCGGGGCTTGTGGCGTCGGTTCCCGGTCCGGGAGGGGGTGTTGAGTTGGCGGAGGAGGCGGAGGAGGTCAGCCTGATTGATATCTACGAGGTGATTGACGGTCCCCTGCGGTCAGGTGGCTGCCTTCTGGGGCATCGCATTTGCAAAGGGGAAGAATGCGTCCTCGGAGGGCTGGTGGAGAGATTGAGCAAGCAGACAAGAGACTATCTGTCGGCAACACGGTTGTCCGATCTGAAAAGGGTCTTCAGGAGTGATGACAATGATTCGTAGAAAGATCGTGCATATTGATGAAGAGAAATGCGACGGCTGCGGCCAGTGTGTGGACGCCTGCGCCGAGGGCGCGATCCAGATCGTTGACGGCAAGGCGCGGCTGGTGAGCGACACCTACTGCGACGGTCTGGGCGATTGCCTGGGCGAGTGCCCCCAGGGAGCGATTACCGTTGAGGAGCGCGAGGCCGAGCCATTCGACGAGGAGGCCGCAAAAGAGCATGTGCAACGGTTGACTCAGAAAGAGAGCAAATTGCCCTGCGGCTGCCCGGGTTCGTCGGTAAAGGAAATCGTTCGTCCCACACCGCCGGATGCCCAAACACCGTGCGAGATGGTTTCCTCGGAGCTGACCAACTGGCCGGTTCAGTTAACACTCGTTCCGCCGGATGCCCCCTATTTCAAGGGTGCGGACCTGCTTGTCGTTGCCGATTGTGTGCCCTTCGCCTTTGCGGGTTTTCACGAGCGTTTTCTGCGGGGGAAGCCGGTGGTGGTGGGCTGCCCGAAGCTCGACGATCCGGAGTCGCACGCGGAGAAGTTGACCGAGATACTGAAGTGTTCCTCGATCAAGACCCTGACGGTCGTCCACATGGAAGTCCCCTGTTGCTCCGGCCTGACGCGAATTGCGGAGGCTGCGTTGGAGGCCAGCGGCGGCGGGATCCCGTTCCACGATGTGACCATCGGCATCCGGGGCGAGGTCCTCAAAGAGGAGCTTGTGGGAGAGGAGGCCTGAGCCATGGCGAAGTTCCACTGCCCCGGCCAAGACATGCGGTTCTGGAAGCCCAAGGACGTGTTCGAGGCATCCTGTCCGCACTGCGGGGCGGCGATGGAGTTCTGGAAGGACGACCCCTTCCGCAAGTGCAAGGCCTGCGGGCAAAAGGTGCGAAACCCGAAGATCGACCTGGGGTGCGCCAAGTGGTGCAAGTATGCCGAGCAGTGCCTGGGCTATATGCCCGAGGTCGAGACCGACCCGGACATGTCGGTGTGCGAGCAACTGATCTCGGCGATGAAGAAAGTGTTCGGCCCGGATCAAAAGCGCGTCGTTCATGCTCTGGAGGTACAGAAGTACGCCGAGGGGATCATGGCGAAGGAGGGCGGCTCGCCATTGGTCGTGATGGCCGCGGCGATCCTCCACGACATAGGCATCCAGGAGGCGGAGCGGAAGCACGGGTCGGCGGCGGGGAAGTACCAGGAGATCGAAGGGCCGCCGATTGCGAAGGAGATCATGGAGGACATTGGCCTGGAGGAAGAAACCGTCGATCATGTGTGCCGCATCATCGGGCGCCACCACAGCGCCCGCGACATCGACACGCTCGAGTTCCGGATCATCTGGGACGCCGACTGGATCGTGAACATCCCCGAGGAATGCGGTGGGAAAAGCCCCGATGAACTCAAGGAGTTCATCGAACGGATATTCCGCACGGAGACGGGGCGGTCCATTGCGCTGAGGAGATACATTCCGCAACACAGTTCAGAGGGAATCCAGAAATGACAGACAAATGTAAAGAATGTGGGTGTGGTTCGTCCGATGTAAAATTGCCCAAGGCCGAAGCGGTAGATCTGGCGAATGCCGTGGACTATGCCGAGGGGGCCATCGTCAGTCGAACGATTGCCGAGAACGATGCCGGCACGCTGACGCTGTTTGCGTTCGCCGCCGGGCAGGGCCTGAGCGAGCACTCCGCGCCGTTCGACGCCATCGTTCATGTCCTTGACGGTGAGGCAGAACTGACCATCGGCGGCAAGGCCGTGGCGGCGAAGGAGGGGCAGGTGGTGGTCATGCCCGCCGATGTGCCCCACGCGGTGAGGGCCCCGAAGCCGTTCAAGATGCTCCTGACGATGCTGCGGGCCAAGTGATGAGCCGGAAGACAGTGGACAGAGAACGGCAGACGCTGACCCGATTCGTGGAGGTCTATTGCCGTGAGCATCACCACCGCAATGGCAATGGCCTCTGCGAGGAGTGTGGCGACCTGCTGGACTATGCGAGGAAGCGCCTGGAGCGATGCCCTCACGATCCGAAACCCAAATGCAAGGACTGTGAGACCCATTGCTACAAGCCGGAGTATCGAGCAAGGATCAAAGAGGTGATGCGCTTCTCGGGGATGCACTTCGTGAAGCGCGGGCGGATGGACTGGCTGATCAAGTATTTTCTGTGAGAAGAAAGCACCCAACGAAGGAGGAGAGAGAATGAGTATGTTTTGTTATCAGTGTGAGCAGACGGCGAAGGGCAGCGGCTGCACGGTCCATGGCGTATGCGGCAAGGACCCGGAGGTGGCGAGGTTGCAGGACTGCTTGGTTCATGCGGCGAAGGGGATCGGGATGTTTGCCCATCGCGCGCGTCAACTCGGCGTGAAGGACGGCGAGATCGATATCTTCATACCGGAAGCCTTGTTCTCGACATTGACGAATGTGGATTTCGATCCGGACCGCCTGGAGCAGTTGATCCGAAAGGCTGCCGAGCACCGAGACAGGGCGAAGGGCCTTTATGAGGAGGCGTGCAAGAAGGCCGGTCGCGAGCCGGAGACACTCGAAGGTCCTGCCGCGTGGCAGCCCGCCCCAGACCGGGACGGTCTTGTGAAACAAGGGGAGGAGAACGGCGTCGACCGGCGCAAAGAGAAACTCGGTGACGACATTGCTGGTCTGCAGGAGCTCATCATGTATGGCCTGAAGGGCATGGCCGCTTATGCCGATCATGCACAAATCCTCGGCAAGGAGGATGACGCTGTCTATGCCTTCTTCCACGAGATTCTGGATTACCTTGCCGGGGAACCCGCCGACGCCAACGACCTGCTCGGCAAGGCCCTGAAGGTGGGCGAGGTGAACCTGAAAGTCATGGAGATGCTGGACGCGGCGAACACCGATGCCTATGGCCACCCCGAGCCGACGCCGGTTCGCGTGGAACCGGTCAAGGGCAAGGCCATCGTCATTTCTGGCCATGATCTGAAGGACCTGGAAGAGCTCCTGAAGCAGACCGAGGGCAAGGGGATCAACGTCTATACGCACGGCGAAATGCTTCCGGCCCTCGCCTATCCCAAGCTTAAGCAGTACAAGCACTTAGTGGGCAACTACGGCAGCGCGTGGCAGAACCAGGGGAAGGAATTCGACGCGTTTCCCGGGGCCATTCTCATGACGACCAACTGCATCCAGAAACCGAGAAGCGGTTACAAGGACCGCATCTTCACCTGCGGCCTTGTGGCGTGGCCGGGCGTGACGCACATCAGCAACCGGGACTTCACGCCCGTTATCGAGGCGGCCTTGGCTGCCGACGGGTTCGCCGAGGACGGGCCGGACAAGACCATCCTGGTCGGCTTTGCACGCAACACGGTGATGAGCGTGGCGGACAAGGTGATCGAGGCCGTAAAAAGCGGCGCCATCAAGCACTTCTTCCTCATCGGCGGGTGCGACGGAGCGAAGCCCGGGCGCAACTACTACACGGAGCTTGCCCAGGCCGTCCCCGACGACTGCGTGATCCTGACGCTGGGCTGCGGGAAGTATCGGTTCAACAAGCTGGACTTCGGCGACATCGGCGGCATCCCGCGCCTGCTGGACGTGGGCCAGTGCAACGACGCGTACTCGGCGATCCAGATCGCAGTGGCGTTGGCGAAGGCCTTCGACTGCGGGGTGAACGACCTGCCGCTGTCGATGATTCTGTCCTGGTATGAACAGAAGGCTTGTTGTATCCTACTTACGCTCTTGCACCTGGGGATCAAGAACATGCGCCTCGGCCCGAGTCTGCCGGCCTTTGTGACGCCGGCCGCGCTGAACATTCTGGTGGAGAAGTTCAACATCGCCCCCATCTCAACACCCGAGGAAGACCTCAAGGCATGCCTGAGCTGAAAGCGCAGGCGGTTATCCGGATGAACGGAGCGGGGTCAGGGGAGCGGATTGCCGATGTTATGGACAGGGCCGCAGCCAATGTGATAGATTATTTGTCACAAGGACACGGAGTAAAGCGGACCGAAAGGTATGCAAGATGGCGGAAAAGCGGTTTCTGGAGCAGATCGGCGAGCCGCGATGCCGGACCACGGCGATGGGCATCCTGCCCCACCAGGACATCACAACCGCCCTCGAACTGGCCCTGTCACTGGACATCCCATTCTGGCCCCAGCTTCCGAAGCTTCGATTCGAAGAGGACATGTACGCCCAGGCGTGCGACGGCCTTCCCGGCTTCATCGTGGATCGGGAGGGGAAAACGATTCGGTTTGCCCCGGAACAATTTATGACCGAGCTCGATCAATACGCGGCGCGCTCCGGCGAGCTTTCTCATGTGGGATTGTCCGCGGAGTCAAGCGTGGTGTTCGATAAATTTCTCGGGCAGGACATCGGTTCGGCGTGGGCGATTCGCGGCCAGATCATTGGGCCGGTGAGTTTTGGTCTGAAGGTGACCGATCCGGACAAGAAGCCGGTTATCTATGATGAAAATGTGCGCGGCATTCTCTTCGACGCCTTCCAGCGCAAGGCGAACTGGCAGTTCGAGCAGTTGTCGAAGCGGAATCCCCGGTCCTTCGTGTGGTTCGACGAGCCGGGGCTGGAGATGTTGTGGATGAGCATGACGGGGTATACCGAGCAGCAGGCGAAGGCCGATCTCGGCGCGGCGCTGGGGCAGGTCGAAGGGCCGCGCGGAATTCATCTCTGCGGAAAACCGGACTGGGATTTCCTCCTGGATGCCCCCATCGATGTGCTGTCCATGGACGCCTACAGCCACGGTGCGGTGCTTGCCGTCTACGAGAGGACCGGTGAGTTTATCCGGGAGGGCGGTGTCATTGGCTGGGGGATCGTTCCTACCCATCAGGATATCCTGATGGATGAGACCGTCGAATCGCTGAAGGAGAAGTTGCTTGGGCAGTGGGCCAGACTCGCAAAGCAGGGCCTCGACGAGGAACAGATCGCCCGGCAGGCGATCCTGGCCCCGGCAACATGCTACCTCACCAACCCCGACAAGACGGAATCGGTGGAGCGTGCCTTCTCGATATTGACCTCACTTTCTTCTGTGGTGAGGGAGGAATTTGGATTCGCTGACTGAGACTGAGGGCCCATGTCTTGGGCGTACTATGCCGAAGATTTTCAGTACTATCCCCAGAATACGGACGGGATCAAGCGTAACCACTGTCGGTCATTTGGGTTGCAAAAACTTAGCTTGCAGGACCCACGCCCTGTCATCTCTGAAAGCGCGCCGTATGTCAAGTGGTGGTATGGGATTTTGCCTTGACACGGGCTTGAAAACCGCCATAGTGGCGCCACAAGAGAGACATGGCGCAGTCTGTTGATCGTGCCGAGTCGGGGGTCGGGAAGGATGGAGGTGGCGACCCTGTTGCGCCGATTGCTGAGGGAGATACCAAACCGTCTGCGCCGCCGTTGGCGACTGCTCATGTGCCTCGTGGCGGGGATTGCCTGTGGCGCGGCGGGGTTGTATGCGTTCGATTACGCCATGCTCGCCACGTCCACGCCGGGCTTTTGTGTCAGTTGTCATGAGATGGAGCATGCCTACGAAACATGGCGCATGTCGTCCCACGTGAGCAACGCTCGAGGCGTCGTTGCCGGGTGTGCGGACTGTCACCTGCCCGATCCGAGTCAGAAGATACGGTTCTACTCCAGCAAGGCCTACCATGGGACAAAGGACATTCTCGGTCACCTCGGCATGGCCGCATTCGGGTGGGAGTACGATCGAGAACACAGCCGCGCTGTGGCGCGGAAGGAGATGACGAACGACCGCTGTCAGAAGTGCCACCAGGAGCTGATTGCTCCGGGCATGTCTTCCGGCGCCATGTTGGCCCATCGTTCGACGCTGTATCCGCGGAAGGGCTATGAAAAGTCGTGTCTGCAGTGCCACGAGAACCTTGTGCACAGGCCGGCCGCGCTGTTCGCCGGAAAGACGGACCCTCTGTAGGGAGAGACCCCATGCGCTCGATTGTGTTCGGAATGCCGATTGTGTCCTTGTGTTTTGCCCTCGTTGTTAACGCCCAGGAGGCGGTCAACTATCCGAAGCGCCGGCAGTATCAGTTGGACAGGGCCATATCCAAGGACGCCAAGGAATGTCTTGACTGCCATCGGAAGGAACACCCGGGACTGTTCGAGGACTGGGCCGCCAGCCAGCATGCGAAGACGAACATCACCTGCATCGACTGCCACGGCGCCGACAAGGCGGACCGGGACATCAGCCAGGGGCACTTTGAGCACGACAAGACGGCGATTGCCGGGGTCGTAACGCCGAAGGACTGCTCGCGCTGCCACCCCGACGAGGCGAAGGAGTACGCCCGCAGCAAGCACGCCAACACCCTCGGGATCGTGTGGAAGATCGATCCGTGGATGCAGCAGGGTATGAATAACGAGACGGAGCGAATCAGCGGTTGCTATACCTGTCACGGCAGTGTGATCGAGATAAAAAACGGCGACATCGATCCGAAGACCTGGCCGAACGTGGGGGTGGGCCGCATGAACCCCGACGGGAGCAAAGGAAGCTGTACAAGCTGCCACACGCGCCACCGCTTCAGTCTGGCCGAGGCCCGCAAGCCCGAAGCCTGCGGGCAGTGCCACCTCGGACCCGACCACCCGCAGGAGGAGATCTACAACGAGTCCAAGCATGGGGCGCTGACCAGCGCCTACCGGCATGGATACAACTGGGACGCCGCGCCGGGCTGCTGGACGCCGGGCGTGGACTATCGTGCGCCGTCGTGCGCCGCCTGCCACATGTCTGGCTCGGGCAAGGTGCAGACCACGCACGACGTGACAGAGCGCATATCCTGGGAGCTGCAGGCCCCCTTGACGATTCGGCCGGAGGAGTTCAAACCCTTCCCCGCCAAGACCAACTGGAAGACCGAACGGTCGAAGATGCAGGACGTCTGCCGGCAGTGCCACTCGAAGCGTTGGATCGAGAGCCACTTCTTACAGCTCGACAACGTGGTGCAGAACTACAACGAAGAATATTTCAAGCCGGCAAAGAAGATGCTGGATGAGCTGTACGCAAAAAAGCTGCTCACCAAGACCCCGATGTTTGACGATGAGTTCGAGTTCGAGTATTATGAACTGTGGCACTACGAAGGCCGGCGGGCCCGGATGGGCGCGGCGATGATGGCCCCCGACTACACCTGGTGGCACGGGTTCTACGAGCTCAAGAAGCAGCTCGTGAAGCTGCAGGAGCTGAGAGAGCAGCTCATTGAGACGGGCCGGCCGATTCGCGCCAAGAACTTCCCCGGCAGGTGCACAGCCACGACGCCCCCATGGCGCAAAGGGGGCGGCGCATCGCATAAGTAGTTCCTGTTGTGGAAAGATACGCTCAAACTTGTTTGAGCGTGCTGGGCAAACGCACCATCCGCAACAGAAACCAAGTAGGATGAATCTTGGTCAATTGCCCGAAGCCGATATTCGGCCTCCCCGTAAGGAGTATCAGCCAGCCATGTCCAGCGTGTTCAGAATATCCGAAGCGGCGTCTCTGGCCCTTCATAGCATGGTCATCCTCGCAAAGAACCGGAACCGGCTGGTGACGACCGGGGAGATAGCCAAGACGCTCCACGCGTCGCGCGCCCACCTGAACAAGGTGTTCCAATGGCTCAGCAGGACCGGCCTCGTGAAATCGACGCGGGGCAGGCAGGGCGGCTTCGAATTGGGCAAGAGGCCCAAAGACATCTCGCTCTTGAACGTGTACGAAGCCATCGAGGGGAAGCTGGTACCCACCAAGTGCCTCCTCGACAAGCCGATCTGCGGCGGCAACTGCATCCTGGGCGGCATGATCGAGAGGGTGAACCGGGACGTCCGCACACACCTGGCGGAAACGCGCCTCTCGGAGTTTACCGAGGCCCCACCGACCGGGAAGGGCGCGGGCGTCTGAGTTTGGGGCGCTCGTGCGGGTCCCTGTTCTTGCCTTGGCGTACAATGCGCGGGGGGCCGCCATTGCCTTCTTCCATTCTATGTTGCGTCGGGGAACCGGGCGCAGTCCCCTGGCCTTCCACCAAAATGTGGACCGAAATGCGGCAGGCCGCCAGGTCATTAAGCATATGGGAAAAGGGCTGTTTTACGGAGCGAGATATGCTTGGCTGCCAGGCTTGACTATGGCACACCGATGTAGACGAAATTGCCCACGGTACCGGTGATGAGGTCGATGCAGATCCAGAAGGCGCCGCACATGAGCTGGCCGAGGATCATGCCGAGGAAGAGGGGCTTCATCCGCTGGTAGAGGCCCTGCCCGCCGAAGCCCAGGATGGACAGCTTGAGCAGCCAGCCGACGAACACGCCGAACCACGCCCAGCCCATGACCCACGCATCGCCGATGCAGTAACCCACATAATGGACGGGCCACCACATGACGCGATTACGAAGAAAGATCAGCCCCAACATGACGGCTGCGCCGATGCCGGTGTGGAGCCACCGCTCGAGGATCATCTGCTTGCCCACGGGGTACTTGAGTTTGTCCACGACGAACCGGAAGGCGATGGTCGGCACGCCGAACTGTCGCATGTTGGCCCCGCCGTAGGTATAGTTCAGAAGGAGTGTGATCCAGATCGCCCCGGCCAGGCCGGCGATGATGGCGACGATCATGGCCCAGAACAGCGGCCGGCGGCGGGCCTCGGTGGAGTCGGACAGCTTCAAGCCGTTCATCGCCGAGGTCATGACGGAGGTCCGCATCTCGGCGGCATAGCTATAGGTAAAGCCCAGGCTGGTGATGCCGGACGGTGTCAGGGCCTCGGTGCCGATGGCATAGACGGTAAAGGGCTGGGGGATCATCTGCGCGGCAGTGAAGCCGACCCCGCCCTGGGCGACGATGCGGGTGAGGGCGAAAAAGATGCCGAAGGACCCGAGGTAGAACACAACCGCCCCGAGGAGAGGCATGCCCGAGGCAATGAACCAGCCGAGGCAGTAGATCGACGCGAGGATGAAGGTGAGGACCGCCGCGCGGTAGGAGAGGATCTCCTGCGAGTCGTCGATGGCCGGATCGCCTTTTACGGCCTTTCGGAGCACGTTGCGGATATGCCCCCGGGCCGACCAGAGCGCGAAGACCACCAGGACGATCATGGCGCCCATGCCTTGATGGGAGGTGGCGGCCGAGCTGCCGGTGAGGGGGTCGCGATGGCCCTCCAGACGATAGCCGGTGACATTGAGGATGCCGGTCTCGATGCGGCTGAGGAGGTGGAAGACCCAGAAGCTGGCGGCGACATCAAGGTTGATGAAATAGGTGAGACCGACGATGGCGAAGTTCCAGAAGATCATGATGCGGGTGGTTCGGCGGAAGAGATAGAAGTAGCGCCGGAAGGTGAGATCGGGCACGGAGGGGAAGTAGTGGTTGAGGCCGTTGATGCTGACGATGGCGAAGGCGAAGGCGAAGGAGTACCATGTGAGGCGGTTGCGGAAGAGGGGGTTGACGATGTTCTCATCGTTGCCACGGAGCATTTCGAGTGCGGGCTGGACGATGGGGAAGGAGAGGCGCTCGTTCTCGACCCATTGCTTTCGCATGATGACCATCGCGGAGATCATGACGAGGTAGATGGCGATCATCTGGGCGATCCACCAGGAAAGAGGGATCGCCCACGCTCCCCAGGGGATGGACTCGCCGGCGGGCAGGCCCTCGTAGAACCATCGGGAGACATAGGGCGCCCTCGGCGCGAGCCAGGTGGGGATTTGGGGGATAAAAAGGTTCTCCCAGTTGTTTTCGGGGCTGGCGTAGTAGAAAGGCCGGGTGAGGATGTGGAACATGTTGGTGACCAGCCCCCAGGTGGGGATGGCCGAGGCGACGATCATCATAACATAGATGAGGACCAGCTCGGCGGCGGAGAGGGCGTAGCGCGGGCAGATGAGCTTGAGGATCGGGTTCAGCATGACCACGAGGACGAAGAAGAGCATCACGGCCCCGGCGGTGATGTAGTCCGACGTCAGGCCGGCGTTTTTCAAGATGAGGACGCAGTAGGGACAGCCGACGTTCAGAAGGAACGAGAGCACGGCCCCGATGATCAACGAGCGCGGTGTGAAGCCCCGGCGGGGAGTAACGAAAAGCGCCTGTTCCATCGGCCCCCCCGAGGTCACGCATACACCCTGAAGTTGATCTCTTGGAAGATGCTGTCCTTCCACTCCAGCTCGGCGAGGCAGCCTTCATCGATGTGCCCCGACATGATTTGGTCGTAGAGGGCCAGGAACCGGTGGATGTGGTCCTTCGTCCGCCGCTCGGCGTAGGGGACCATGGTGCCGGTGGTCATGATGAAGGCCCAGTCGCTGCTCTGGGCCAGGAGGAGCTCCCGGGCGGCCTGCTTAGCGGCGCGGTCCATCAATCCGCCTTCGTGCATGCAGCGCCGCGCGATCTCGATCATGCGATATTCGCATTTGTGGAGGTAGCGATAGATCCAGTCGTTGGACCCGTTGAGCCAGACCTCGTAGTAGCCTTTGTCGCCCCAGGAGGAGGGGGCCGGCTGGGCGACCTGATTGACCGGGTTGGCGTCCAGATAGTCGCCCGGGGTGCAGAAGGCGATGTCGCTCTGGTCGAAGGCGATCTTGCGGATGAGGAAGTTGAGGAAATCCGGCCCCTCGAACCACCAATGGCCGTAGAGCTCGGCGTCGTAGGGGGCCAGGATGATGGGCATGCGCTGAAGTTGTTCGCACAGGAACCTGGCCTGGTGCTGGCGGTTGAACATGAAGTTGCCGGCGTGTTCGGCGGCCCTGTCACGGGCTGCGCCGGGGTAATAGGGCTGTTTCGCCCCGAGGTCGACGTCGCCGGTGATCCGATGATACTTGATGCCCAGGTTGCGGCGCTGTCCGTCGGCGTGGAGGTAGGGGCGGACGTGTTCGTAGTCGCCGTCATAGCCCAGGTCGCGGTAGAAGTCGCGGTAGTTGTAGTCGCCGGGGTATCCCTCCTTGGAGCTCCAGACCTGCTTCGAGGACTCCAGGTCGCGCCCGAATGCCGCGACGCCGTTGTGACAGTAGATGGGTGCGAAGACGCCCATTCGTGGGCGGGGGTCGGCGTTTTGCACCCCGTGGGCGTCGATGATGAAATAGTCAATCCCCTGCTCGGCAAGGAGGTATTCCAGGCCATAGGTGTAGGCGCACTCGGGCAGCCATATGCCGCGCGGCGGCTGTCCAAAGTGTTTTTCATAGTTGGAGCGGGCCACGGTGAGCTGCGCCCGGACGCTGTTCTGGGTGGCCATCAGCGGCAGGAAGCCGTGGGTGGCGGCGCAGGTGAGGATTTCGAGTCGCCCTTGCTCCTGGAGCCTCCGGAACGCGCCGACGAGGTTGCGTCCGTACTTCTCTTCGAAGATGTATCGAGCGCGTTTGTATCGCTCCTCATACATGAAGGCCGCCTCGCGGAACGGCGAGTGCTCGTCGTGGCGCCGGGCCTCCTTCTCGGACAGGGCGATACGCTTTGTGATGTAGCGCAGATAGCGCTCCTGCAGGAGGGGATCTACCAGCATCTCACACAGCGGCGGTGTGAGCGACATCGCCATGCGGAACGGGATGCTCTCCTCGACCAGGGAATCGAAGACGTCGATCAGAGGGATGTACGTCTCGGTTATGGCCTCGAAGAGCCAGTCTTCTTCGAGGAATTCCTCATGCTCAGGGTGCTTGACAAAGGGAAGGTGGGCATGAAGCACAAACGAAAGATAACCAACTGCCATGGTACACGTTCCATGTGAAAAGTGGGAACAAGTTGCCTTAACTCACAATAGGGCCACGAACACCGATCTTCTTACTTGTGGGGTGGTCGGCCGCTGGGCGGATATCGGCCCGGGCTCGTGGGGCCGCCCGCGCGGCTCGACGTCTCGGTGAAGGGGGCCTCCCCGCCCGGTGGGGCGGACGCCGGTTCCATCTCGAATTCCTTCTCGCTGAGCTTGATGGGCCAGCGTGACGTCCGCCTGGCCCACGTTTCCGTCCGGTCTTCGCTCGGGGTGCCGCTGGGCGTGGAGACCTCTTCGGTGCTGGCGGCGACGACGAACGCGCCGCTCTCATCATAGAAGCCGATTTGGACGGAGGCGTGCTTGGTCTCGCCGGTTCGCACGTACCAATTGTTTGCGCCCACATAGACCCCGATCTCCTGCTGCACGCTGCCGTCCTGGTCCAGGACGCGCAGGTGCCAGGGCAGTTGGGTGAACTCCCTTCCTCCTCCGCGGGCCTGGACGAGTTGGTTGCTGCCGTCGCCGTAGAGTTCCCAGTAGACGAAGACCCAATCGGGATCGCGAACCAGGGCGTGGATGCGATCATCGCCGAAGCCGGCCGGGAGGTCGGCGCCGCGGTCGATGTAGGGTCCTGTGATGGTCGGCTCGGGCGGTAGGGGCGCCTCAACCCGGGCTTCTATGGGCTCGATAGGTGGCTGGACTTTGGGAGCGGCCGCCGGTGTCTTTCTTCGCGCGACTTTCTTCTTGGCGGTCTTTTTCGACGTCTTTTTCTGGGTTGTTTTCTTGGCCGCTTTCTTGGCTGTGGTTTTCTTTCTTGCGGACTTCTTTTTTTTCTCAGCGTTGCTCATGACGATCCTCGCTACCTTTGAATCTGTTCAATTGGTGTACCTTTTGGGACGACAACGATGCCCGAATCGGTCACTTTGAATCGCTTGGCTTCTTCCTCCGGATTGCGTCCGATCTCGACGCCTGGCGGGACCTCTACGCCTTTGTCGATAATGGCCTTTTGGATCGTTGCGCCGCGCCCGATCTTGACCCCCTCCATGAGGATGGACTCCGAGATGTTGGCGTAGCTGTTGACGCGCACGCCGGGAGAGAGGATGCTCCGCTCCACCCGCCCGCCGCTGATGATGCACCCTCCGGATACGAGCGAGCTGACCACCATGCCGAATCGGCCGCCGGGGTAGTCGTCTGCATGGACGGTTTTCGCGGGGGGGTATTGCTCCTGGTAGGTCCGAATCGGCCAGTTGGGGCTGTAGAGGTCGAAGACGGGGTCCACTTGCACCAAGTCGATATTTGCCTCCCAGTAGGCGTCGATGGTGCCGATGTCCCGCCAGTACTGGATGTCCTTTCGGTTTTCGTCCTGGAACTCATATGCATAGACGCGGTCCTGTTTCACCATCTTGGGGATGATGTTCTTCCCGAAGTCATGGGCGGTGTTGCTCTTGGCGTCGGCAATGATGTTGCGAATGAGTTTCTCGATGGAGAAGATATAGACGCCCATAGAGGCCAGGGCCTTGGTCGGGTCGCTCGGCATGGGCTTCGGGTCCTTGGGCTTCTCGTCGAAGCGCACGATGCGTTGGGAGGAGTCGATCCCCGCCACGCCGAAGCGTGTTGCCTCCTGGAGGTCGACCGTGATGCAGGAGATCGTGAGGTCGGCCTGCTTGGCGATGTGGAAGGCCAGCATATCGGCGTAGTTCATCTTGTAGACGTGATCTCCGGAGAGGATGAGGACATAGTTTGGCCGCTCCTGTTGCAGCGTGTAGATATTCTGGTAGATGGCGTCGGCCGTGCCGCGATACCAGGCGTCGCTGGCGCGCAACTGCGGCGGAATGGAGGCGATCGACTCCCCCAGGGACCGGGGGAGTATGTTCCAGGCCAGTTCGAGGTGCCGATTGAGGGAGAACGACTTGTATTGGGTAAGGACATAGACACGCCGGATGCCCGAGTTGATGCAGTTGCTCAAGGTGAAGTCGATGATGCGGTAGATCCCGCCGAAGGGCACGGCGGGCTTCGCCCGGTCGCGGGTGAGCGGGTAGAGCCGCTCCCCCTGGCCGCCGGCCAGGACCATGGCTGTAACCTTCTCGAACGTCTTTGGCCCCAGAGACAAAGTCATTTTTCCTTGCCCTCGCTTTTCTCGTTGGATTCGGGTTGGTCCTCGGGGCCTTGAGTACGGGCGGAGAGGATCTCGCAAATTTTGCCCTTGAGCTCCCGCATGTCCGACGACTTGATAACATAGGCGTCGGCCGACCAAGTCATGAAGTTATCCTTGTAGGAGGCGTAGGCGGTGTTGAGGATAACGGGGATCCGGTTGTTTTTCGCCAGGATCTTGCTCAGGGCTTCAATGCCGTCCATGTTGGGCATGGCGATGTCCATTACGATGATATCGAACGGCTGCTCCTCGGCCTTTTGGACGGCTTCCTTTCCGTCACATGCCAGGATCACGTCATAACCTTCGGCCTCCAACTCGGTCTGGTAGAGAAGGCGTTGATTGCGGTCGTCTTCCACGACGAGGATCGTTGCACTCATGTATCGGCCCTCCTTTTCCTCTCCTTAACTAAAGGGATTGCACATGTTCATGGGTAAGCGGAAGCATCAAATTGAAGGTGGTGCCCTCTCCCACGGTACTCTCCACGAAAATATCTCCCCCATGGTCCTCGACCACCTTGCGTGTTACGGCCAGCCCGAGGCCCGTGCCGTCCGGCTTTTTTGTGAAGAATGGGTTGAACATATTCTCCAGCACCTCGGGCGACATGCCTTCGCCGGTGTCGCGGACCTCGATCTTCAGGTAGTCCTCCTGCAGGCGCGTCGCAATGGTTATACGCCCCCCCGCCTGCGTGCGAAGCGAGTCGAGCCCATTGCGGAGCAGATTCAGCAGAACCTGTCGAATCTGGCCCGGATCAACCATGACATCCGGAATGCCCTCGGTAAGATCGCGATGCAGTTCGACCTGAGCCTGGGCGAACTGGGGTTGCACAAACTCGCATACCTCGTTGATGAGCTGGTTCAGATTGGTCCGTTCTTTTTTCGGTTCCGCCGGTTTGGTGAAGTTGAGCACATTGGCCAGGATGCGTTCCAGGCGCGACACCTCCTCGGCAATGATCTCGGCGGCCTGAGCGATGGGGGAGTGGTTCGTGGCCTGGCGGGTGATGGACCGGGCGAAGCCGCCGATGGTCACGAGGGGGTTGCGGATTTCATGGGCCACGTGGGCGGCCATGTTCCCGATGGCGGCGAGGCGTTCGGAGCGCACCAGGCGATCGCGCGTTTCGGCGAGCTGGTGGTAGTTGTCTTCCAGCCGCTGGTAGGCCTCGGCGTTGTCGATGGTAAGACCGGCGCGGGCGGCGAACATATTCAGCATGGAAATCTGTTGGTCGGTGATGGGCTTGCCGCTGTAGAGATTGTCCGCCAGGATGGCGCCGATGGCCTCGCCTCGGGCAATAAGAGGGACACAGACGAACTGCTGGAGGTTGAGGGCGGAGCGAATCTGCTCGTTCGTGCGCGGGTCCTTCTCTGCATCGGCCACAAAGATCGGCTGTTTCTCGCGCACCGCGAGGACCGGAATCTGCGCCGTGTCGTCGAGGGAGAAGTTCAGCGACCGGAGGATATGGTTGAGTGTGGTCTCCGGCTGGTTGGCCATTGTATCGTACTCGGCAAGGATTTGGCGCAGAGACTTCCGCTCGGCTTCGGCCTTCCGCCAGATGCGCGCGGCGTCCTCGGCACTGGCAGGCCCCACGGCCATGGTGCCATCGAGGGTGTGGCTCTCGGTGTTGCGGAGCCAGAGAAACGCCCGATTGAACCCGATGGCGGCCCCCGCGGTGACGCAGGTCAGGGCGGCAAAGATGGCTCGGTCCCGCTCGAGTGTCTCCTGCATCACGGCGCTCAGCTCGCGGATCAGGTTGAGTTCTTCCATGCGTTCGGCGTGATTGGTGATGTCCTGTGAGAGTTTCAGCACCTGGGTCACTTTGCCGTTTGTGTCGCGGATGGGTGTGACCACGCTGAGGAAGTGCCTGCGTTTGCCGTCGCTGGTGTAGTTGACATGCTCCTCGCGGCGGACCTCGCCCGTGTCAAACGTCTCGAGGGCGACGCAGCCCTTGCAGATGGTGCTATATCCGTGGTACAGCTCAAAGCAGTGCATCCCGGTCACATCGGCGCCCGGGCGGAACCAGTCCACCACCGCTTTGTTGGCCCAGACGACGCGCATGTTGCGGTCGATGAGGGATACGCCGGCGCCCATGGCGGTGAGCACATTGGTCAGGTTTTCCTGTTCGCGTCGGGCCTCGTCCTCGGCGCGCTTGCGCTCCGTTACGTCCTGCAGGCACACGGTGAATCCGATCTGGTTTCCGGAGTCGTCGTAGAGGTTGGCAAGGGCCTCGTAGACCCACAGGTCGCGGCCGTCCTTGGTCCGCATTGGGCGTTCCATCTGGACGCTGCCCCATGTGCGGCATTCGGACAGGAGGTCCTCCACGTTGAACCCACCGGGGGTCTGAAAGCCATGTTTTTTCTTGCCGATCATTTCCTGGGCGGTGTACCCGAGCATCCGTTCGTTGCCAGTGCTCCAGTAGGTGTAGACGCCGTTCATATCGATGGCGCCCACGCCGATGGGTAGGTGGGTCATCATGTGGGTCAGGCGGCGCTGCGCCTCGCGGGCCTCCATACGCAGCCGCGCGGCCTCCACCCCGTCGGCGATGATTCGCGAGATCATCTGCATGGCCGTGACATCGCGCTCGTCAAAGGCCGCGAGGCGGGTGCACTCGACGTTGATTACGCCCACCACCTCCCCACGAATCTTGATTGGCACGCAGAGTTCGGACCGCCCCTTTCGCTCGGCGTCGTGGGCGATGATGTGCCGCGGCTCCTTCGTCACGTCGTTCGCCACCAGTGGCTCGCCCTGCTGGGCGACCCAGCCGACCATTCCCTCGCCGATCTTCTGGCGGTAGCCCTGTTGCATGAGGTCGCCGAACGCTCCCGCCTGGCCCCTCATGACGACCTCGCCGGCCTCCTTGTCCACGAGGAAAAGGCCCACATCGTAATATGCGAAGGTCTGTTGCACCACGGAGGCGACGGCGTCGAGGAGCTCGTGGAGCTCCACATCGGCGCCGACCAGGGTACTCACCTCGTTGATCATGGCCAGTTCGGCGGAGCGTCGCTTGCTCATCTCGGTGAGGCGCAAGTGGTTGATGGCGGTGGTCACCTCGTCCGCGATACGGCGCAGGGCGTTCGTGTCGGTGTTGGAGTAGGCGCGCGGTGTGTATGCGCCGAGGAGGATCGCCCCGAGGGTTTGGTCCTGCAACTGCAGAGGCGAGGTGATGTACGATTGGATGCCGAACTCGCTCAGCCATGGGTCCAGCGTCTTTTCGCTGACCTCATCGATGCGAATGGGTTCCTTCTGCTGGCTTGCTTGGCCGAGCACCAGGTCTCCGCGAGGGACGATCTCGCTCCGGGGCGGTCCCTGGGTGTCCGGAAGTCGCACGGCGTGTACTTCCATGTTGGCGTTGTTGTCGCGGAGCAGGCCGATCACAAGGCAGTCGAACCGAATCAGACCGGACAGTTCCTTGGCAAGGAGGCTCGCGATTTTCTCCATCGATGAGGCCGAGATGATGCCCAGGCTGATTCGGCTGACTGCCGCATAGACCTCGGAGCGGAGCTCCACTTCCTGGAGGCGCGCAACGCTGTACTTGCGGTAGAGTTCGTGTGTGCGCAGCCGGGCCTCGTCGATCTCCGCCTCGAACCGGCTGCAGAGCTTCGACAGCGTGCGCCAATCGGCGCCGAAGCGGGCTACGAGAAGGCTCATCACCGTCTTTTTGAGGAGCATCTCCACCCGCGCAATGTCGGTGGGGGAGGAATCCGAATCGAGGGCCTGCCACATGAGCTGGGGCAGAAACTCGCCGCCGATGGCCGTGTCCGGGTTGGCGATATGGTCCACGATCAGGTCGTAGAAGCTGGACATGCGCTCCTGGAACGCCTCTTCTCCGATGGTGGCCGTGAGCTGCTGGGCGTGGGGCAGCGCCTTCACCTCAGCGGTCCATGCCTCCATGGCGTCCGGCTTCACTTCTTTCAGGAAGCTGACGAGGAGAGCCGATGACTTGTCTTCCGGACTCGTACTCATGGCGCTGTTCCTGGACCTCGTCCTATGCCAGGGGGTGGACCTCCTTCCGAATCGTTACGGCCCAGCTCTTTCCCGGGTCGATCGCAATCGGCCAGCGGGGAATGATGCACGATCCCTGGTAGACCAGCTCAAAGCCGGACTCCGACTGCGACACGGTCTGGATGGGGTAGACCCACACTTCACACGAAACAGAGAACTCATATGCCACGTCCACGCCGAGTTGCCTGTCCCTCACCGCGAGGGAGCGGATGTTGTGGAATGCGTCTTGTGCGGTTAAGGGGATCGGGCCGGCGCCCTCGCCAAGGTGGTAGGCCCGCTGCGACTCATCGCTCGAGAGCATGGCCAGGTTGAATTCCACCCCGAAGATGGTGGTCATGGGCTCTGTGTCGGTGTTGCGAATTCCATAGATCACGTCCATCCCGGCCTTCGCGTTGGTGACGCGGACCGTCTTGGCCACTTCCACCTTTGATCCGCTGTGGTCGAGGCCGCTGCGGAGCATGCTGAGCACGACGGCATCCTGTGCGCGGCTTACTCCCGCCTCATAGGACCCTTGTGCGAAATCTCCCCAGGCCGAAGTCTTTCCCTCCACGGCATCCTCAAGAGAAAAGTCCTGGGGGAAGAAGTAGTCCACGAGGCTGTCCCGTGTGTGGGCGTCATACCAGAGCTTCTTGTCCAGCCCCGGCTGCTTCGTAGCGGTGATATGGTGGATGCTCTTTACCGCGCCGTCGTCGTCGGCCTGGGCCGCTTCCAGCAGGTGCGCGTGATAGGCCTCCTTGCGCCGGGCCACGACGCTGAGGAAATTGACCCCCTTATCGCGCACGTCGAACTCGACCATGTGACCGCCCGTGTCGGGTTTGAATACGGCCTTGATGAGCGAGTTGCTGAGCGCGATTTCCTCCTTCCCGTCGAGGTCGAGATCAAGGGCTTCAATCTCGGCCCATTTGGCTTGCTTTCGGGATGTGCCGTCGGCTATGCGCTCGGCTGCGACGAGGTGTTCGTAGACCGCCCAGCGCAGATGGGGGAGGTACAGTCCGCCGAAGACCCCATGCCAGTAGGCGCAATTGCACTGTCCCCGGAACAGTTCCCGCTGGGCCTCGGACTTCTTGCGGCTGCTCTTCATCTCCCGGACCTTCCGGCTGACGTGGAGCATCTTGCCGTACATCCGGTTCGTTTCAGGGTATTTGACCTTGAAATTGCGCCAGAACCCGCCGCGCATGAAGGGCTTCGCTTCGTCGTAAAGCCCTGCCTTTTCCAGGCGCGTAGCGACGGCCTCGTAGCGCTCCTGGGCCGGGACGGGCAGCGCCCACTCGGTCATCTCGCGGTAGGAGGCGTCGGGCAGGTAGATCCTGCCGATAGGTTCCGCGTGATCGAGCGCCTCACTCAATGTCATCAGGTGGATCCAGTCGGCGTTCTCCTCCAGGGCCTTGAAGAACCGTTCGAGCCAGTGGTCGCCATAGACATGCTCATACGTCTCCGGCCAGACACCGAACTTTTCCCCGTCATCTCCGTAGACCAGGAGCCGGTCTCCGTCCTCCGTGGCGATTCCCTTCAGGTGCTCGACCAGCTCCTCGGGCCATCGGAAGGGGATGTAATAGCGCAAAAGCTCGCTCGACGGAAAGACGGCCAGCACCCTTCCCCGGTCCTCGGTGGTATAGTACCCCAGCAGATCTTCGCCCGATAGGCCGGCGTTCTTGAAGTGAAAGTCATCGAGGATGATATACCGGACGCCGCCGTCGACCAGCGGCGCGCAGAGGGGTTGCTCCCACACGCGCTCGGGCACCCACGCGCCTTTGACTGCCGCCTTGAAATGGGTCTTCAGGTAGTCCGTCATCATCTGGATCTGGTCGTGGCGGTCTTCGTCGGGCAGCATGACGAGGATCGGTTCGTAGAACCCGCCGCCCATGAGCTCGACCCGCCCGCCGGCCACAAGCCCGGACAGACGCTTGAAATACTCCGGATGGGCCGACTCGATCCACTCCAGCAGGCAGCCCGAATAGTGCAGCGTCGTCTTGAGGGTCGTGTGTTTCTCAAATTCGTCCAGGAAGGGCAGGTAAGACTTCTGGTAGGCCATCTCGAAGACATGGGGAAAGTTGCCCACCGGCTGGTGGTTGTGGATGGCCATTGCCAGGTTGATACGTTTCTCGCCCATGACCTTAACTTCCCTCCGCTCGATGTTTCTCCCGCACCTTTCCGTACAGGGCCTCGTATTCCTTGGCGCTGCGTTTCCACGACCAGTCCTGCTTCATCCCGATCTTCCTCACCTTGGCCCACACTTTTCTGTCGGCGTAGGCAGCGAGCGCCCTGTCAATCGCGTCGAGCAGGGCCCCGGTGGAGTATTCGCCGAAAGAGAACCCGTTGGCCTCCTGCGCATCGAGGGACGCCGGCGTGCAATCGACGATCGTATCGGCCAGCCCACCCGTCCGGCGGACGATGGGGACGGTCCCATACTTCAGGCTATACAACTGGTTCAGCCCGCACGGTTCGTACCGCGATGGCATGAGGAACATGTCCGCGCCCGCCTCGATTTCGTGGGCCAACCGATTGTCAAACGTCAGGTTCACCCCCGCCTTGTCAGGATACGCCTTGGCGATGTGCTCCAGGAGCTTGTGGTAGCGTTCCATTCCCGTGCCCAGGATGACGAGCTGGAGGTCGCGCTTCATCAGATCGTCGATGATGTCCTCCACCAGGTCCCAGCCCTTCTGGGGATCGAGCCGCCCGATCATGCCGATCAGGGGCACATCGGCAGTGGGCAGGCCGTTGTTCTTCTGCAGGGCCTTCTTACACGCCCCCTTTCCGGCCAGCTTGCCCGGAGAATAATTGGCCGGGATCAAGGGGTCCTTGGCGGGATTCCACACGTCGTAATCGACGCCGTTGACGATGCCATACAGATCGTGCGACCGCAGGCAGAGAATGCCCTCCAGGCCCTTGCCGAACTCGTCGGTCGTCTGGATTTCCTTGGCGTAGGTCTTGCTCACCGTGTTAAGGACGTCGGCGAAGACAAGGCCGCCCTTCATGAGATTTAGCTTCCCGAAGAACTCCAGTTCACCCCAGTTGAAGAGGCTCCACGACAGGCCGGTGAGTTTCATATCCCAGTGCCAGAACAACCCCTGGTAGGCCAGGTTGTGGATGGTGAACACCGTACCGGTCTTGCTCAGTGCAGGGTCTGGTTTGTAGAGCGTTTTGAGATAGACCGGTATCAGCCCCGTCTGCCAGTCGTTACAGTGGATCACATCCACGTCCATCTCAAGGGCCTTGATCGTCTCCAGAACGGCCCGGGAGAAGAAGATGAAGCGCGCGGCATTGTCGGGATAGTCTTTGCCCTTGGGGCCGTACAGCTCATCCCGGTCATAGTACTGCGGACAGTCCACGAAGTAGATCGGCGCCCGGGACCCCGGGATGGTGGATTTCATGATGGCGGCCGACACCGCTTCCCGCCCGACGAGAATCTCGATTCTCGCCTTGGTCGGGGTCAGTTTCTTGCAGTTCTGCCGAACGGTGCGGTAGAGCGGCATGATGACGGCGACGTCGTGGCCGAGCTTGTGCAGAGGTTTCGGGAGGGAACCGACGACGTCGGCCAGGCCGCCGGTCTTGGCAAAGGGGGCCACCTCGGATGAGGCGATCAAGAGGTTCATCGGAATCTCCCACGTGGGATTGCGGGTTGTGAAACCGTATCGCTTGTGCGTTCTCCGCGATCAACGTCCGCCATTGCTATGAGTCTACTTGACGCATAAACTCTGCTGCCGTCTCGGGGGGGATGGGATTGATGTAGAACCCCGTTCCCCATTCAAATCCGGCCACTTTGGTCAGCCGGGGGATGATCTCGATATGCCAATGATACTCTTCTATCTCGGGCTCGTTCCAGGGTGTCGTGTGGATAATGAAGTTGTAAGGCGGGTCCTCGAGGGCGGTCTCCAGTTTCCGCAGCATATTCTTCAAATGCACGGCCAGGTCCTTGGCCTGAGCACGGGACAGGGCCTCGAAGTGGGAGGCGTGTTTCCGGGGCAGGATCCACGTCTCGAAGGGGAACCGCCCCGCGAACGGGCAGAACGAAAGGAATTCCTCCGTCTCATGCGTGATCCGCGACTCGGTCATAAGCTCCTGCTGGACCATGTCGCAGAACAGGCAGCGCCCACGGAATGCAAAATAGTCCCGCGCTCCGCGCATCTCGCGCTGCACCAGATTGGGCACGACCGGCGTGGCGATGAGCTGGGAGTGCGTATGTTCCAGCGATGCGCCCGCTATCGCCCCGACATTTTTGAAGACAAGCCCGTAGGCCAGACGCGAGTCCTTCTTCAGGTCCGTGAGGCGCTCTCGGTAGACCCAGATGACCTCTTCGACATTTTCGTCGGTGAGGGCCACGGGGGATAAATGGTGGTCGGGGCACTCGATGATGACTTCGTGCGCGCCGACGCCGTTCATGGTGTCATACATCCCCATACCGGATTTATCGAGGCCGCCCTCAACCCGCAGCGCAGGGAATTTGTTCGGCACGATGCGCACCCGCCAGCCGGGCCCGTTCGCGGCGCTCCCGTCCTTGCGATAGGCCATGATCTCCGGCGGCGTCTTGTCTTCGTTTCCTGCGCAGAACGGGCAGAACCCGCCCGATGGGTGCACCGTTCCGGACCGGAAGTCGGTCGGCCGCGCGGCGCGTTCCTTGGCGATGATAACCCACCGCCCAAGTATGGGGTCTTTCCGAAGCTCGGGCATGTACAACCCTCCTGTATCCTCACCTGTGGGGCGTGCAATACAAGCGTATTCCTTCCGCCCGAATCACACTTGATTATACGGACGCCCTACGCTCGATGTCAAATGAAAAGGACGTTACGCGGTAACCCCTCAGTTACGGGGGGCGCCGGTGTCATTCCCGCGAAAGCGGGAATCCAGGATTTCGGGAGTGTTGCTCCCACATGTGGATTCCCGCTTTCGCGGGAATGACGATGCACCTTCGTAGCATGAGTTCCCCCCCCCGTCACTGAGGCATTACGCTACGCGGTAATACGTCACTGACGGGAGGAGGGTGGGCAGGGGCATGTAGCCGCACCCTTTCCGGGTGCGGGATTTCGACGGCAGGAGGACCTTCACAGAAGAGCGCAGGCATAAAGCCTGCGGCTACACCCTCCGTGACCGACGCATTACGTTAAGCGCGAGAGCGGCGAGGGACCCACACCAGCTCGATCCAGAGACCGAGCAGGCTGGTCGCAACGCGGATCAAGCGGCGGAAGTTGAAGAATTGGGACGTCCCGTAGGAGCGGAAAAAGTGGCTCACGGGGACCTCGGCGAAGCGCACACCCGCGTCCTGCATTTTTTTGATCATCTCGACGCAGATCACGCCGGTGTCGCGGGTGAGCGTAATGCGATCAAAGACGGATCGCCGGATGAGGCGAAAGTCGCAGTCCACGTCCCTCAGCGTGAAGCCGAAGGCCACCCGCATCAGATTGTGGTAGATCCGCCCGATGATCTTTCGATGGAGCGGGTCGGCGCGATGGATCTTGTAGCCGTTCACCACATCAACGTCATCGGTCAGACGGGGGAGGAGTCGCTTCAATTCGGTGACGTCATATTGGAAGTCGCCGTCGGTATAGAAGATCAAGTTTTTTGTCGCCGCTGCGAACCCTGAGCGAAGGGCGCCGCCGTACCCCTTGTTCTGCTTGTGGAAAATCACCCGCAGCCTGGGGTACTTCTCCAGAAGGCGCCGAAGAATCGTGCGGCTCTGGTCCCGACTGCCGTCGTCGACAACAACGACCTCATAGTCGTCTGTGAGCTCGCTTAGGGTCTTGTCCATCAGCAGGACCATGCTTGCAATCGTGCCCGCGTCGTTGTAACATGGGCAAAAGGCGGTGATGGAATGGGGGGGATTCACCGTCATTGGGGGACCTCCGAATGTTGCTTGCTGTCGACGCTATATTGTAGTATCGGAAATGGCCCCGTGCAAGTGTGCATCCGAACACCACGGGCCAACTTCCTACTCCAAAGCACTTAGAGAAACGAGACGCAAAATGAGACTTGGCTTCGTTGGTCTCCCGGTTTCGGGCAAGACGACTGTCTTCGAGACGCTCAGCGGCGATGCGGCCTCTGCAGAGCACCATGGCCCCACCATGGCCCGCATTGCATCGGTCAAGGTGCCTGATGAGCGGCTGGATTTCCTCCAGGAGCTGTTCCAGCCGAAGAAGGTGACCCATGCGGCCATCGACTTCGTGGACATCCCCGGCATCATCTCCGAGACGGGCCGCGAGGAGAACTCCCGGATCCTGGCCTCCCTGCGGGAGGCGGATGCGCTGATTCATGTCGTGCGCCTTTTCGAGAGCGAGGCCGCCCCTCATCCCCGCCAGTCCGTCGACCCGAAACGGGATATCGACGAGGTGGAGAGCGAGATGGCCTTCGCCGACCTGGCCATCGCTGAGGCACGGATCGAAAAACTGGAAGTCTCGGTCAAGAAGTCCACGCCGGAGCAGGAGAGAGAAAAAAAGGAGCTTGAGGTGCTGATGCGGTGCCGTGACGCCCTCGAAAATGGGAGCAAACTCATCGGCCTGGGCCTCTCGGACCAGAAACTGAAGCTCCTGAGCAGCTACTGCTTCCTTACGCTGAAGCCCGAAGTACTCCTGCTCAATATCGGCGAGGGCGATGTTGGTAACGATTCGATCCTGGAGAAGGCGCGTGATTGGCCGGGCGAGGCGATTGCCATGTGCGCGCAGGTCGAGATGGAGATCGCCGCGCTCGACAGCGAGGAGGACCGCCGGACGTTTCTGGCGGAGATGAACATCACCGAACCTGCCGCCGACAAGCTCAAGGCCGCGGCCTACCGTGCCCTGGGGGTGGCCACATTCTTTACCACGGTCTCCGATGAACTCCGCGCCTGGACCGTCCGTCAGGGGGACGACGCAGTGACGGCCGCCGGGAAGATCCATACGGACATCTCCAGAGGCTTCATCCGGGCCGAGGTCGTAAGTGTCAACGATCTCAAAGAGCTGGGGTCGATGAAAGAAGCCAAGGCCAAGGGCAAACTGCGGCTGGAGGGCAAGGACTACATCGTCCAGGATGGGGACGTGGTCTTCTTCAGGTTTAGCAAATGAAGGCGGAAATCATCTCCATCGGCAGTGAGCTCGTCCTGGGGGAGCTTGTCGATACCAATGCGGCCTACCTCTCTGAACGTCTGGCGCGGATCGGCGTGGACGTGCGCTTTCACACGTCCGTCGGCGATTCCATAGACGATCTCTGCGCCGTCATGGCGACGGCCTGCAGCCGGGCCGACATCGTGATCCTGACCGGCGGCCTGGGGCCGACGCGGGACGACATCACCCGCCAGGCCGTGGCCCGGCTCTGCGGTGTCGAATTGTTTGAGGACGAAACATCGCTCAAGCACATCGAGGACCTCTTCCGCAGCCGCAGTCGACGGATGCCCGAGTCCAACAGGGTCCAGGCCATGTTCCCGATCGGGGCGACGATCATCCCCAATCACCTGGGTACGGCGCCGGGGTTTTGTATCGAGCACAACGGCAGCCAGATCATGACCATGCCCGGCGTGCCGACCGAGATGAAGAAAATGTTCGGAGAATGGGTGCTGCCGTACGTGAAGGAACGTCTTCCCGCACGGCAGGCGATCCTGACCAAGGACCTGCGCTGCATCGGGGCGCCCGAATCGGAGATCGGCATCAAGCTGCACGACCTGATGGACCCCGCGCGGAATCCCTTTGTCGCCACGCAGGCCAGCGAGGGGATCATTACCATTCGGATCGTCGGCCGCGCGGAATCGGAGGAAAGCACGGAAGCGCTCCTGAAGGAGACCGCTGCCGAGGTGCGCAGGCGCATCGGCGATCCTGTTTTCATGGAGGGCAAAGGGGGCCTGGAGGTGGCCGTCGCCGGGCTGCTGGCGGAGAAGGGCCTTACCCTTGCCGTGGCGGAGTCGTGCACGGGCGGTCTCATCGGTCACTGGCTGACGAACGTTCCCGGCATATCGAACCATCTTCTTGAGGATGTCGTTTCCTACAGCAATCCGGCCAAGGTTGAGATCCTGGGCGTGCCCGCCGCGCTGATCGAGCGGCGGGGCGCCGTGAGTGATGAGGTCGCGCGCGCCATGGCCGAGGGTGTGCGGAAGCGCGCAGGGGCCGACCTCGGGCTGAGCACAACGGGGATCGCCGGGCCCGGGGGGGGCAGCGAGAAGAAACCGGTCGGTCTCGTTTTCATCGCCGTGGTGTCGAGGCTGGGGACCACGTCGAAGGGACTTCGGCTGTGGGGGGATCGAGAAATGGTGAAGGACAGGGCCTCAAAGGCCGCCCTGAACCTCTTGCGTGAGGAACTGGTCAGGTTGTAGCCATGGATTTCGATGGCAAGACAATCAGCGAACTCGCAAAGGGGCTTGTGGACATCCCGTTCTTTGCGTCCCTGAAGCCCGAAAACCTGCTGAAGGAGATCCCGCTCTTTGCAGACCTGTCCGATGCCGCGCTCCGTTCGCTGGCCGAGAAGGTCCAGCTTATCGAGGCCGCTCCCGGCGGCGTCATCTGCCGGCAGGGGGAGTACGACACGTCCCTCTATGTCATCCTCTCGGGCCTGGCCGAGGCGACAGCGCGAACCGACGCAAATGCGAAAGTGGAACTGGCGACATACGGCCCGGGCACGTTCTTCGGACGGACCGACGTCCGATCGGACGCGCCGAATGCCTATACGGTGACGGCCCGCGAGCGAGCCGTGCTGTTGTCCATCCCCGGCGAAAGGTTCACCGCCCTCGTGGAGGAATCGGCCGAGCTCGGAGCGATGCTCGCTTACACCCACCGCCGGCGCGCCGTCCGGTATGGGCTGCGCTTGGTGCCGTTCTTCTCGCGATTCAGCGAACGCGGCCTGGACGAGCTGGGAAGGAGGGGCAAGGTTCGAGAATACGGCCGGGGCGAGGTGATCTTCAAGCAGGGCGAGGAGGGCGATTCGCTCCATCTTGTATTGAGTGGGATCGTGAAGGTCGTCATCGAAGGGGGCGAGGAAAAAATTCTCGCCTACCTCAAGCGGGGGGCCTGCTTCGGCGAGATGGCCCTGGTGAAGAACGAGAAGCGAATGGCGAGCGTCGTCGCCGTGAACCCCACGCAGACCCTCCAGATCATGAAAGACGCCTTCGAGGGGTTTCTCGCCGCGCATTCCGACATTGCAGCAAAGATCAGACGGACCATCGCCGAGCGCGAGGCGGAGAACATCGAGCTGGAGAAGGACCCCGAGCGCGCCGAACGGCTGAAATTCATGGAGGGACTCATCGACAGCAGCGAGGTGCTGATCATCGACCTGAACCGATGCATCCGGTGCGACAACTGCGTCGAGGCCTGCCGGGTGGTGCGGGGGAGCGCGCGGCTGCGGCGCGAGGGGGAGCGTTTCGCGGACTACGTTATCGCCACGGCGTGTCGGCAGTGCCGCGATCCCGCGTGTATGCTGTGCCCGCGGGGGGCCATCAGCCGGGACAAGCACGGCGAGATCCACTTTGGCGAAAATTGTGTCGGCTGCGGGTTCTGCGCGAAGAAGTGCCCCTTTGGCAACATCTCCATTGTCGAAGTCGGCGCGGAGGAGGAGACCGGCAAGAAGATCCGCAAAGCCGTGAAATGCGATCTGTGCCGCGATCGGCCGTACGCGCCGTGCGTCTACAACTGTCCGACCGGCGCGCTCCAGCGCGTGTCGCCTGGTGTCCTGTTCGCGAAAGTCACGGTGAAGAAATGACCTCCCGCCTGTCGCCTCGATTGCTCCTGCATCTGCGATGGCTGGTCTTGACGATTGCCGTGGGCCTCGTGTCCGTCGGTGTGTACGAGAGCGCCGCCGCAGAGCCGAGAATCGGAGGCACCTTACAAGGCTTAAGCCTCGGCATCCTGGCGGCGTTGGTGATCGTCTTCGCGTCGTGCTATGGCGTGCGACGCCAGGTGGGTTTGAGGCGACTTCAAGATACCGTGGGGCGCATCGACCCGGAGCGGGAGAGGCGGCTGGCCGAACTGAATGAGCGAGTCGCCGACCTCCAAGTAGCCGGACGAAAGGCAGGCGAGTCGACAGCGGGCCTCGTGAAGGCCGCGAGGGCCGCGGTCCGAGAAGCGGGACTTGCGCGCCAGATCCGCGTGGAACTGCTGGCGGATGGCCAGAGGACGGTGCTGCAGCTCGTGCCGCGCGAACATCCCGGCCGGCTGGAAAACTGGCTCTTGGCGCACCAGTATCTGGGGATTCTGGTCGTCCTTCTGATTGTGCTTCATGCCGGTTTCCGGTTTTTGGGGGCGTTGGCCACGGTAACGGCGGTTTTGGCCCTCACGACGGTGCTGAGCGGCGGGCTGCTGAGTCTGCTGTATGTCATCGGCCCGAGGGTCTTGGTTCGCGTCGAAACCACGGGGGGCGACGATGGAGCGAAGGCGGCGGTTCTGATCCGCTTGATTGCGGCGGCGCTGATGTTGCATGTCGCATTCACGGGTGCGCTGGTCGGCGCACTGGCGGTCCACGTGCTTTCGATTCTATATTATTGATGATCGGATTTCATGTTGAAGTGGGTTTTTCTATCAACGTTTGCGTTGACGACCGTGGTGCTCCTGGCGATGGGGGGGCTCGGTTACCAGAAGATCCACATGAATGGTCGTCTCTGTGCCGCGCACTCCGGGTTTGAGGCGGACTGCCGATCCTGCCATGTGCCGTGGAGTCGGACGGCCGTCCGGAAGGCGAAGTGCTCGTCGGGGGACTGTCACGTCTCCGTGCGAAATGAAAAGGCGCACGTCCCACCGGAGGTGAGGACGCCCTGCGATGCCTGTCATACGGAGCATCGCGGGAGGGCGGCGAGTGCGACGCTGCCGGTGGATGACCGCCTTTGCCTGGAGTGCCACAGGAAGAACATTGAGGGGACGGCGCACAAGTTCCGGGCGGGGTGCCAGTCGTGCCACTTCTACCACCTGCCATGCCCCAAGGCCCCGCCGATGGAGCGGGTGGATGCGAACATGAAGAACCCGCATGGCGATCATCTTGAGGTCGTGCGCACGTTGCTCGACCTGAAGGAGGGCGAGTCCACGTGTCGGCACTGCCATGGGGTGCAGGAGGTGAAGGGTGCGGTTCGATCCGCCACACATGAGGATTGCGGCGGGTCGGAGTGCCACCAGAATATGGACCGGACCAAGCCGTCAAAAGACTGCAAGCAGTGTCACATAATCCTTGATCTGGCGAAGGAGAGGGGGGGCATTGCCCCGCACAGGGGCCGCGGGAAAGCCAGGCCGGTGAAACGCGCATCGGTTCGGTTTCTGCACGAGGACCATTGGGAAAGCCCATGCGAAAGGTGCCACCCGGACATGGCGAAACCGGAGACGCGCGGAGGCGCCGGCCTCCTGAAGCCGGCCGAGTGCGCTGGCTGCCACGACGAGGCGGGCAAGGCTACGCCTTGACATTCCTGCGCGGAGATGCTATCTGTAGGACACAGGCTATGGCAGAAGTCAGACTCAGAAGTTGATGGATGTGAGCAATGGTCGTGCGAAAAATCGCTCTTGTTTTTTCCATATGCGTGATGGTCTCAGGCTGCGGCGCAACCAATATTTTTTTTCAGCCGGCGCCTCCCCCCGATGATACGGCCTATGTGACCACGTCGGACGGCTGGAAGCTGGCCATCGATCGCTTTATGCCGCGGAAGGCCAGCACGAAGCGCCCACCGGTGATCCTGTGTCACGGGTTCACCTACAACGGGAACTTTTGGAATATCGAGAAGGAGCGGAGCTTCGCGCGGCAGCTCTGCAAGCGAGGCTACGACACGTGGGTCGTCTGGCTGCGCGGCACGCGGAAGACAACCAAGGAGGGTGTGGCCGAGAGGGATGTCAAACATCTCCCCGACAACTTTGACGACTATGTCCACAAGGACCTTCCGGCCATCATCGATTATGTAAAGAAGGCGACCAAGCGGGACAAGGTCATCTGGATCGGCCACAGCATGGGCGGGATGGTCATGTACGCCTACCTGGAGACGGAAAAGCCGGAGAACATCTATGCCTTCGTGGCGATCGCGTCGCCCATGTACATGCCCAAGCCGATGAACGATATTCTGGAGAATACGGTCAAGAACAAAAATATGCTGAAGCTCGCTTCGGCGTTCATCGGCACGAAGGCCCCGAGCCAGCTCTTCGGCCCGCTGGGCAAGCGCGCCGAGGTGCCGCAGTATCAGCTCTTCCACAATTACGAGAACATGACCTACGGCACGCTCGTCCGTGAACGGCTCTACGTGGTGGAAGACGCACCGATCGGCGTTCATGAGCAAATGGATACCTTCCTCGAGAAGGGCCAGATGCTGTCGGCCGACGGGAAGATCAATTACACGAAGGACCTGACGAAGGTGAAGGTGCCGATCCTCCTGGTGGCCGGCTTGGTGGACTACATGGCCCCGCCGGAGGTGGTGCGGTACGCTTACAACCGCGTGAGCTCGGAGGACAAAACCTTCCGGCTCTTTTGCACGGCGAACGGGTCGAAGGAGAATTACGGTCACGATGATCTTGTGATTGGGAAGCACGCGAGCGTCGAGGTCTTTCCATATATATTGTTCTGGCTGGAGCGCCAGTGTGGGCAGTTCAACAAGGCGTGTCTGATGTGCCACTGATGGAGCGCTTCCCTGGAGGCCATGTTCATAATCACGAAAGGAACGATGCGGTGAAGTCGCCTCGAATCGGTTATGCGGCGGTGCTCTTGGCTGTTGGGATCATGCTCACGGGGTGTACAAACTCGGGGATGATCCGTATCCCGTTCCTTAAATTCCCCATAGAACGGACCTACAACGCGAGCTTTGACCGCACGTGGAAGGCGGCCGTTCAGGCCATGAAGGGGTACGAGCTTGTCGTTGAGGATGACGAGTCGGGATACCTGATCTCCGACTACATCAAGGGCGAGTCGGACACGTATCGCTATCGCGACGACAAAGACGGCAAGGAGAAGCCATGCCGGTGCGAGTTCAGCATTCATGCCGTTGTGGAGGAGATAGACAAGCAGCGAACAAAGGTCCACATCGACCTCTACGAGAAGACCCTGTTCATGTACCCCGACGCCGGTCCCACATGGGAGCTGACGAAAAGCTCGACCCTCCGGGAGAAGAAGATTCTGGACAAGATTGCGGAGATACTGTCGAAGGGCTGAGAGCCTGTCCGGAAACCCGGCATTTGTAGCCGCGCCCTTTACGGGTGCGGTTTTCCCGCAGGCATGGAGACCGCTGTACCGGCTCGGATACAGGACCGGTCATGATTATCGACGCGCACATTCACATCCCCTCGGCCGACGGCGACAACTTCGGCTGGCCGACAGCGACGACCCTTGACGAGGTGCTGGCAAAGATGGATCGGGCCGGCATCGACAAGGCGGTGATCACCTCGACGCGCAGCACCCGGGCGAAGAACATGGCCGAGTGCCGCGCGGGCAACCGCGAGATGCTGGAGGCTGTGGCCGGGCGTCCCGACCGGTTCATCGGCGCGTGCCAGGTGCACCCGAGTTCCGTTGAAGAGGCCGTTGCGGAGCTTCGGACCATGCGAGAGAGGCACGCCGTCCGCTGGCTCGGCGAGCTGTGTGGTTATCTCGGCGGGTATTCGTACGACACGGACGAATTCGAGACGATTCTCGATGCCGCCTGCGACCTCGGTATGACCGTGCAAATGCATACCGCGGACGTGGAGACGTTGAGAAGACAAGCGGGCGCGCGCCCCGCGACATCGTTTGTCCTCTCTCACCTGGGAGGAGCAAAGGAGCATACCGTGAGGGTGGAGGCGGTGGCGAAGCATCCGAACATCTACATTGACATCTCGGGGTCGGATGTCAGCCGAGCGGGGATCCTGGAGGCATACCTCCGTGAGGCCGGACCGGAAAAAATTCTCTTTGCCACAGACTACATTATCTGTGAGCCGATCGTTTACGTGGCCAGAATAGAGGCGCTCAATATCGGTGAGGAGGCCAAAGAGAAAATCTTTTACCGGAATATCGAGCGCCTGGTCGCGGATGACGACAACGTCTGAGACGGTGACGGATCAGCCGGAGATCTGGATGGGCCCCTGGCCCGCTACGAACATCCTCCCCGTTGGATTGGTGTAAACCGCTTCCACCCATACGGTGTTTGCCTTGGGGCACTTGTTCCAGGCGAGCGAGACCTTCCATCCCCCAAGAGGCCAACGCCCCCACTCCGCCGAGTCGGGCAGCTTGAGGTCGGTCCAGCTATAGACCTGCCGTCCCTTGCCACTGGGTGCGCGTTTGTCGTATTCATACAGATGGAGATCCAGTCGCCCGGCGGCGGCGACGGCAATGGACCCGATCTTTGTGTAAACTGTGCTCCGGATCCCTTGCGGGGCGTGGCCGCCGTTTGGGAGGTAAGGGGCGGTCAGAGGACTGATCGAGAAGAACGTCACCTTTCGCCCGAGTGTGACGGGGTCCTCTCTGCTTGTGCCGGTCCAGATGTGCCGGGGAATATCTACCACACGGAAGGTGGGGTCCTGGCGCTTCAAATACAGGAAGTAGACCACGGCCGCGATCAGGAGGAGCAGAATCATGCTCAGGATGCCAAGACGGCACCGAGATTTCTTTTGCCCCGTTGCGTCTTCCGGACGGAATTCAGGTTCGTCGCTCATGGCTAACTCCTTTCCCAGTGATCTTTGCGACGTACCCTATGCGCACCCCGTCCATGTGGCCGTATTATATCACACACAAAACCGGAAGTCAACGGCATGTTTCTTCAGGAGTCTCCTCCTTACAAGGGGGGGCTAACCACATTACAACAAGAACATTATGACACCTTGCCACCCCGTTGTGCCAGAAAATAATTTTGCACCCGCCGTTTTGCCTCAAGGAAAGGTCCCACGTTTCTCCGCCCGATGGACGATCCCGGCTTTGCGCCCAGAATAAGGCACTCTACCAGGTTCCTCAGCTCCCTCACATTTCCCGGCCAAGCGTATTCCTCGAGCGCCTCGATCCCGTCGGAGGTGAATCCCTTCAGCGACTTGCCCACCTCCTTGCACAGCTTGGAGCAGAAATGCCGTGCCAGTGCGGGGAGGTCCTCCAACCGTTCCGACAACGGCGGAAGCGCAATCGGCGCCGCGCTCAACAGAACGTAGAGGTCTTTGTTGAATCGGTTCTCCTTCACCTCCTGTTCAAGGTCCTCCCGTGTGGCGGCGAGGATGCGCACATTGGCCGCGACAGGTGTCACACCGCCCACGCGTCGCAGGGCACGAACCTGGAGGACGTCGGCCAGACGAACCTGGACCTCCGCCGACAGGTCGGCCACGTTTTCGAGATAGAGCGTGCCCCCGTTTGCCTGTTCAAGGAACCCCTTCTCCGGTTTCCCTTCCCTTCCCGTTCGCTCCTGGCCGAAGAACCGTTCTTCGCAGACATCCCGATCCACAGCGGCGCAATCCACACGGACAAATGGGCCGGTCCGGCGCTTGCTGTTCTCATGGATTGTCCGGGCAAACAGTCCCTTGCCGGTCCCCGCCTCTCCGTGGATGAGCACCCCCACGTCCGTGCGGCTCGCCCGCCGCGCCTCGCCGAGGGCCAGCTTGATGCCCTGCGAGGGACCGACGATCCTGCCAAAGTCGTGCCCCCCGGGAACGCATACCCGGAGCCGTTTGTTCTCCTCGCGTAGCCGGTCCCGCTCCTGTCGCGTACGCTCATAAAGCTGCATGACGTCAATCAACTGGGCCGCTTCGTTGGTGATAGCGACGACCAGGCTGAGATCGCGCCGCCCAAAGCGACAGGTCGGCGTCAGCCCGTCCACGTACACCACCCCCATCGTTCGCTCGGACAGGATCAGCGGGGCGATCATGGCCACACGGAAGATCCGCTCTCGGCTCGATTCCCCTTCCGAACGCCTGTCCCCGATCCCCTCCTCGGTGATGAACGCCATCCCCTCCCCCATCGCCTTGTCGATAACCGGCCGGCCGATCCGCACCGGCTCTCGGTCCTTGGGGTCCCGCCGCTCATCCGCACAGACCGTGATCCCCGCTTCCGGCTCGCGCAATGCCACGATGGAATGGTCCGCTGGCTGGAAGACCTGCATGAGCTGCTTCGCCAGTTCCTCGATGAGCGCATCGAGACCCCGTTGGGACTGGAGCCTGCGCATGACCTCTCGGAAGCGCCTGGCCTGGGACCGAAGCCGGGCCATGTCGATCGTATCGTCCGTGGCAAGGCTCTCGTCGAGGAGGCTGTAGCCGAAGGCCTTCATGGTGTGGCGAGTGGTCGGCTTCAGCCCGCGCTCCAGGAGCACGCTGGGGCGCTCCGCGTCGGCCTTGGGCCGCGCCGCCTTGCGAAGGCTGAAGCAAAAGGTCGCGTCGCCGATGACGATCCGATACCCGTCCCGCAGGGGGACCGGGTCGTGCACCCGCCGGCCCTGCACGTACGTGCCGTTGCTGCTCTCCAGGTCCTCGATCACATGGGTCTTGCCGGAGCGGATGATCCGCGCGTGATAGCGCGACACCTTCTCGTCCACGATGGCGACATCACACCTCCGGAGCCGTCCGAGTGTGGTCACATCGTCCAGCACGTACTCTCGGCCCGTCTTCACGTTGAGGAGCACGGCCGATTTCATCGGGCCTTGTGCGTTCTGCGAGACACTGGACATTTCACCCCCTCCGCGGATGCATGGTCGCCAGTTTATCCGTATTTGCGAAGGAGTTCAAGCTTTTTCCTTTCGGTTTCGATTGGGCCTCGCGGCTTGGATGTGATAAAATGGAGTATACGAGCCAACAACTGATTGCCAAGAACCAAGGAACGACATGCGACGCCTGGCCGCAACGGCCCTCATTCTCATCGCCATCGCCATCCTGGTGCACGATGCCGCACGGGGGCGGTTCTGGACCTTCCACGACCTCTTCAACAAGAACGATCTCAACCTGCAGCTCATCGACCTCGTCAGCCAGGCCAATCCGGACGCGAATCGAATCCGCCAACTCCTGCGGCGCGGCGCCGACCCGAACGCCC
Organism: Planctomycetota bacterium; assembly: GCA_013152475.1. Classification (GTDB taxonomy): domain Bacteria; phylum Planctomycetota; class Brocadiia; order JAADGH01; family JAADGH01; genus JAADGH01. The sequence goes on from JAADGH010000202.1 coordinate 57,646, forward strand.
GATTGTCCGACATCCCCGGGGTGCGTCCCTCCCAGGTGGACTCGCGCGAGATGACCCCCCTCCACTGGGCCGTGGGGTTTGGCAGGAAGGATGTCGTGGAGGTCTTGCTTGCGTGGGGAGCGAACGTAAACGTGGCTGACGAAGACGGCTGGACGCCCCTGCACGAGGCGGCGCAGGAGATGCGGCGGGACATCGTCCGGATCCTCCTCCGCCACGGCGCCGACCCCTCCGCCGAGCGCACCGATGGCTGGACGCCGCTGCACGCGGCGGTCTTGAACTACGACCGTGAGATCATCAAACTCTTCCTGAAGGCCGGGGCGAATCCCAACGTGGCGCCGCTCGATGATCTTTCCCTGCTTCACCAAGCGGCCCTTCGCAGCGACAAGGATCTCACGGCGCTCCTCATCGCACATGGCGCCAATGTGAACGCCAAGGGCGAGCAGGGGCAGACGCCGCTGCACACGGCGGCGTTTGTCGGCGACAAGGACATCCTCCTGCTCCTCCTCGCCAAAGGCGCGGACGTCAACGCCGCAGACAACACCGGCGCCACTCCCCTCGACTACGCCAAGAAGGACGAAATAAAGGACCTTCTCCGGAGGCACGGAGGGAAAATGCAAAGGGAGTTGCGGCAATAGCATGTGTCTTTTCGGTTGAGGATCGTTCCGTAACGGGGTAGAATGTCTGCCTCACGTTCGTAGAGTACAGGACCCGCAGCGAAAGAGAGAACCACGATGAAATTCGGCATGGCGGAACAGGACATCACACCCAAGTTGGGCATTTTCCAGGGCGGGTACGGCTTTCGCGATCATGGCGCGGAAGGCATCCGCGACCCCTTGGCCGTGGTTGCGGCGGTAATCGGACAGGGCAAGCGGCGGGTCATGCTCTGCTCCTTCGACTTGGTTTATATTGATGAATCCCTCATCAAGAAAGCGCGACAATCGCTGTCGAAGAAATTCGGCATCGCTCCGATGGACATGATTTTCCATGCCACCCATACCCACTCCGCCCCCGAGCCGAGGCGGACGTCGGACCAATGGAACGAGAAGAACACAGAGTATGCGAAGACGCTCCTGCCGGCGCTTGACGGCGCCATTGCCGACGCCATCGCCTCGATGAAAACCTGCTCCGTCTCTTGCGTCGAGGACGCCGCCGACTTCAATGTCTATCGCCGTCGGTTCAAAGAGGGGCAGATGACCATGTCGCCGAACTACGAAGTGCCGGTGGACAAGCGCGTGCGCGGCCTTGTCTTCACCGCGAAGAACGGCCGGCGTCTGGGCATCATCTACACCTACAACTGCCACATGAACGTCTGCGGCGACTACGAGATCTCCGCCGATTTCGCCGGATGGGCGCGCGCCGCGATCCGGCGCGACCTGAAGTGTCCGTCGCTCTACCTGCAGGGCTGCTGCGGGGACGTTCGCCCGCGCATGGTGAATGAGGAAGGCACAGGCTTTCGCCGTGGCTCTACCGACGACGTGCGCGACTGCGGCGAGCAACTGGCCGGAGCAGTAATCCGTGGGGCAAAGAACAAGAAGAGGGTCTCCCCCGCCCTTGGCTGCTCTGCCACGCGCATCAGCCTGCCGCTGAAGCCGGCGCCGCCCATGAAGCAGCTTCGCGCCCTCATCAAGAGCGGATCGTCAGAGAAGAAGTGGGCCAACATCCTCCTGAAGCACCTGTGCGCAGGGAAGAAACCAATCACCAAACAGCCCTACGATATGCAGGCTCTCAAGCTCGGGAAGGATGTCGTGCTGCTCTTTTTGCAGGGCGAGGTCGTATCGGAGTATGCCACACTGCTGGAGAAGTACTACCCCGACCTGAATCTCTGGTGCCACGGCTACAGCCATGCGGCCTTGAACTACATCCCCACATCGCATATCCTGGCAGAAGGCGGCTATGAGGCGAGCTCATACATGTATGCCAGGAAACCGATCAGCGGTCCCTACGGCGCGGGGTTGGAGAAAGACATCTTCGCCGCAGCGAACAAGCTGATCCAGGCACTGGGGAAGTAGAGGGCGGCGCGTCCGCATGGAGAGAGGATTTTGATGGAATCATCCCCCGGCACTCCAACCGAGAACACACCAGGCAGCAGCCGGACGAGGTCTATCGTGTGGACCGTCTCTCTCGTTATCGTGGGGGGGCTGTGTGTGGGAGTATTTCTGCTGTGGAAACTCTACACGGCTACCCAGCCCTGGCCCATCCTCTCCCAGATGCCTCTCAACCTGAGCGAATCCTTCAACAACGACGGCATCTGCTTGCCAGAAAACCGGGCTAACACCAACTTCGACTGCCCCGACCACCGCGCCGGCATCCCCGGTTCTGGGTACCCCGGCGAGGATCTCCCGAAAACGGGTCAGGCCTTCGCCTGCCGCAGCCTATCGGGCGTTCACTTCCTCTTCCCTCCCAAAGAGGATGGTGCGAAGAACAACATCGCCTGCTCCGGGCAGAAGATCGAGTTTCCCCCCACCCGGTGCGAGAAGCTCTACGTCCTTGGCGCCGCAGAGAACGGCCGCCGCGAGGCGGAGCTGAGGCTCTTCTACGACGACGGGGAGGAAAAGGTCCCCCTGCGATTCTCCGATTGGTGCGAGGACCCGCAGTTCAACGAAATCACCGGCTTCCGCTTCGACCATCGCTTTACCTGGGACCAGGCGAAGGGGGATATGGTCGAAGATAACGTTGCCTGCCACATCTGGATCCAGGAGATTTCCGTCGATCCCGACAAGAAGCTCAAACGCATCCAGCTCCCCTACGACCAGCGCATCCACATCTTCGCCATGACCCTCGCCGTCCGGCGCGGTGAAATTTCACATTTGCGATACTCCCAGGAAACGGCGCGCATCTACCGGGAGCTTGCCGTCGGCAACGCCCCCACCTTCGCCGCGCTGCACGAAAACCAACAGCGCCTGCGTGCCATGCTGGAGGAAGTCAGGGCGAAGGACGATGGCCGCCTCCGGCGCGAGTGCCGATGGGCCGAGTGCAACCTGATGTACATCGAAAGCATGATCCCCGGCCCGCCCTACCGCGGCGCTCGGGCCTCGGTGAAGACCATCCACCGGCTCCAGAACCATGCCGAGGGCGACATCGCCGACCTCCAGGCCGGCCGCAATCCCTTCCCCGCCAAGCGCGGCGCCATGCTCAAGGGCACGTGGTCGGAGATCGACGGCACCATCCAGCCCTACTGGGTCGCCGTGCCGAAGGAATACAAAGGCGACAAGCCCTTCCCGCTCCTTGTCCGCCTCCATGGCCACGGCGGGTGGGGAAAGTTCCTGGGCAAGCTTTACGGTGCGTCGAAGGATTGCATCACCGTCAGCCCCCACGGGCGCGGGAGCATGGACTACTTCTTCGTCGCCGAGCAGGCCGTCCTCGCCTCCATCCGTGAAGTGCAGCAGGACTACAACATCGACCCCAACCGCGTCTACATCACCGGTGGGTCCATGGGCGGGACGGGATCGTGGGCGCTGGGGACCCGCTTCCCCGATATGTTTGCCGCCATCGCCCCCAACTCGGGCAATGCCAATCACAAGGTGTGGATCAAGGAATGGGGGTGGAACTGGGGGTGGGGCAGGGGCGAGGATCCCTATAAGCCCAAAAATGCCGACGCCGGCGTGCCGTTCCCAATCGAACAAATCGGCCAATTCGCGGAGGCCGTGTTCTCGGATAAGGAATCGGACCCATTCACTTCGCTCGGCATATATATCTCGGCTGAGATCGATCCGATCTCCTACGCGGAGAACCTCATCAATGTCCCCGCCTTCGCCGGGCACGGCGCAAAGGATGAGGTCGTGCCGGTGGGCCATGCCCGAAGTATGACCGGAAAGCTGAAGGCCCTCGGCTACGACTGCACCTATATGGAGGACCCCAAGTCCGGCCACAGCGTGCCCGGTTCCATCCGCAAGAAGCAGCGCGAGTGGCTCTTCAAGCAGAGGCGCAAACCCCGCCCCGAGACGGTCCGCTACCGGACCAACCAACTGCGCTATCCCGGCGCCTACTGGCTTTCGATCAATCAATTCATCCAGCGTGCGCAGTTCGGCGAGATCGAGGGCAAGGCCGGCAAAACCGGCGAGATCGACATCAAGACGAGCAACGTGGCGAACTTCACCATCGACCTGAGCCAGTGCCCCGTCCCGCGCGAGATTCAAGTCACGATCAACAACGTCCTCGCGCACAAGGGCAACCAACCCAAAAGCAAGCTGCTTACATTTCAGCAGAGAGAAACCGACAACTGGATTGTCTCCTACGAGCGTCCAGTGAATAGCGGAAAGCGGCCAACTGTCGAAGGACCCATCGAGGACCTGTTCATGTCTCCCTTCATGATCGTGTATGGCACTACCGCCAACATGGCGATGGAGCGGAAGATTATCAAAGAGCAAGCCGAGTTCTTCGCCAACGACTGGAAACGGCTCTATCACAGCGAGTGCCGGATGAAGGCCGACACGGAAGTCACCCCGGAGGACATTCGGAACTACAACCTGATCCTTTATGGCCGGCCATCGGCCAACCTCATCACCGGCCGCATTGCCGGCAAGCTGCCCATCAAGTTCACGAGCAACAAGATTATCTTTGACAACGACGTGTTCCAGGGGGAAGACCTGGGCACGAAGTTCTGCTATCCCAACCCGCTCAACCCGAATCGGTGCGTGGCGGTCTTCGCCGCGACGACATGGAAGGGCATGATCGACATCAACACCCGCTTCGGCAACTGGTTTATGTGGGGCCCCTACGACAACCGCAACTGGTTCGACTACGGCATCTTTGACGGCCGCACCCGCTCGCCCGACACCTTCCTCCTTGTCGGTTTCTTCGACGGGGACTGGAAGCGCTGCCCGGCGACGGAGTGGCGCGGCGATCCTGCGGCACGGAAACAGTCCCGGCCGCGGACGATTCCCAAATACACCGAGCCTCCGGCCGATGTCACAGAGATGTGCCTCACTGATTTGTTGCCGACTAAGATTGCCCAGCACAAAGGCCCCGTGAGCTTCGACAGAAGCTTTCTCGGCCATGAGCTCAGTATCGGCAAGAAAACCTACAAACGCGGTCTTGGCGTGCGGCCCCACGCCATCAGCCAGTCGGTGGTCGAGTTCAACATCGCCGGGCGGTTCGACCGGTTCCGCGTGGAGGCCGGCGCGTGCCTGGAGGGCCGGGCCAAATTCCCGGCGGCGAGGAAGAAAAATGAAGAGCTCCAGTTCGTCGTCCTCGGCGACGGCCGACAGCTCTACAAGACCGAGTGGATCAAGTGCGATGCGCCGCCGCAGGTGATTGATGTGGAGGTGAAGAACGTCAAGAAGCTGACGCTCAAATGCGTCGGCGGTGGGCAATCCTGGCACTGCGGAAGCTGCACCTGGGGCAACCCGATGCTCTTCAAGGAACCGATGATGTAGGATGCATGCAGGTCGTGCTGCCGAAAGACACGCTCAAACTTGTTTGAGCGTATCCTGCCGAAATGGTAATGATGGAGATAACGGCGTGATCATTCGCAAATACAAAGAATCCGACCGCGAGGTCCTAAAGGAAATCACGGCCATCTGCTTCGAGGGTGTCTCCCTGGAATACCACACCGAGCAGATGTATGGCGTCATCAACGGGAAAGACTGGCGCTGGCGGAAGAAACGCCACGTGGACGCCGACATCGACGCCAACGCCAGCGGCATCTTCGTGGCCGAGGAGGAGGGCGAGGTGGTCGGCTACATCAGCACCCGCGTCGATCCCGAGACGAAGATCGGCGGCATCCCCAACTTCTCCGTCCTGCCCGGTCACCAAAAGAAGGGCATCGGCCGGAAGCTTGCCGAAGCGGCGGAGGCCTATCTGAAAGAGCAAGGAATGGAATACGCCCGGATCGAAACGCTTGCGAGCAACGACGTGGGCCTGCACTTCTACCCCAAGCTCGGATTTCAGGAGGTCATCCGGCAAGTGCATTTCATCAAGCCGATCAAAGACGAGTAGTGGGAACCAGCCATGACCGATATCGTTCATGAAGTGGTCCAGGAGGTCGAACGCCTCACCGACGATTTGGTCGAGATGTGCCGCGAGCTCGTCAAGATCAATACGGTCAACCCCTATGCCGGCGCCGAGCCCACCGGCCTGGAGAAGGATGGACAAGAGTTCATCCAACCCATCCTCGAAGGAATGGGCGGCAAGACGCGCCTCTTCGAGCCCCCGCCGGACATCTACAAACAGATGGGCGTCATCGGCCCCAAGGGACGAAGCTGGCAGGATCGCCCGAACCTGGTCACCGAGTTCGACCTCGGCCCCGGCAGGCGGATCGTCCTCAATTCCCACATGGACACCGTCGGCGCGGCCGGCATGGCCTTCGACCCCTTCTGCGCCGACGTGAAGGATGGGAAAATCTACGGCCGGGGATCGAGCGACGACAAGGGCGGCATGGCCATGGGCATCATCGCCATCAAGGCCGCACTGAAATTCTCCGACGCCCTGTCCGGGACCGTCGTCCACCAGAGCGTGGTGGACGAGGAGTGCAGCGGTTCCGGCGCGGGGACGCTGGCCTGTGTCCTGGAGGGATACACCGGCGACGAAGCCGTCGTTATCGACGGCAGCGAGCTGATCGTCATGCGCGGGTGCCAGGGATGCCTGACGGCTGATGTGAAGATTCACGGCCGGTCGGGCCACGCCGCGCGGGGCGGCGTCAATGCCATCGACAAGGCCCTCGTTGTCAAGGGCGGCATCGACCGGTTCAAGGCCGAGCGTGAGGCGAAGTACCCCGACTGCCTCGTGAACCTGGGCGTCTTCAACGCCGGGGTACACCCCGCCGTCGTGCCCGGCAGCGCGACACTGAGCTTGAACATGGTCTACCGCATCGAGGAGGCCGTCGCGAATGACGAAGCCGGGTTCGGCTGGGGCGGGCTGTCCGTGCGCGATGCCTTTGAGGACGCGATCCACACAGCCGATGAGTCGGACGAGTGGCTGCGCGAGCACCCCTCCAACGTGGAGTGGGTGAAGGACCTGGTCCCCTTCGAGACGCCGGAGAATACGCCCCTGCTCCAGGACATCCGCGCAGCGCATGAAACGGCCTTGGGCCGGGCGCCGGAGGTGAAGATCATGTCCGCCTGGGCCGACGGCGCGAATCTTGCGCAGTATGGGCGAACGCCCACTGTCCTTTTCGGTCCGGGCACGAAGAATGCGGCACACTCCGACGACGAGACGGTTGCGATCCGAGACCTCATTGACGGCGCGAAGGTGATCGCCGCCTATCTATGCCGGCAGCTCGACAAGCGGTCGTGATTGGATTGTTATCAGGAGACCACAGGAAAGGTAGAAGAGGCTTCCAGCCTCTTCTGGAGCGGCAGGGTGCCGCTTCTACATTGGGCGTCGAGGCAGGGATTTCTGCCTGACTATTTGGACGGAATCGCGCCCTCCTCCGTCGATGTTCGCGCCGCCCGCTTCCGCTTCGCGAAATCATAGACATACTGCGAGAGGTCGGTGAGCCCGGCATTGAACTCGTTGCGAATCATCTCCGCATACGCTTCGTCTGCAGTCCATCCTTCCTCGGCAATGCGATAGAGCGCGGCAAAGGTGGACGCCCGGTCGCGCCCGGTCATGCAGTGAAGGAACACGGGCGTGCGGTTCGGGTCGCGGACGATTTCCAGAAATGTATCCGCCGTTCCATCCGACAACGGCCCGCCACACGGCGTCGGCATCGGGACGTAGGTCAGCCTCAGCTCCTCACATGCCCTCCGGTCGCGCTTGTCGGCGCTCCTCGACTCCCGGACATTGATCACCGTCTTGACGCCCATCCCTTTTAGCTTTGCCAACCCGGCGCTCGACGGCTGGCCCCCCACATAGAGTCGATCACTGACCTTTCGCAAAAGCGGAAGCCCCTCGCCAAACCACTCATGGCTCTCCGAGAAGGGATTGGTCTGGTTCAGAGCGCTGCAGCCGAGCATCCCGACCGTCGCACAAACCAGAACCAGAATCTTCCAGCGCAGGGATGTTCTATCCATCGAGCCCCAAGTGCTTTCTCAGAAACGGCTCGGCCAGGTCCCAGACGAGCATGTGGCCGCCGGGGTGGAGGGCATAGTCCAGGTTGTCGGATGCCCCCGCCGCTTCATACGCCCTCCGGACGGTGGCGATCATGGCGTCGCGGTCGGCGTCGGTGATGAGGCCATCCTTCTCGCCCGTCATCAACTGCATCGGGCGCGGCGCAATCAGGCTGAAGAGCTCCGGCACATCCCCGTACTGCAGCACCCCGGGCAGGTACTGGAGCGCACACGAGGACAGCTTCAGCGATCGCTCGCGGAAGGTGTTCATGCACCCCGACGGCACGCAGGCCCGGATGCGATCGTCGCAGATTGTCACCCACATCGTTGTCCGTCCGCCGTAGGAGTTGCCCATGCATCCGATGCGCGTGGGGTCCACCTCCGGCCGCTGCGTCAGGACGTCGAGCGCCGCCTGGCCGTCTTGAATGTGTAGAGCGATCACGTTCACGCCATACATTCCCGCGGCCATCTGGATCACGTTACACTTGTCCCGCTTCCCGACGCGCTCGATGTGGCCGTCCCGTCCGGGCCACCCCCACCACGCCGGGCAAAGAACGACGAACCCCGCCTCCACCGCCTCCCGGCCGTAGGCCCGGTAACCGTACTGCTGCACCTCCGGCGTGTCGAGGCCGGCGATGGATTCCATGCCGAACGTCGCATGGCCGTGCAGGGCGAGGATGCCGGGGCGCTTCTCGCCCTCCTTCACGTCGCTCGGCACCAGAAGGTATGCGGGCAGATCGGTGAACTCGTTGACCGGGATGCGGAGCAGGTGTCGCGTGTGCGTCTCCAGCGTGATCGACTCGACGACCTCGACCGCCGGCTCGACCCGGTCCGGGACCGGCCCCATGAGGCCGTCGAGCTTCTGTCGGAACGCCCTCTGCCATTTGCCGAAGTCCTGCCCCACCTGGTAGAGGAGGGAGGGTTTGTTTTTCTCACCGTAGCGATCAAGAAAGTCGATGAAGGAAAGTCTGTTCATGGCTGTCTACTCCCAGTGTTCTGTAGGCGATTTTGAGTCATGGTAACGCGCTGCTGGCTCGATTGCAACACCAATAAAGTTCCGGGAACGTTGATTATTTGCCGCAAGCCTTGACGGAAACGTATGTTATGATCTGTCGTGGCAATCTGTTCCGCTGGGTTGAAGCGGCGCAGGGATGGACATGCCACCTCGTCCCCTGGCTGTGCATGAACGGCCCATCTCCTTGGCTCCGCCTCGAAATGCCTCAGTGACGGGGGGAGCTTCGGCACGGCCCTGTAGCCGCACCCTTTACAGGTGCGGGATTTCGGTGGCAGAAGGGCCGCCAGAGAGAACCGCAGGCGTACACCCCTCGTGATTGAGGCATTACCAATTTTTTGCCAATTGCCTTGCCTTGGCCCCAATTTGATGATATACTATAGGGGCTTAAATTTTTTCGGCGCTTGGGCCTAAGAAAAGCACCGCGATGCATTGATGGAGTAATATGCACCTGTGAGAAGGAGTCTGGTATGGCAACTTGGCAACTGGCGGTTATTGGTGTAGCGGTCGCTGTCATCATAGTAATGGTCGTCGTCAAGGCTGTCAAGGGCGGGGGGGCGGCAAAGGAGTCGTAATCAGGGGCCGCTGCAATCCCTTGAGCAGGTCCATTATCGTGGGGCCGTAGTTTAAGCAAACCGGACACCCGACCACCCCGGGGGCCGCGATGGCCGGGCATGTCTCGTACCCTATCCTTGTACCGTCAGCTCAGCTTGTAACTCTTGCGGATGACCCACTCGCTGGTCATGAAGACCAGGAACAGCAGGAACAGTAGAGGCGAATGGGCGAAGCGGATTTCGGTCCGCTCCTGCTTCTCGCTCAAGCGGTCCTCCAGGTGCTCGGGCAGGTCGCGGGAGGTGACCAGGGAGAAGTAGCGCCCGCCCGTGGCTGCGGCGACCTTGCGCATCATGTCCTCATCGATATCCAGGCGGTCGAACTCGAGATTCGGCTGGCCGACCTGGAATGTGACTCTCGCCTCGCCGAGCTTTTTCTTTTCCAGCATCGCGGTAACTTGGAGGGCATGCGTGCCCGGCCTCTCGACCTTGTAATCCCCGCCGTATTCTCCCGTGCGGCCGGCGACGGGATGGAGGGGTAGGTTGTGCGTATCGTTCTTGATCGTGATCACCGCTGTTACCTTGGCCAGGTTCGTAGCCTGCCCGTCCGTGTCGGTCACGAGGGCGGTGACGCTTACGCGCTCGTTCGGCAGATAGAGGCTCTTGTCGGTATAGACGAAAACCCCCGCCTCCTGGGAGCGCTCCGTTTTCTCGCGTCCGGCCAGCCATCGGACCAACTGGCCCCAGAATTTGAAGTACGGCGACGCCCGTCCGAGGGCGCGCATTTTGAAGTACCACTTCCACGTGGTGTCGGCCATGAACGCGGCGCTTCGGCCCGCGCCGTAGCTCTGGACCGCCAGGATGGGAATGGGCTTGCCCTTGACCTTCTTCTTTGGGTCCACGGCGAGCACCGTTGCGCCGGCCTTCACAGGTCCCACCAGCACACAGCCCAGGAGCTCGGGCAGGGCCTGCTCGGCCACCCGCTTTTCTGTGGGGAAGAACTGCTGGCAGCCGGCGAAGATGGGGTGCTCCTCGCCCTCCGGCGTAAGCCGCATGAGGAACGGGGTTTTCTCCTGGCCCATGTCTCGGCTGCCGCATGAGACGGGCAGCAGCTTCTCGACCGGGGTGCCGCCATAGCCGCCGGGGCCGAAGGACTCCGTGCCGCCGATCATCAGGAGGCCCATGCCGTTGCGCACGCCTTCTTCGAGCAGTTTCAGTTGACCGTCGCTCAGGTAGCTTCGGTCGAGGTTGCCGAGGATGACGACGTGGAAGTTCTCGAGGTCCTCTTTCTTGCGGGGCAGGCCGCTGAACTTGGCGTCCTCGATGCTGCCCTGCCGGAGGAAGACCCCTTCGCCCATCCGTACGAACGACAGCGAGTCCACGTTCGGGTCGAACTGGAGGGCCCGACGGAGGAACTTGTACTCCGACCGCGGGCGGCCCTCCACGTGGAGCACGCGAATCTTCGCATCGCGGACAACGATGGGGAACGTGGTGTAGTTGTTCTCTGTGTTCCGCTCCGCCGGGTCCACGGGGATCGACGCGGTGAGACGCAACTGGCCGAGGTGTTCGGGGGTGTACTTCAGCGTGATGGTCTGCGTTCCCTCTTTGTTGTCGAGGGTCAGGCTCTGGCGCGTGACCTCCCGCTCTCCTTCCTTCAGGATGACGGGGACCTTCCGGTCGGGGTAGCCCATGGCCTCGACGAGGACATTCACCTCGTTCACATTCTTGAGGGCCATCGTCCGGTTCGCGTCGATGCCGACTACGTGGATGTCGCGAAAGTTGCTCTGTTCCCGCAGGCGCGTGCCCACGCCGACGGGGTAGACGGGCACGCCCTCTTCGCTGAGCTGCTGGGCTACGTCCATCCCACTGTTGTCGATGCCGTCGGTGAAAGGGATGACGCCGGCGATGGCGCTTTTTTTGCGCGCGCCGAGGGCGACCTTAACCGCGCCGACGAGGTTGGTGGCTTCGCCGTTGGGCCGGCACTTCTCGATGCCGTCGGGCCAGGACAGGGGCGCGGCGACGTCGGCGAAGGAGTACCAGACGAGATCGAAGTCTGTGGCCAGCTTGTCCGCCAGGCCGCCCTCCCGAGTCACGGCTTTTTTCACCCGGTCGAGGCGGTCGGGGAGGTTGGGAAAGTCGCGAACGCTCATGCTGCGCGACGTGTCCAGGAGACAGATCAGGGTCGGTTTCTCCACGAGCCGTCGCTGGTAGCTCAGCACCGGCTGGAACAGGCAGAGCAGGAGGGTGGTCATGGCAAGGGTCCGGAGAACGAGCAGCCGCACAAGACACTGCCGGGGTACTGTGGCGGCGATGCGGCGGTAGAAGAAGAGCATGGAGAGAATGACAACAGCAGCGACCACAAAGGAGGAGAACAGCGACCAGTCTTTTGCGAGAATGAGTCGGACGTCAAGCATGTCGGCGCATCGTCTTAGCGGGATTTCCTAATGGAGTCCAACCACGCCAGTTCGAATTCGCGCATCGAGCAGTGAAAGCCCTCCTTCATCGCCTCTTCCTCGGTTTTTCCCTTTTTGAGGGCGCGGATGAACTTGACGAACTTCTTCGGGTTGGCGCGGATCATGAAGTCGAGCGCGCCCCAGGAAGAGGAATAATATCTGTTCATCGTCATGGCGTCCATGCCGATAAAGCTCTTGGCCGCGCGCAGATCGCTCAGCGACAAGCGGTTGCTCCGAAGGGTTGCCTTCTTATAGGCCCACTCCGGTTCGTTTGGAAAGCAATTGTGCTCGAAGTATTGCGCGACCCCTTCATGAATCCACGGCTTGATGAACACGTCCTCGTTGAAGAGTTGCAGAAAGGCATGCGCCCCCTCATGGATCAGTGTGGCCTCGAAACCCTTCTTGCCCCGACTTGTTTTCGGGATGGCGATGTGAACGAACCGGCCTTGGTGGGAGAAATAGCCCCCCACGTTTCGAGCGCTTCCGGCGTCGAACCCGTCGATGTCTACGGCGAACCGGATAAACTGCTGTTCCGTCTCGAACAGGTGCACGATGCACTTGCCCGCCCAGAGCAGGTCGTTTTTTTCGATTCGGAAGACCTTCGACATCTTTTTGTAGAGGTCTTCGCACCCGTTTGAGATCTTTTTCGTGGCGGCGGGGCTCATGGTCGAGTGGTAGATATAGTGGTCCGTCTCGTAGGTGAAGAATTTGAAATTCAGCTTCTCCTCCACCTGCTTCAGGTGAAGTTTTTGCAGTCGGATCCATTCGTTGTAATACTTGACCGGGTCCTCGTGCATCTTCTTCATCAGTTCCGCCCCGGCCACCATAAGCTCGGCCTGCGTCATCTGTTTCGGGGGCGGTGCGGGCTTCTCACCGGGGGCCTTTGCGGCGGCTTTCACCTTCGGCGCCGGCTCGTGTTTCTTTGTCTTTTTCGGGGCGGATCTTCCTCTGGACGGCTCCGGGATTTTTCCGATGGCTTGTTCGATCTTGTCCCGCAATGTGGGATCGAGCTTCAGCGCGGCCTGGTATTCTTTTTTGGCCTGGTCGGGCAGGTTGTTCTCTGCGCAGTAATCGCCCAGCTTGATGTGGTCCTCAGCGGAGCTTGAATCCAGCCGTGATCTTCGGATCTCATAGATGGTCTCCGGGTGCAGATCGCTCCACGGCAGCTTCTTCTCGCGCCCCATCCACCGCAGGACAATGCCGTCCTCCGATACGGATTCGAGCGTGCCCCGGATCTTGATCCCGCTGCTCATCTTGACGGCAATCTCCTCGGCGTGCACAAAGGCAACGCAGAGAAATAACATGCCAAACACGCCGATTTGTTTCCGGGTCATGACGCCATCCCCCCTGTGTGCACTTCGCATCCAGACTTGCGCAATTGTGCAATGAATTTCGGCTTCAGGCGCACGCGAACATTTGCCTTCCCGTCAGAGTATTCGGTCCCCAGGACCCTCCCGTTCCGCGAGAGAAAGGCCAGCAGCCGTCCGTCCCCCGCGTCGGAGCGCACGATGGCCTCCACCTCGCGGCTTTCCACGAAATCCCTGAGCATGCGCTTCAGCTCCGCCACCCCGCTTCCGTTGATCGCGGAAATCGGGACAAAGTTTTCCAGCTTCTCCCGAATCAAGGGGAGGTCTAGTTCGCCGTCCAGGCGGTCGGTCTTGTTCAGCACCGTGATCATCGGCTTTTTGTCGCAGGCCAGCTCGGAAAGGGCCCCCAGCACGGCGGCGATCTGGTCCCAGAGGTCCGGGGCGCTCACGTCGCACACGTGCACCAACAGGTCTGCCTGCCGCGCCTCCTCGAGGGTGGCATGGAACGACGCCACCAGATGGTGTGGCAGCCGCCGGATAAAACCGACTGTATCGCTGAGCAAAATTTCTCTGCCGCCCCCGAGATCGCAGCTTCGGGTCTTTGTTTCCAGCGTGGCGAAGAGCTTGTCCTCCACGAACACGCCCGCGCCGGTGAGGGTGTTCATCAGCGTGGACTTGCCGGCGTTCGTATAGCCGACGAGCGAAATGGTCACCTGGTTGCTTCGGGACCGGACCTCGCTTTCCTTCCGTCGCTCGATTCGCCTCAGCTCCTGCTTCAGGCTGGCGATCCGCCGGCCCACCATGCGGCGGTCCTCCTCGAGCTGCTGCTCGCCGGGGCCGCGCATTCCGATGCCGCCCTCCATCCGGGACAGGTGGGTCCACATGCGTTTCAGCCTGGGGAGGCTGTACTCCAGTTGGGCGAGCTCCACCTGGCACCGCGCCTGGCGCGTCTGTGCTCGGCTGGCGAAGATATCGAGGATCAACTCGGTGCGGTCGATGACCTTTGTGTCCAATCGCTTCTCGAGATTGCGGACCTGCGCCGGCAGGAGATCGCTGTCGCACAGCACCACGTCCGCCTTCAGGTCGGCGCACAGCGCCGCTACGTCGTCCGCCTTTCCCCGGCCCACGTAACAGGCCGGATCGAAGGCGGACCGCCGCTGGGTTACGGAGCCGAGGACCTTCGCGCCGGCCGTGCGGGCCAGGCTGTGGAGCTCCTCCATCTCCGTATCCTGGTTGTCTGGCAGGATCACGCCGAGCAGCACGGCGCGCTCGGTCCGGACGGAAAGCTCGGTGCGCGTCAGATCGACCATGGAGAATATCTCTGCAACAAACGGAATCGCGAGGGGGGACGCAACGCCCCCCTTCCTATAGGATTATACCGCAGGCAGGGATATCCGCAAAAGAAAAAAGCATTTCGGGGGTGGAAAACTCAACGCGCTATTTGCCCGGCACGGCTTGCTTCCGTCTCGCTTTGAGCCGGCCGTAGATGATCCAAACAAGAGCAAGAACAAAGACGGCGACGCTGATGCACTGCGAGATGGTCGGGCCTTCCCAAAAAGGAGGCAGGTTGTCCACCCTGTTTCGCCTTGCCCACTCCTTGAACCAATCGACCACCGGCGGATTGTCCGCTCGCCAAAATTCGAGCATAAACCGGGTGACAGAGTAGAGCACGGCAAAAGTAGCCAGCACCTCCCCGTCCCGTTTCTTGAAGCGATAGAGGTAAGAGATGAGGACAAACAGTAGGAACGCACAGACGGAGGAATAAAGCTCCGTCGGGTGCACAGGCAGCGAGGCGAGGTCGGTGGGGCCGATCAAACCAAGCGAGACATGTTGGGCATAGGCAAAGCTGCCCGCCGGAAAGCGCACCGCCGGGAAAATGTTGGGATGGCGGCAGATGTCGCCCCAGCAGCAGCCGTTGAGGAAGCACCCGATTCGCGTGAAGGCCAAGCCCATTGCGAGAGAGGGCGTAACCATGTCCAGGACCTTCGCGATGGATAGGCCCTTCTTCCTCATGTAGACGGACACGCAGATTGTCGCGGCGATGAACCCGCCGTAGAAGACCAATCCACCCTGGTCGACGCGGAAGATGTCGAGCGGACGCTTGAGGAAAGTCCTGTAATTTTGAAGCACGAACAGCAGCCGTGCGCCGAGGATGCCGGCGATGATGGCGATCCACCCCACGTCGATAATGACGTCGCTGTCAAAATCCTCCCGCTCGGCGCGCCGGGAGGCGAAGTAGATTCCCAGCAGGAAACCGATGGCCATCATAAGCCCATAGGAGTTGATGGGTATGGTCAGCTTCCCGAGGGCGATTTCGACGATTCGCCGTCTCATGGCGTGTGGCTATTTCCGTTTGGCAATTCGGTTTTTCTCGTCCAGCGTCACGACGCTGCACATCCAGTTCGCGGCCTTGTCTTCCTCGGCGAGGGCGTAGCAGAGGACGTGCACCCTGTCACCGACCTGCGCCGTCCGGGCCGCCGGGCCGAGGAGGCAAAACGTCCCGGATTTCCGCTTGGCGGGGATGGCGTACGTGTCGATCCGCGAGCCGTTGTTCAGGTTCACGATCTGGACCTTTTCGTACGGCAGGATGTTGGCGGCATCGAGCACGGCTCGATCAATCTGCACGCTTCCGCTGTAGTGGAGTTTCGTTCCGGTTACGGTGGCCCCATGGATTTTCGACTTGCACATCTCGCGCAGCATACGTCATCTCTCCTTGAGAAGGATCATGTTATCGATCAGGCGCGTCTTACCGATGCGAACGGCCACGAGGGCCACGTCGCCTGGTTCGACTTGTTCCCGCTTCTCCAGACGATCCGGGTCGGCGATCGCCACGTAGTCGATCCGCGCCAGCGGATTTCCGTCGATGAACTGTTTCATTTCTGTGACAATCTTCCCGGTGTCGCGCTCGCCGGCCTCCACCATTTCTCTGCCGCGCGACAGCGCCCGGAAGAGGCACAGCGCCTGCTTGCGCTCGTCCTCGCTCAGGTGTACGTTCCGCGAGCTCATGGCCAGGCCGTCGGGCTCGCGGACGGTGGGCAGGACCTTGATCTCGACGGACATGTTCAGGTCGGCCGCCATCGTCTTGATGATTGCCGCCTGCTGGAAGTCCTTCCGGCCGAAGTAAGCGATGTCCGGCTCGATAATATTGAACAGCTTCGCCACGACCGTCAGCACACCGCGGAAGTGGCCCGGACGGTGGGCGCCTTCCCAGCGTTCGGTCAGGCGATGTTGATCCACAAACGTCACTGCCCCTTTGGGATACATCTCCGCATCGGATGGCGCAAAGATGAGGTCCACGCCGACACCATTTGCCTTTTCCGCATCGGCCTTGAGTTCGCGGGGATACGCTTTGAGGTCTTTTGGGTCGTTGAACTGTTTCGGGTTCACGAAGACGCTGATCACCAGGAAGTCGGTTTCCTGGCGTCCAGCGCGCATCAGGCTGAGGTGTCCCTCGTGCAGCGCGCCCATGGTGGGTACAAAGCCGACGGACTTACCATCGGCCTTCGCGGCGCGGACCTCTCGACGCGTTTCCTCAATTGTGCGGACGGTTTCCATTCGATCCGGGCTATGTCAAGTTCACACGGAATCCCAAAACAAAGGATTATAGCATGCGCCGGATGGCCTGTCAATCACGCCTCAAAGGACTCGTTTCAGGAAGATCGCCGGCAGGCCGAGGCCGATGGCGAGGCCGTAGATGTAGTCGAACCAGAAGACCGACAGCAGGTTGGCGATATAGATGACGATGACCAACGGGAACCCGATGAGGGCCAGGAGGTTCCCGCGCGAGAGGGCCTTTTTGGCCTCGACCCAGAGGCACGAGGCGTCTTGCGTGGAGGGGAAAGCGTGCATCCCGATGGACACGCCGAGCCAGATCAGGAAGTACGAGATCGGGTCGGCGACGTCGAATTCCATGACAGGGATGGCGGCGGGAAAGCAGAACACGAGACAGAGGATGGAGTTGACAATGAGCGGCCCGACGGAGACGAAGAACGCCGCCCCAAAATCCTCGGTTTCCTCGTGAATGACATACCCCGCCGGGTTGCCGAGGCGGAAGAAACAGACGTCGAGCACGGCAATGCCGCGCATCTTGCAGAAGAGCATGTGCGCTGCTTCGTGGACGATGACGCCCGGGAAGGTGATGACCGAAACCAGCCAGCCGGGTATGATCATTGCTTCGCCGTCTCCTTCCCCTTCCGGAACCTGCGCTCGTATTCCTGTTGGGAGATGATCTCGCGCGACTCCAGCCGATGGCGTATCCGCTCCTCATACTCCTGGAATTCCGGGTCGTCCTTTCCCGCCAGACGTTTCGCTTGCTCCAGATAGCGAAGGGCGTCCTTCTTGAATTGCTCTTTTCCCGTGACGGCGTACTTGCAGGCGTAGGCCGACGCCACGTTGCCGACGGCGAATGAGTCTCGATGATTGATCTTCATCAGCCCCTGGGCCTTCTTGAGGAACTCGTCGTAGTCCTTCCTGTCGAAGGCGGCGCCTATCTCGGCGCGAAGGAGCATCGCCTGAACGAACTTGTCCCCCGGCAACGATCTCTGGCACTCGCGAAGCAGGGGAATGGCCTCGGCGGACTTGTCCTGCGACAGAAGGTAAACAGCGCGGACGATCTTCGCGTCCAAAACCGCTCCTTGAGACTCAGGCACCCTCTCGGCTACCGAGGCCAGAAAGTTCGCAGCGGCTTCGATGTCGCCGCTTCGCCACGCCCGGATCCCCTCCTGCCGCTCCCGGTAGGCGTGAAAGAACCGGAAGTTCCACACGATCGAGAAGCCGACCAGGGCGACCAGCAGGGCGAAAGAGATGCGTATCCAGATAGGGAAAGGACGATTCCGGGTGAACTCCCCGCAAGCGTCGCACATCGGCGCCCCTGCGATCTTGGGGAGCTCCCTGTCGCCACAGTCCGTCCCGCATATGGCGCAGACCGTCGGATCGACCTGCGCCTGCACAACACCCTCTGGGACCTCTTTGCCCTGGAACCGGGCGAGTTCTTGATCGGCGCAGTGTTCGCACAGCGTCCGGTCGAAGACCTTGATCGCGCCGTTCATGGGCGTCTTGGCGCCGCACTCTGCACACGTGATGTGTCTCATGGCATGTTGTTCCCCATCTGTGGGTGGCCGTGCGAATTTCTCTATATATCACAGCATCCCATGGATGTCAACCGCAAGCAAGATCGGGCTTTTCTCTTGAATCCACGTGCCGCCGCCGATAGCATACCTGCTTTTGACAACCCTCGGTGACACCCTCATGTTCCTCTTCGAGTGTTTCTTGGCGGTCATACTGTCGCTGGTGTGGGCGGTATTCCTCATATCGCACCGCGTTCTGATCCATCACCTGGGTATTCCGGTTATCATTGCCGGGTTTTGGACGCGCGTGATCGGGATCAGCCTGCTCTTTGCCGCGATCATCCTGCAAAGAGAACTCCGAGAATTCCTCCATCCCGGCAAGCGGCTCAAGTTTGCGCTCCTGATCGGGGCCGGCGCGTTCGCCATCAACCTGTGCGCGTTCTACGGCTTTCGATTCACCGATGCGTCGTCCGGCGCTGTCATCCAGAAGACGGACATCCTGTTCACGCTGCTCGCGTCGCGGTTCGTGCTTCGGGAGACCATGCACCGCTCCGACTGGGCGGGCACGCTACTCATGGTCCTGGGGACCATTGTCCTCCTGTGGCAAAATATCCTGCATATGACGCCAAGCCTGATCGGTGATTTCCTGTTCCTCATCAGCGCCATTGTTCTGACGATCAACGCCTTCATCATCAAGACGAAGCTCGCGCCCATGTCGAATCGCGTCATCGCGACCTACAACTCATCGGTCACGCTGACGGGGTTTGCCGTCCTGCTCCTCTTGGGGGTCCTCCTCGGGGAGGTTGAGAACCCGGTGGTGGTGTTCACGGCGTGGCCCGCCTTGTTGATGACGCTCCTCGGAGGCGGCTCCATCGCGGCGCTGTTTCTGCTCTATTACCGCGCCCTCAGCCACCTGCCCTTCTGGCTGGTGCGCGTGCTGCTGCTCGTTGTGCCGGTGTGGAGCGTGGTGATCGAGTGCAGTTTTCTCGGGAAGAAACTTTTGTTGAACGAGATCGCTGGTATAATTATTGCTCTGGCCGGCGCCGCGCTGATCGTGGTCTCGCACGATCGGCGCAAACGCGCCGCTGCGGTGGAAAACGAACATGCGGAGGATTTAATATGATCATTGACGGACACGCCCATCTCTATGCGGAGGACAACTACGCGGAGCAGCTTCTCCGCGAATACGACAATCTGGGTATCGACATGGTCTGCGTCAGCGGCCTCGGCGACACGTTCGCCCTTGCCGACAACAACGATGTGGAGAAGGCGTTCACGGCCCATCCCGGCCGCATCGTCGGGTTTGCCTTCTTTCGGCTGGGCCATGACAAGCCGTCGCTCGTCAAGCGGTTTCACGCCCGCGGCTTCAAGGGCATCAAGGTGACCTGCCCCACGAACCACTACGACGCCGACGAGTTCCTGCCCGTGTATGCCAAGGCCGAGGAGCTTCACATGCCGGTGCTGTTCCACATGGGCATCGTGACGACAGCGCCAGGCCGGCGGGACGACGTGACCTCGCGATGGATGCGGCCCATGCACCTGGACCGCCTGGCGCACCTCTTTCCTGACCTGCCGCTTATCGGCGCGCACATGGGGGTGCCGTGGTATGAGGAGATGGCCGAGCTGCCGCGATTTCACAAAAACGTATATATCGACATCACCGGCAAGTTGACCGGCTGGCGCGCGCACCTGAAGGCGAAGGACATCAAACGTCTCCTCTGGTATCCCGGCGCCATCGAGC
Source organism: Planctomycetota bacterium (assembly GCA_013152475.1). GTDB lineage: Bacteria > Planctomycetota > Brocadiia > JAADGH01 > JAADGH01 > JAADGH01. Next base: position 77,764 of record JAADGH010000202.1, read on the forward strand.
ACCTCATCTTCGGCACGGACGTGCACTACACCGAGGCGAAGCAGGCCCTCGACCAGGATGTGAAACTGTATCGCACGCTGCGCCTGAAGAAGAAGGTGCGCGACGGCATCTTCGCCGGCACGATGGCGCGGCTGTTGGGTTTGGACATCACTTGACCATGGAACATCCGACACTTGCCGAGATGGCCACGGCGTGGGCTGAGGGCAAGACACCCGGCCACCCCGGCGTACGCCAGGTTCGAGATGTGACAGTCATCGACTTGGGCGGCGGCATGTCGCTTGTGGTCACGTGCGATTCGCTCGGCGGCATCGGCTCGAAAGAAAACGACACGCTTCGTGTGCCATTCCAGGTGGTGGGTCGGTTTACCGCTCGTGTGGCACTGTTCGAGCTGATCGCCACCGGGGCAGCGCCGCTGGTGGTGGTCAATGCGCTGAGTGTCGAGGTGGAGCCGTCAGGCCGGCAGATTATCGAAGGCATTCGAGCCGAGTTGAAAGACATCGGTCTGGCGCATGTCGTGCCGATCACGGGCAGCACGGAGGAGAACATGGCCACAAAGGAGACGGGTCTGGGAATCGTGGCGATCGGGGCCATCGCCGCCGATCGCCTCAAGATCGGCAAGGCCCAAGCCGGGGACGAAGTGTATTGCATCGGCCTGCCGAAGGTGGGGGAAGAGGTGGAGTTGGGCGATCCGGAGATGCTCCAGGCCGAGACGCTGGTGCAGTTGGCGCGTTCCGATTTCGTCCACGACATGGTCCCTGTCGGGTCGAGAGGGGTGGCGCACGAGGTCAATGAGCTGGCGCAGTCGGCCGGTTTGACCGTGCAGATCGAATCCCGCTGCGGGGTCGATCTGGCGCAGTCGGCCGGACCTTCGACCTGCGCCGTCGTGGCCCTTGCATCGGATGCCGCCGAGCGGTTAGGTTATGCAGCGACCGAGCCGGTTATGTGGGTTGGAAGGCTGGAGTAACGGAATACTGGAATGTTGGGAGCCTTTCCTTGTCTTGCAATATTCCAACGCAACAATGAGTCTCATTGGAGGTCACTGCGGTGAGTAAAGAAAAAACGTACAACCCGCCGTCCTGGGTCGGCCCCGGGAAAATCCGCTGGGTCTGGGGGCTGTGGGAGCCGATGATTTTCTACCGCCGCCTCGGACATCAGTCGGGCACGGTCGAGGGCGGCACGCACTGGGCCGAGGACTGGTACGAACGCATGCACAGCGAGGAGACCGTCCAGTGGCTGGCCGACCTCGGCGTCAACTGCCTGACGACGCACTACTACAAGGGCTTCGGCCTCAAGGGCGAGGCCCACGAGATGGAGCGGACGAAGGAATTCACCGAGCTCTGCCACAAGCACGGCATCCGCGTCTTTGCCTACCACCAGCTTGGCACCCTCATCTACGAGACCTTGCTCGATGAGGTTCCCAACGCCCGCGACTGGCGCCAGGTGGATCACGATGGACGCACTAAGCTCTACGGCAAGACCGTATACTGGCGCTGGACCGGCTGCCAGCAGAACCCGGAGTACTGGGCCTACGTCAAGAAGGTCATCCGCCAGGCCATTGAGGTGGCGAAGGTGGACGGCATCCAGTACGATGGCTTCAGCTACGAGTGCCACTGCAAAATCTGCCAGCAGAAATTCCGCGAGTTCCTTAAGGAGAAGTATCCCACGCCGGAGGCATCGCTGGCTCGCTTCGGGCTTCGCACGCTGGACCATGTGCGCATCCCGCCGGACAACATCCAGTCGAAGATTTGGGACCCCCTGGTTCAGGAGGTGCAGCGCTTCCGGCGGCAGGCGATGGCGGACGCCCTGCGGGAGCTTTACCTCTTCATCAAGGAGCTGAACCCCGAGGTTGCCGTCGCCAACAATGAGGGCTGGCCGCGGCAGAAGATGTCGAACCAAAACCAAGTGCTCAACATTCCCCTGACCGGGAAATGGCAGGACGTGTTGGTGGCCGAGAGCAGCGACTTCCCGCATGTGTCCGAGCATGAGATGACGACGAAAATTCTCTATTACAAGATCGGCAACGCGCTCGACCGAACGGTGCAACCGACGATGTGGCTGCACAAGGAGACGGGCGGGATTGTGGCCCCCGAGAAGCCAGAGCAGGAACGCCTGGCCATCGCAGAAGCCGCCGCCTTCGGCGGGCACTGGGCGGGGGCGACGTGGGCGCTTCGCCCGCGGAACAAGGGCCGGAATGTTGCGGTGAACGTCACGCCGGAACTGGAGGATGCGGTGGGGAGCTACTTCAATTTCCTCAAGGACCATGAGTCCCTGTTCGAGGGGGCCAAGCCCATTGCGAACGTGGCGCTTTACTTCTCCTACGAGTCCCACGCCTTTGACTTTCGCGAAACCTATCCCTGCGTGATGGGGGTGAAACAGATCCTGATCCAGAGTCAGGTCCCGTTCGGTCTGGTCTTCTCGGATTACAGGGAACAGCTCGAAGACTATGACATCATCATTCTTGCCAATCAGACCTGCCTGAGCGATGAGGAGGCAAGGCTGTTCATCGAACTGGCCGAAAAAGGGAAGGGGCTGCTTATCACCGGACAGACCGCGCGGCATGACGAGAACCTCCGCGAGCGTGGCGAAGACCTCCTTGCGCTGACTCGCGGCATGCCCAACGTCATCTGGGTGAAGGGCGCACCCGAGTGCATTCCATGGGAGAAGGACAGCCTCCCGCAGATACTCCCAACCAAAGCGGCCGAGTTCGAGGATATGCTGCGAATGCTGATGCGGGCCGTCGGCTGCGAACTGCCCGTGCAGGTAAATGGCGTCACCGCCTGCGTCGGCGTAGATGTGCATCGCCTGGCATCGGGCGCGTTGACGGTTCACCTGCTAAACTACCGGAACGACCAGCCGGTCCAGAACGTGAGTCTCCTGCTCTCGTCGCGGTTTGCGCAATGCACGAAGGCGGTGTGTTACGATCCAGATGCGGAGGGTCCTGTCGAGTTGAAAATCGTTGAGGGGGAGCAAAGCCGGATTGTCGATCTCTACTCGCTGCAGACCTACGCCGTGATCCATTTTACGTGATGGTCAAAAGACAAGCACGCCGGTGGACTTGAACGAGGCGAAGATTTCGTTGCCCACGGCGAGCGACATCTCGCACAGGGAGTGATGTGTGATCTCGGCGACAAGCGGTAGCCCCACATCGACGGTGACGTGCACGCCTCCCTCCGGCAGTTCGTCGATGGATGCGATCTTTCCGCGAAATGAATTTCGCACGCTTGACTTGAGCGGCGCGGCGGAGAGGATGATCTCGTTTGCCCGGATGGCGACCTTGGCCTTGCCCGTTCTGTGCGCCACGACCTCGATCTCCATGGCCGTCGGGGAAACGAAGAAGAACGCGCCGTCTCGCTCCTGAATTTCTCCCTCGAACACGTTCTCAAAGGGCGGTGGAACGAGGCGGCCCGACTGAAGTGCGAGGATGCGATCCGAAAGCCGTACGATCTGCCGTTCGTCGTGCGATGCCAAGATCGTCGAGACGCCGCGGTCGCGCAGGAGAGACGGGATCAGATTTTCGACAACGCGAACATGCTCCCGATCCACATTCGCTGTCGGCTCGTCGAGGATCAACACGTCGGGCCTGAGACAAATGGCCCGTGCCAGAGCGATGCGCTGCCGCTCCCCAGCGGAAAGCTGATGGCCCCCCCGGTGGGCGAGATGGAGGAGGCCGACGGTGTCCAGTGCCTCTTCGGCTGCACGGCGGCGTTCGGTTCGGGGTGTTCCACGTAGCTTCAAGCCGTAGGCGACATTCCGCCGGACGGACATTTGGAACAACACGGGGTTCTGTGCGAGATAAGTCACGCGTTTCCGCATTGCTTCCAGGCCGCCGTTCGGATACATCGGTTTGCCGTCAAACGTGACGGTTCCCGATGTTGGCGCCATCAGCCCGGCAAAGATCTGGAGCAGTGTGCTCTTGCCGGCGCCGTTGGGACCGGTGAAGCCGACGATGCTGGCAGGTTCGATCTGCAGGGAATCGATGTCCAGCGCAACGGTCTCGCCATAGCACTTGCTCACATTCTGCAACTCGAACAGCATCTACCGCTCCCCTCCCTTGCTCTGGAAATACTGCAGGATCGCGTTCACAAGAAAAGCGATGAGGAGCAGCTGGATGCCGAGCGCGATGGCGAGGCCGAACTCGCCCTTGCTGGTCTCCATGGCGACGGTCGTGCTCATGGTCCGGGTGTATCCGCGAATATTGCCGCCGACCATGTAGGCGCAGCCGACCTCGCCGATAACGCGCCCAAAGGCGGCGACGACGGAGGCCATGATGGCGAAGCGCGCTTCGAGGAGCATGCGGCCGGCGGCCTGCCGTCGCGTGGCCCCAAGGGTGAGGGCCGTTTTCACGATCATCGGGTCCATGTGTTCGATGGCGGGCAAGGTGATCGCCGCGACAATCGGGACGGCGAGGATGAACTGCCCGGCAATCATGGCGGTCGGCGAGTAGAGCAGGTCGAGCATGCCCAGCGGCCCCCGGTGAGAGATCAGGCAGTAGAGGAGAAGACCGACCACCACCGTCGGCAGGGCGACGAGCGTGTTGAGAACGGTCACCACCACATGCTTGCCCCGGAACGGACGGCGCCCGATAAGCAGCGCGACAGGCACGCCAAGAACTGCGGCGATTGCCACGGCCACAAGCGACACGCGAAGTGAAAGCCATGAGGCGTGCCACACGTCGGGGTTGAACGAGAAGAGCAGGCGAAGGGCCTCGCGAAGACCTTCGAAAAGCAGACGCATCGGTGGCGGATTCCTCTCGCGCCGTCAGGCGATCACTTCTTCAGGAACGTGGTCTCGATAAAGTCGGCAATGGCGACGGCATCGTCGATGTGGAATCGCGGCACACTCACATCAACATCGACATCGCTCGCCAGGGCGATCCGGTTGTCCCGGTCCGTACAGAGCGGCGCGCTGTGGACCGCTGACCGGAACACCTCGATCTTCGGTTTATCCGCCGATTTATACCCCTCGGTCAGGACGATGTCAACATCATTCACGAACTGCTCGACGAGCTCGTTGATGGTGAGCTGCCGGGCGACGCGCTTCTGCATCGCCATCTTCTCGGCCGAGGAGATGACCACGGTGTCGGCGCCGGCGTGGAAGTGGCGGTAGGTGTCCTTGCCCTCGTGGTCCATCTCGAAGCGGTGCGCGTCATGCTTGATGGCGCCGACGCGGTAGCCGCGGCGTTTCAGCTCGGGGATGAGCTTTTCAATGAGCGTGGTCTTCCCGCTGTCGCTCTTTCCCACGATGGATACAACGGGAACCATGTGGTCGCTTATCCTCCGTTCAAGGGCGCCGCCGCTCAGGCAATGGATACGGGTTGCCAGCGACCCGTGTACGTCTTCCGTTCCCGCTCCAGTCTCTCAGAAATTGAAGACCTTGTCCAGTTCTTTGTCGGGAACGTCGAACACCGCGTCGTGCGGTGGGAGGGCCTCGGTCTTGAAGAAGTCCGGCAGACGGTCGTCGAGCTTTGTGAAACCGGCACGCTTGTTGAACGCCCGCTCTGTGCGGAGGACTTTCTTGCCCAGCGCCGCGAACTCGTTCGTGGTGAATTTCTTGCCCGTGTGCGCGGCGAGCATGTCGCAAATGGCCTGAAGGGCCTTCGGCTCATCGAGCACACAGAAGGCGACGAAGAGGCACAGCCCGGTGCTGTCGAGAGCGGCCGTGGCAATCTGCAGATTGCGCGACAACTCCACCTGTCCCTTTGCCTTCAGTGCATCAACATTCCCTCCTACACCCAGCACGTTCGCCGTGATGGAATACCCCGCTGTGTGGTCCGCGCCCATGGTCGAGGTGGCGTAGGTCACACCGATCCCCTTCGCCGCTCGCGGGTCGTAGGCCGGCATGGCTTGGCCCTTTACGACAGGCACACGGGCCACACCGAAGGTCTCGCCGACCACCTTCGCCCCGCATCCGATGATCCGCCCGAGCGGTGTCCCTTTGCCGACTTCTTTCAGGAGCCGAATCGCGCCTTTCGCATCTCCGAATTTGATGACGCCGGCCTCCATGGCCACACCGATGGCCGCACCCATCTCGATCGTGTCCAGGCCGATCTCGTCATCGAGCCGGTCCATCTCGGCGATGGCATCGAGATTGTCGATGCCGCAGTTGGCCCCGTGTGCCCACACCGTCTCATACTCCGGGCCTTTGGTAAGGTACTTGCCCTTCTTGTCATGATAGATCCGCGAGCAGGTGATCGTGCAGCCAGGATGGCAGGCGTGCTTGGGCTTGCCGCCGCGCTTGATGATCGTATCGCGCTGTGTTTCTCCGCTGATCTTTTCCGTTCCTTCGAACTGGCCTTGAAGAAAATTTCGCGTTGGATACGCGCCGACGGAGTTGATGATGTTCGCAAGCACATTCGTGCCATAGGTCGGCAGGCCCTCGCCGGTGACGGGATGTTTCTTCAACAGCTTCGCAAAGGCAGCGGCCGCTTTCTTGAGGGCTCGCGGTTTCGCCGATGTCGGCCGTTCGGTTCCGGCGGTGTCTAAGACGATGGCCTTGAGACCCTTCGAACCCATGACCGCGCCAAGGCCGCCGCGTCCCGCGTGGCGGGTGGGTCGGCCTTCGGGGTCGGTAACGGCCACGCTCGCGCCGAGCAGTTTCATCTCGCCGGCGGGGCCGATGCAGAGAATCGATATCTTGTCGCCATGTTTCTGTCGAAGTTTGTCGCACAGAGCGTAGTTCATCCTCCGCTTCAGTCCGGTGGCGGGGAGCAGCTTGGCGCCGCCCGGGGTCAGCTTCAGGACGCGCTGCTTGCCGTCTGCGGGGACACCCTCCACGACGAGGGCTGTGATGCCGAGGCGAGCCATGGCCTGTGCCGCCATGCCGCCGGCGTTGGACTCTTTGATCGTTCCGGTAAGGGGGCTCTTTGCGCCGATCGAGAGGCGGCCCGAACACGCCGCCGTTGTGCCGGATAGGACTCCCGGCGCGAAGACGAGCTTGTTCTCGGCAGACAAGGGGTGACAGGTTGCGGGCACTTCGGCGGCGACGACGGCCGAGGTCAGCGCGCGCCCGCCGAGACCGGCATACTTGCCCCTGGGTTTCTCTTCGGTGATGGAGAGATCGTTCATGTTGATGCGGAGGATTCTTGCCATGATCATTCTCCCAAGATTGTCACTCGAAAATCCGCTCACATATCCTTTGCCGCGAACTCCAGCCCGAGCTTCTTGAGCGTTGTTTTTTTGGGCTTGCCGGTTTTGGTGTCCCACCCCATAACCTGGAGATATTCCTTGATCTGGAGCTGATGGTTCACCGTCACGCCGGCGAGCGGGCCGTCCTTCAGCGGCGGTTGCCCGACGACGCGGCTGGGCATCTTGAACTTCAGGTTCGGTTTGCCCTCGCGGCAGTTGAAAGCCATGCGCAGGCTTGCGATTCGCGCGCCGATTTCATCGATGTCCTTCATCGTGAAGCGCTTGCCCATGGTCGCCGACAGGAACTGGGCCGTGGCGGTGTGTGGCATGGCGCAGACGCCGAACATGCACAGCCCGGCCGAGTTGACCACGTGCATGAAATTGCTCATGGTCTTGTGCACTTTGGCCTTGCCGCTGGGTTTGTATTTGTCAAATTTCGGAAATTTGAATCCTGATGGTGCGAACTCACCCTCGACGGGCCACGCGCTGAACTGCGTGTGCCGGCCGGGGGTGGCGTCGATGACATAGCTGCTGCCCAGGCCCGGATTGCAGCGCGGGTCGTGCATCGGCAGTTCTTCACCGTGGACGTGCATGGCGTACTTCGATGCGCCCTTGCCGAGCTTCTTGGCTGCTGCGGCCATGCCGTTCTCGAAGAGCTTGCCGCAGCCCTGGCCCTTGGCGATTTTCTCGGTCAGCTTCACGACGCCGGCGGCGTTGCCCCAGGTCAGGTCGATGCCGTCGAGTTGTTTCTTCGTCAGGATGCCCTTCTCGAAGCACTCCATCGCGAAGGCGACGGTGCAGCCGGCGCTGATGGTATCGAGGCCGTAAAGATTACAGATGTGGTTGACCTTGATAATCGACTCGGGGTTGTCGTTCAGGCACATGACACCGAAGGCGCCGAGCGTTTCGTATTCCGGCTTATGAGCGCCCTTGACTTTGAACTTGCCCGTGGCGACCTCGCAGTGCCCGCCGCAGCCGATGGGGCAGCGCCAGCAGGCAAATTTTTTGACTTGGTATTTTTTGATGGCCTCGTCGCTGATGCGGTCCACGTTCGGCATGTCGGCCGGGACGCCTTTCCAGTTTTTGATGGGTGTATCGCCCGCGACCGTGGCGCCTGCGGTGATGCCGGAGGTCCCGTAGGTCGTGAGGACCTCGTAGAAACCGTTCGTCTTCATCGCAGCCAGGCACTTCTTCCGAATCGCCTGCATCTTTGCGGGGTCGGCCATGGACACTTTCCGGTTGCCGACGGCGACGATAGCCTTCAGCTTCTTCGATCCCATCACCGCGCCCAGTCCGGAGCGGCCTGCCGCGCGGCCCTTGTCGTTCATGATGCAGGCCAGCAGGGCCTTGCGCTCGCCAGCGGGGCCGATGCAGGCGATCTGTGCGTTCTTGCCGTGCTTTTTCTTCAGTAGGTCTTCGGTCTTGTTGCTGTCCTTTCCCCAGAGCCCCTTGGCGGAGAGGATGGACGCCTCACCGTTCTCAATCAGGAGATAAACCGGGGTCTTCGATCTGCCCGTGAAGAACACACCATCGCCCCCCGCCCACTTGAGGCCCGGGCCGAAGCTCCCGCCGGAGTTGGCGTCGCCCCACGTGCCGCACTTGGGCGACTTGCCGACGACGGCGTAACGATTTCCCGTGATCGCGGTGGTCCCCGTGAGTGGGCCGGTGAGGAAACCGAGCATGTTCTTCGGCCCGAGGGGGTCCACCTTTCCTTTTTGGCGGGTGTAGATGTAGTACGCGCCAAGGCCGTA
>JAADGH010000093.1 GCA_013152475.1 Planctomycetota bacterium
CTCACGCGATCGATCATGAAGAGCCGCTTGTTCTGGATGGCGATGGCGTTCGGCGAAACGGAGTTCTCTGCCGCATGAATCCAGGCTACTTTTCCATCCGCCTTGCGCAGGGCGAAGACATACTTGCTTTCAGGATAGGCCTCGGGCCACCACGTCCACGAGAAGTTGGGCAGACCCGTGGTGCCGACGATGAACTCATCGGTAACGGCCAGGTACTCCCATTCCACCCTGTTCGGCAGGGGCTTGCCCTTGGACCTGCCGTTGCGGACGCGGTCGATCGGGTTCTCCAAAATGGGGACGTCAAGCGCTTTGGACGGCGCATGGTAGGTTTGCACGGTTTTGCCGGTCCCGGCATCGAGTTGGAGGCAGTCGGCGCCGATGACGGCATAGACATGGTTGTCATCGGCCACAATGTTCCCCCCCCGTTGGCGGGCGGGGAAGCGTCCGACGCCGGGCAGCTCGCGGCACCAAAGTTCACGACCGTTGTAGGCGTCCACGCCGATGACATGGCGCTCGCCGGCAATGAACATGCGCCCGTTGGCGAACAGCGGCGCCGGCGCGCGCCAGTGACGGCTGACCATTCGGGCCGGCCCGGGCCCGCCAAACCACAACATGCCCAGAGGCAATCGCACATGTTGGTCGGTGGAGGAGGCGGGTCGGCTCGCGTCGCCGTACTCATGCGTCCACTTCCCGGCGCCCGGCAGAGCGCCCCGCACCACCTGGATAACATCCTTTTCGGCGCGGATTTCCGTTGCCGGCACGCTGCCGCGAAGCCACTGCGCGACCGCAGGCGCCCGATTTTCCGCTGCGGCGATATAGACCACGCCGCCAAAGGGACGCAGCACGCGGTAGATCTCAGCCGCAGAGCACTGCTCGACATCGGGGAAGGATGCAGCGTCAATGACGATCAGGTTTGCAAAGTAGTCGGCATAGGGCAACGGGTTCGGCTGCCCGTCGTGGACTGTCACCCGCGCGCCGTAGAGCCCGGCGCTGTCGAGGGTGTCACGTGCCGTGGCCGCTTTTTGCGCGTCCGGCTCGATGCAATAGATCACAAGGTCGGACCGTCGGGCCAGTTCGCCAGCCAGCCGGCCCTCCCCGGCGCCCAGCATGAGGCAATACCCGGACCGGATGTTCGTCTCCTTCAGAATCCGCTCGGCCTTGGCTGCCGTTTCCACGGACACGTCAAGCCCCTTCGTTGCAGATCGAACACGGATCGGCCGGGCGACCTCCTTTGGGCCAAAGCAGAGGACTTCGCCGGTGGACGTGCTCACGATCAGTCGGCCATCGGCCACTGCAAGACCGCGAGCCTGGCCAGGGACCTCGGCCTTCCAGAGGACTTTTCCATCCTCGGTGGCCAGGGCGGTCACCTTGTCCCGACCGCCGGCAACAAGTGTGTTGCCCGCGAGAATCAACTCATAGGTCCAATCCAGCGGCGCCTGCCACTTCTTCAATGGCTCAAGCGAGAACGGAGGGACCCTGGAAGAAGCCCACGGATAGAGCGTCTGCCTCGAGCGGCTTTCCTGAAGGCTCGTGCCGCAGCTCCGGTCCACCTGGTCGCAGACGGGGTGGTAGGTGGGGGGAACCTTGGGGATATTGGGGTCCGCCTTGCCGGAGGCATAAAACTCCTGGCCTGTCTTCAGAAGGACGCTCATGTCCACGGCGGTGATCGTGCCGTTGCCTGTGGTGTACATGACGCCCCTGGCGACCACGGCGCGGTGCTGGTTCACGATGGCAAGCCGCGGAACGCCCGTGTGGAGATCATAGGCAATGAGCCCTTCGCTTGGTGCGGGTCCGGCTTCGCCGAGATGGACGTAGCTGTCGACCAACATGGGTCGCCGTTCGCCGAAAAAAAGGTCGTTCGTCGCAAAGACCCTCGATCCCCCGGGATGGTGCATCTTCTCCGTTTCGTTTTGGCAAAAAAGCAGCCTGCCCGTCTTCGCATCGAACCCTCCCGGCTCGGCCCGGCCATTGGGCACGGCAAGGACACCCTTCCAGAAGACGAGATAGCCCTGCGGGGCGAGACCGGCAATCCCCTCGCACATGTTGTGGGGCAGTCCCATGTAAATGTTCGCACAGGTGTCGTTCTTCCAAATGATCGATCCGTCTTGGGCCCGCAGCGCATAAACATAGACCCCGTCGAACGACCACATGCCTGCCGTCACATAGACGGCGTCCCCCTCCACCAGCACGCCGGCGCGCGCGGGCCAGCGCGAGATCATCTGCTCGTTGCCGATAAGCCGCTCGTCGCGCGGCCCGCAACGGAATTTCCAGATCAGCTTCCCAGTCTCCGCGGCCAAACAATAGACGCAGCCATCGTCGGATGCGACGAACACGCGACCTCCGGAGACGACCGGTGAGAAACGAATCGGGCCTTCGGTGAAGAAGCTCCACCGCTCCTGGCCCGTCTTCAGATCAATGGCATAGACTTTGTGATCGGCGGAGGAGCCGAAGAAGACCAAGCCGTCGGCGATGGCCACTTGGTAGGCGTAGTCGAAGGCCATACGGTTCATTTCCTTGCCCGGCTCGGGCCAGGCGGGGCGGGGGGCATGGCGGGGGGTGTAAGCCCACTGCAAGTGCAGGGGAGTTTTCAACGGCTCGCGGCTGACGCCGCTCCGGGCATTGTCGGCCCGGTACGTGGGCCATGACCCGGCCTCGGCGCGGAGTGGGATTACCAGCACAGAGAACATGACCCCGGCAATCAACCACGCCGGTATCCTGGGCAGTCGGCGCAATGGGTTTCGATGTGCTTGCATTTTCAACTCCTTTGTGGGCAAAATGGAATATGTCCCTCGCGAAAGTTGCGTGGAGAACTTCCGGCGCGTCAGCGCAAGACAGGTTGCTCGTTTTGTCGGAGCATGACGGCAAACTCTTTCTGGTCCGCGTCGGCGAGATTCAATGTCCGGAGTGCTCCATATATTTTTCAAAATACGATTGGACCGCGATGCCCTATATGAGTGTATAATGTAGGGATGTGTAGTGCAAGATGGATATGTTCGGATTTCGTGGGCATGATAAGTAGCTACGCGGCGAGGTCTCCCATTCGGTCGAATGGCTCGTTGCGGAAAACTGCTTTGACTTCACCGGAGGATTATAATGACTATATCTCAGCAAGACCGAGCCATGTTGCGCGAACTGGGATCGCAGATCGCCGAGATCGCGGCGCTGCCCATTCAGCAGCAGCGGCGCGAAAACGCCGCGCGCATCAATCGTCTCGAACGCGCCAAACCCGTCGTCAGCATCTACCAGATTCCCTGGAACGAGATGGATGTGGACGGTGAGCTGAAACTGAGAACGAAAGACCCCTTCTGCCAGACCATCGAGCAAGACCTCCGCCGCACGCTTTATTCGTGGAACCACATGCAGGCCGACATGACCGTCTCGGCCGCCATGCACCAACCCCTGTGCGTCAATGACACCGGCTTCGGCATCACCGAGGACGTGGACATCGTCAAGACGGACGAAGACAACTCGGTCGTCTCGCGCCACTTTAATATCCAGATTCGGAGTGAAGCGGACGCCGAAAAAATTAAGATGCCAACGGTCACACACGACGAGGCGAAGACGGAGGAGCAGTTCCAGACGAAGTGCGAGATATTCGACGGCATTCTTCCGGTCCGGAAGTGTGGCCGGGGGAGCTTCTGGTTTAACCCCTGGGACGACCTCGTCCGCTGGACCGGCGTGACGGAGATCCTGATGGATATGGCTATGCGGCCGGATTATGTCCACAAGCTCATCGACCGGCTGGTCACCGCCTGGCTGCACCGGCTCGCTCAGTATGAGGAGCAGGGGCTTCTCTCCGCGCCGTGCATGGAGCTCTGGGGCGTCGGCGCAGCGCAGATTTTTAGCGAGGTCTCCCCCGCCATGCACGAGGAGTTCGCCCTGCGGCACGAGGCCCGCTGGTATGAACGCTTCGGCCGGAACTACTACGGCTGCTGCGAGCCGCTGGATCAGAAGGTGGACATTATACGAAAGAACATCCCCCGGCTTCGCAAGATCTCGATGAGCCCCTGGGTGGATTTCGACAGAGCGGTCGCAAACGTAGGCGACGAGATCATTTTTGCCTGGAAGCCAAACCCGGCCGTCCTCGCTGCCGAAAAATGGGACCCGGATTATGTGCGTAAGGACATGGAGGAGAAGCTCGACAAGGCGCGCGACTGCATCGTCGAAATCCACATGAAGGACATCAGCACCGTACGCCACGAGCCGCAGCGGCTGTGGGAATGGGCGCAGATCGCAAGCGAGGTGACGGAGAAGTACGCATGAGCGCGCGAAGCGGAGATTCGTAATAATGAATAGACGCACTGTCTTCCGGACGGCCGGACTCAGCGCAGCGGCGCGGGTGCTTCACCGGAAGGCTGCCGCCGACGTGGGGCCGTTCGCTTTTGCGAAGGGACGAAGTGACCATCGCCGACGTCTTCTCGGCTGGCGGCTATCGCACGGGCATGTCCGGCAAGCGGCACCTCGGTGATAACTACCCCTTCCGCCCCGAGGACCGTGGTTTCCAGGAGGTGCTGCGCCGCGGCGGGTGGCGTGGCGACGGTAATCGCTTTCCGTCGCGTTCGGACTTGCTGGATCTTGGCTTTTGCACTTGACTTGTGGCAGCGGCGCGCTAAACTGAAACTTGAGGGCGTGACCGCAGATTCTACTCTTGAAATCCCACGCCAGCCCACGAGGAGACAAATGATGAGGCGTCTCGTCATTGCGGCAATCCTTACTCTGGTCTGTTTCGCATCTGCGAATTCCGCAGACGTGGTGATGAAGACAGAAAGCTGGGCAAACAGCGATGAGGACTTCGCCAAATTCGACCAGCGTATCGCGTCGATGAATCTGCGCAACCTGCTCGCACGGCGCGGCGTCAAGGTAACCGTCGAGACCAGGGACGTAACCCGTGAAGCCCTGCGCCTGATGTGCGACGGAAATGCCGGCGAGCGCTGCAGCGACGGCCGGGCCTTCGTGGGCGGCGCACCCTCCATCATCACCTTCTACCTCGGCAAGCCGAAGACCATCACGCAGGTCGGCGTGTTCACCTTCAACAGCGACCCCAGAACGAACCAGGATTACGAGGTCCGCTTTTTCAACAACAGCGCCCACCCGGGCAAGAAGCCCAAGTTCCCCGCGAAGCCCGACCTGACCACGGGCGACACCGTGATCGGCAACAACCGCGGCGGCTTCCATAGTTACTTCACGGCCAAGGACGGCGGTGCGCTCGTGCCCGGCAAGGCCGACTGGGTGCAGTTCAAAATCTGGCGGACCTACAATGTCAAAGCCGGTTCACCGGCCAAGGCCAGGAACATGGCCCGCAGCTTCACAACCGTCATCGAGCTCGAGGTCCTTGGGGGCGAGAACGATGTCATCAAGCTGACCAAAGAAGAAATCGAGCACCGCGACGCCATCCGCAAAGCCCCGAAACGGCCAACCTATGAGAAAAAGGCCACTTGGCAGGAAACGATGATCGCAGCACGCGAAGCCGTCTTCGAGTGGGAGTCGCTGCAAGATAGGCTGGCCGCGCCCGACTCCCCCGTGCAGTTCGGGCCGTGGCACATGATCGGCCCCGTCGCCCCTTCGAGCAAGCTGGCCCGGGAGATTGAGGCGCAGCCGCGTGTCGATCTCAAGAAGCAATACGCGGGAACAGACGGAAAGCCTCTCGTCTGGCAGGAGGTCAAGGGAGTCGAAGACACCAAGCTGATCGACCTGTCCAAATGCGTGAAAATCGAACCGGGGCAGGTGGTCTATCTGTGTCGCACCATGTCTGTGAAAGAGCACTTCGACCACAAAAACCCCTTCGCAATCGGCATCGGCATGGGGCACGGCGCCGCACGGATCCTGCCCGGAAATCGGTCGCTGAAGGGGAGGAGCGACGGGAAGGTCCGACCCAACGAACTGTCGTGGCAGATGACCATTGGGCGGGGCAACTACCAGGTGCTCGTGAGACTTCAGCGGCCGAAGGACAGTCCGTGGGCGTTCTGGTTCTCGCCCCATCCGCCCACCACCCATCCCGGCGCGGGGAGCACACCCTCTCGCGTCCGCCGGCGCCAGACGCTGTTCGCTTGGGCTCGGCGCGACTTCCCCGATCCCGTGAGCCGGCAAGAGATCGCGTGGGAGGAGGCCGACGACATTGGGTTCACCTTCGGCCCGGATGTTACGAGGCGCAGGACGATGAGGCTCCCGGCAGACTGGGCGCCGGGGGATTACTCCTTCTTGAAGAGCCAGTACCGGGCCGCGATCAAGGAACGGCTGGCCGTCATGGATCGGGACCTGATCCCGGCCGAAGCAAAGTCGAAGAGGCAGGACCTGGCCGCCGCATTGAAACGCCTTGGCCAACGGGCGTCTGCCCAAGACCTGGACGCGCTCCGCAAGGCATACTACACTGCCGCCACATTGCAAGAGACCCTCACTACACAAAAGCGAATCTCAGCCATCCGCATGGCCGTTGATGACCAAGGTGAGACGTTCGGCGACCGTTACCCCAAGGCAGAACTCATGCAGCGGGTGGACGCGATGCAGGCCAAGTGCGACACCATCCTGCGCAACGTGCTTGCCACCGGCAACAAGGTGTTGAAAGAAGTCCTGATGTTCCGCGATGAGATCGAACCTGTCGCGCGGGAGATCCTGCTCGCCAATCCCCTCCTCGATTTCGACCGGCTCCTAATCGTCAAGCGCAGCACGCGGAACCTGGGCCTGCCTGCCAACTGGCAGGGCAACAGCTCCCTCCGCAAGACCGGCTACGATAACGAGATCGCCGTGCTTCCCATGCAGCCCAATCCCGCCAAGACACAGTTGACCACACTCTACCGTCCTCCGAAGGGGGAGTTCGTCGGCGACGTCGATCTGCATTTCGACGCCGACCGCATGCTCTTCTCCTCCATCGGCAGCCATGAGCGCTGGCAGGTCTTCGAGATGAAAACCGATGGCACCGGCCTGCGACAGGTGACCCTCGGCGACCAACCGGACGTGGACAACTACGACGCCTGCTACCTGCCCGACGGCGACATTATCTTCTCCAGCAGCGCCAACTTCGTCGGCGTGCCGTGCGTCTTCGGCAGCTCGCACGTGGCGATGCTGTATCGCATGAACGCCGACGGCAAGAACATCCGCCAGCTCTGCTTCGAGCAGGACCACAACTGGTGCCCTACCATGCTCCCCAACGGCCGCGTGCTCTACCTGCGCTGGGAATACACCGATACCCCCCACTCGAACACCCGCCTGCTCTTCCAGATGAACCCCGACGGCACGGGACAGATGGAGTTCTACGGCAGCAACTCCTACTGGCCGAACAGTATCTTCTATGCCCGGCCCATCCCCGGATCGTCCACCAAGGTCATCGGCATCGTGACCGGACACCACGGCGACCGGCGCATGGGCGAGTTGGTCCTCTTCGATGTGAACAAGGGCAGGCGCGAGGCCGACGGCGCCGTGCAGAAGATTCCCGGGTATGGCAAGAAGGTGGAGCCCATTATCCGCGATCAGTTGACGTCCGGCGTCTGGCCGAAGTTTCTCCACCCCTACCCGCTCAGCGACAAGTACTTCCTCGTCGCCTGCCGGCCGACGCAGGGGTCGAACTGGGGCCTCTACCTCGTCGATGTGTTCAACAACATGCTCCTCCTCCGCGAGGAGCCGGGCTACGCACTGCTGGAGCCGATCCCCATTCGCAAAACCGAAAAGCCGCCCGTGATCCCGAGCCGCGTCAGACCGGGCGAGCAATATGCCACCGTCTACATGGCCGACGTGTATGCAGGCAACGGTCTCAAGGGTATCCCCAGCGGAACGGTGAAGCGACTCCGTATCTTCACCTACCACTTCGCCTACCAGGGCATGGGCGGGATACTGGGTGTGGTGGGGCTGGACGGGCCGTGGGACATCAAACGAGTACTGGGCACGGTGCCCGTGGAGAAGGACGGGTCGGCCATGTTCCGCGTGCCCGCGAACACCCCGATCTCGGTCCAGCCCCTCGATGCCGAGGGCAAGGCGGTGCAGATCATGCGGAGCTGGATGACGGCCATGCCGGGCGACGTGCTGTCGTGTGTGGGGTGCCACGAGCCCCAGAGTGAAAGCCCCCCTCCACAACTGACCATCGCCGCCAGGCATTTCCCCTCCGACATCAAGCCGTGGCACGGACCGACACGCGGGTTCAGCTATCCCCGCGAAGTGCAGCCGGTGATCGACAGGTACTGCGTCAAATGCCACAATGGCAAGGCGCGATCCGATGGCAAGGATATCCCGGACCTTCGCGGCGATGCTTGGATCACGGACTTCCGTTCGGTCACCCCGGGCAATGGCGGCGGGCGCGGGGGGAAGTTTTCCGTAGGCTACGCGAACCTGCAGCGTTACGTGCGCCGGCCGGGCATCGAGAGCGACTACCACCTCCTCACCCCCATGGAGTTCCACGCCGATACAACGGAGTTGGTCCAGATGTTGAAAAAGGGCCATCACGGCGTGACGCTCGACCCGGAGGCATGGGACCGGCTCATCACCTGGATCGATCTTAACACGCCATTCCACGGCACGTGGCACGAGTACATCAAGGACCCCGGCCCCCAGCGCCAGCGCCGCCGCGAGCTGCGGAAGCTCTACGCAGGCATCGACGAGGACCCGGAAGCGATTATCGAGGTGAAGTACTCGCCTCCGAACGGTCAGCCAGAAACCGGATCAGCCAACACTCCGCAATCCGAAATCCACATTCCGCAATTGGAGGGCTGGCCCTTCGACGCCGCCGAGGCCAAGCGCCGCCAGAGCGCAGCCGGACCGAAGACGAAACGAACGATTGATCTCGGCAACGGCGTGACCATGGACCTCGTCCTCGTCCCGGACGGCGAGTTCGTCATGGGCGATGCGAAGGGCGGTGTGGATGAGCAGCCCCTCACCCGCGTGAAGATCGACAGGCCCTTCTGGATGGGCACGTGCGAAGTGACGAACGAACAATATGCCCAGTTCGATCCCCTGCATGACAGCGCGGTCGAGTCAAAGAACGCCTACCAGTTCGGCATCCACGGTTACCCGCTCAACGGGCCGCGGCAGCCGGTGGTCCGCGTATCGTGGCAGAAGGCCATGGCGTTCTGCCGCTGGCTGTCCCAGAAGACAGGGAAGGCGTTCACACTGCCCACGGAGGCGCAGTGGGAGTATGCCTGCCGCTCTGGCGCGGCGACGCCGATGTTCTACGGCGATCTGGATACAGACTTTTCCCGATTTGCGAATATGGCCGACGCGAAGCTCCGGGAGTTCGCCAGCGATCCCTACACGGTGGACGTGCCCCTGACGAACGCCACGAAGTACGACGACTGGATCCCAAAGGACACGCGTTTCAACGATGGCGGGCTTGTGACGGTGGATGTGGGCAAGTATGCACCCAACGCCTGGGGCCTGCATGACATGCACGGGAACGTCTGGGAGTGGACGCGGACGACCTACAAGCCCTACCCCTACCGCACCGACGACGGCCGGGACGACATTGCACCCACCGACCGCAAGGTCGTCCGGGGCGGATCGTGGCGCGACCGGCCCAAGCGCTGCCGCGCATCGTTCCGTCTGAGCTACCTGCCCTATCAGGCGGTCCACGACGTGGGCTTCCGGGTGGTGTGTGTGTCTGACGGGGGGTAAGTCGTTCCTGTCGCGGAAAACTCTCGAAAGCACGGGGCTTTATAGGCGCAGGCATTCGCCTGCGTTCTTCGGGTGTCTTACGGCAAATCGCGCGGGCATAAAGCCTATGACTACGTTTCCGCAACCGGAAGTGATGCCGCCTTCTCACCTACATTGTCTCGATGATCGCCTGGATGATCGCATCCGTTGTGCAGTCCAGTGTGCGCGCCGCAATCTTTTCGTGGATGTCCCGCGCGATGGGACCGAGCGCCGCCGCGTCCACCGGGAGGCCGATGGCCGCCACGGACGTCGGGAGACCAACGGACGAGCATAACTCGCGCACGGCCTCGACATCTTCCGACCGTACGGCCATGAGGCGCATCTGTAGCAGCGTCATCAGGCCGACCATCTCGCCGTGCATGAGGTCGCGCCCGAACCCGTGGGTGCGCATGATGTCCGACAGCCCGTGAGCGCCGACCATGCCCCCGTTCTCGAACGACATCCCGCTGGCGAGGATCACGGCCTCGACCACGCGCTCGAGATCCTCGGTGACCCGGCGCTCGTCCACGGCCTGCTTGGCCGCGACGCCGTACCGAAGGATCGTGTCATGGGCGTACTCGGCCAGTTGCGTGATGAAGAAGGGGGCGGCGGCGCGGTGGAAATTCTTCTTCCCTGTCGCGACGGCCAGGGACACCTCGAACTTCTTCGAGATGGCGTCGCCCATCCCGGCCGCAAGGAAGCGCGAGGGAGCGTTGGCGATGACTTCCGTGTCCACCAGGACGATGGCGGGGTTGAAGTCGTGATGCTTGCAGCGGAGATAACGACCCTCCTCGTCATAGATCACAGAGAGGATACTCGTCGGCGCGTCGGTCGAGGCGATGGTCGGCACGATCACCGACGGCACGCCGAAGTGCGACGCGATGATCTTCCCCGCGTCCACCGCCTTGCCGCCGCCGGCGCCGAGGACAAAGGCGGGCCGTTGCGCCAGACCGTCGGCCCGGGCCTTCAGGTCGGCGATCTTTCTGTCCGTCAGCTCGCCCTCATACTCGATGACCGATGCCTCGATGTCGCCGGCGGTCAGAGCGTCGATGATCCGGTCGCCGACGGATGACTCCACGACCTTATCGACAACCAGCAGCGCGGAGCTGCCGAGGAACCCGGCGTGTTCGGCGATCTGTCCGAGCGCACCGGGGCCTTGGACATATCGCGCTGGCATACCCGTGATCCGCACGT
The DNA here is from genome assembly GCA_013152475.1 of Planctomycetota bacterium. Taxonomy (GTDB): domain Bacteria; phylum Planctomycetota; class Brocadiia; order JAADGH01; family JAADGH01; genus JAADGH01. The sequence goes on from JAADGH010000093.1 coordinate 10,807, forward strand.
CGGCCATCGCCTTGTCCTTTTCCTGTCTCACCGGTTGAGGAACTTCCCGCCCTCGGCAACGGAGTGGATGTTCACCTTCGGCGCGTCGTGCGGCACGCGCACCATCACACAAAGGACGTTAATCTGCATATCCGGGAAGCGGCTCATCACCGAGTGCGGCGTGTTGGCCGGAACATATCCCATGCTGCACGCGCGGACCGAGCAGGTTTCGTCGGCCACGCGCATCGTCCCCTCCCCTCGGTCGATGTAGTAGAAGATTTCGTAATTGTGCAGGTGCAGGTCGTTCGGCGCGCCGGCGGGGACGATCATCATGCCTACGCCGTGGAAGCACGGCCAGCCCTCCTGGTGCTGGCGGCCGAACATGCCATACCACCAGACCGTATCCATGTGGCCGGAGATCTCGTCGTTGCGGTCGGTCCATTGGGACACCAACGGCTCGTCCACCGTTTTCCCCTCGCCGGGGGCCACCTCTTCCAGCCAGAGGTCCGTGTTGTCGGGCGGGTTCGCCACAGCCCAGCTCACCACGGTGATCGCGGTGGTATTCGTCGTGTTCGTCAGGCTGTGCGGGACTTCCGGCGGGATGGCGATCAGGTTGCGCGGCCCGACGTGCTTGGTTTTGCCGCCGATCTCCACCTCGCCCCAGCCGTCCTGGACATACCAGACCTCGGCGACGTTGTGGGCATGACGCTGGAGCGTCTTGCCGGGCGTGACGGTGATCGCCTTCACCCACTCGAAGTAGTTCGTCAGCAGGTTCGGCGTGCCCTGCCGCGCCCAGGGGCTGTTGGGGCGGCGCAGCAGAAACCGGACCCACGCGGTGCTCTTGTATTCAAGCCAGGGTCTGACGTCTGTCCAGTTGATGTGGAACATGGCGGACCTCCTCGACACAATCTGCTCGCAATTGTGAACGGACGATGCCTCCCACGACGTCGAAGTTACCTGAGACAGGTTCGGATTGCAACCCTAATTCCACATGGCGCGGCGGCGCATCGGGCCGTGGGGAGTCCTGGTTGGCTTCGAGGTCGGAACGGATTTTTTTTGCAGATACTCTGCAACAGGAGTTATGTTCGGGGCACACCGGCCTCGTGGAATGCCCGGTCGAGCGACGCGTAGCAGAACCGCGCGGCCTCGATGGGATCGTAATCGGGCTTGGACCAGACACGGGTGCTCACCTCGAGGGTGATGAAGTCGGTCCACCCCGCCTCCTTCATCGCCTTCATGTATCGAACGCTGTCGAGATCGCCCTGCCCCAGAAGGAGCAGGTCGAAGGCGCCGTCCGCGTGCCTGCGCGCATCGGTGATGTGGGTATGAGCCGTGTAGGGGACCAGCGTCCTCACGGCGTCCTCGATCTCCTCGCCGGCAAGGAACAAGTGGACGATGTCGAAGTGGAAGCGGACCCTCGGGTGGGCCACCGTGTCGAAGAGCCAGGCCACCCGCTCCGATCGGTCCACCGCTGCGCCGCAGTGAGCCTCGCCGGCCAGGATAAAGTCCTCCCGGTCTGCGAGGTCGGCGTAATCCCGGAGCCGCTCGACGATCCGCCCACGTATCTCCTCCCACCGCTTCGAGCGGCCGCCGATTCCGATAGCCAGGACCGGCGGCTCCCGCATTCCGAGATCGCGGGCCAACTGCGCCACCTTGCGCGTGTGCTCCAGTGTCTGCTGGTGCTCCGTCTCGTCCTCGGTGAACACATGGCCCAGCATGAAGAGCGCGGGGACGCCGAGGGCATGGTTTTCCAGGAGCTGTTTCAGCTTCCTCCGCCGTTCAGGTGCGATTTCATCGGGCATGGAGCCCTGGTGTTTGGGGCTGATGCAGATTTCAACCCCATCGTACCCCATCTCCGCCAGGGCCGGGACGGCCTCCTCCAGCGGCAGCATGGGCATGGCATAGGTACCGTATGCGATTTTCATAGTTGTGTCACCCTACCGTTTCTCCCATTGGTACGCGGCCAGTGAGTTCTTCCAGAAATACTTCTCGGCGGCTTTCTTTCCCTTGCCCTCGAAGTAGTCGCGAACGACGCGCATCACGTTCGGGTAGTCGGCGTAGCGCGAGCAGACGGGCCAGTCGCTCCCGTAGATCAAGCGATCTTCCCCGAACGCATGCCACAGCACATCAAGCGTGGGCGTGTAGAACCCGGGCTCAACCGGCGCGGGCTCCCGGCGTGTGGCCGAGGCAAGCCCGGAGACCTTGCAGTAGACATTCGAGCACTCCGCCGCGGCGAACATGGACTTGGTCCAGAACAGATTGGGGTCTCTGCCGTCGACGATCACGCCGCCGACATGGTTGACGACCATGCGCATCTCCGGAAACATCTCGGCAAGGGAAGTGACGCTCTCGAGGTGCTCCTCCCGCACGAGCAGGTCGAGCTCCAGATCGCGGATGGCAAGCATCTCGAGGTCCAGCGTCACGTCCGAGCTCTCGAGATCGTCGACGACCTTCCCTCGCAGGCGGATGCCGCGAAACAACGGGTTCTCTGCGAAGCGGGCCAGATGGTCCGCGAACCCCTCCGAGCCCGGCTCCAGATTTCCCACCACGCCCACGATGAACGGCTCCTTTTCGGCCAAGTCGAGGAGCCACTGATTGTCCTCCATCCATTCGCTTGCCTCGACGGCGATTGTCCCCGTCACGCCGTCGGATGCGGCCGCCTCTTTGAAGTGCTCCGGGAGGACCGTCCGGTATAGGACCTCGTTGTCGGGCTTCGGCCAGGGGATGCCTTGGGGGCGGGAGGGGTCGTAGAAGTGCGTATGCGCGTCGATGATCATCGCCTCTCCAATCCGTGAGTTGATCTGAAGAAATGCGTATGGGATAATGACGGGGCCTTTGTAACACGCCGCGCCATTCCCGTCAAGCCTCTGCAGGAGAATCTTGGCAGAAACTTCCGAGGGCGGCGCGCCGTATTGACTTCCGGGCGTCTGTCCGGCTACAATATTCTGTCTTGGAGTTGCGCTTGCATGAAGGGATTGACTTACACGAGCAACCATGTCGGCCAAGGAACATAACGACGTGATCACGATGTACTGCGGCGAGTGCGGCGCCAAGATGGAGACGAGTACCGACCGTGCAGGCAAGGCCACGCGGTGCCCCGACTGCAGGGCCAAGATTCCCATCCCCAGCTCCTACCTGGCCCGTCCCCAGATCCGGTTCTACTGCCCCCGCTGCGAGGGGCGCGTCCGCGCCTGGGCCGAGCAGGCGGGCCAGTCCATGCGCTGCCCGGGCTGCGACCTCAGCATCGAGCTGCCCCACATCGAGGGCTACATGGAGTTTGACGAGGGCATCGAGCAAAGCGACTTCTCGTCCGAGACGGTCGTGTCCGAGGAAGAGTTTGAGGAAACAGAAGAGTCGGAGGAACGGGAAGAACCTGACGAGGAATGGGAGGAGCAGGAAGAACCGGAGCCGGCCGAACTCGAACCGCCGAGACGGAAAAAGCCGATCCGGGCGGGCAGGCCCACACGCCGGATGATCCGGGCGGCGGTATGGTCGCTCGTGATCGTCATCCCCATCGGCATCGTCATCTTCCTGCGCGCAACGAAACCCGAATGGCTCGACCGCAAGCTCATGCGCGCAGCGGAGGCGGGGACCTACACCCAGGCCAGCCTCCTCGTCACCTGCGGCGCCAACGTCAACACAAAGGACGCCTCCGGCCGAACGGCCCTCCACGCTGCGGCGGAAAAGGGCAACAGGAAGATCGTGGACCTTCTCCTCGCCCGCGGGGCTGAAGTCGATGAGGAAGACAACGCTGGCCGGACACCCCTCCTCCTCGCCGTGACCGGCGGGCACCGGGACGTCGTAGTGGCGCTCCTGAACGCGGGCGCCGACACGCATGTGACCCGTCCCACGGACGGACGCAGACTCCTGGACATCGCCATGGCGAACGGCCACAATGCCATTGCCGATCTCCTTCTCCACAGCCGGAAAAAGGCGAAGCCGCAGGCCCCGCCGTCCAGCATCATCACGATCCCCGAGGAGGACGCACAGCGCGAGAGGGTGGCGCTGAGGATTCCCCGGATGCGCCTGACGCCCGGCAAGAAGACACCGACGACGACGGAGTCCTCCCCCCCCGTGCGAACACCAACCCCGAAAAAGCGCCCCGTCATCATCTTGGACAAGACGCGGCTCATGCCGGTGGGCTACTACGTAAGATACATGCTCAAGATCGGCGTGCGGCGGATGTGGGGCGCCAAGGGCGAAGGGAACAAGAAGTTCCTCATCATCGTCTTCTCCGGACCGTTGGATATGTTCAAGGTCAGCGACTACGAGTTCCGGTATCTGAAACGCGAGAACGGAAGACTCACCACGCGAGAGATGACGCGACACTACGATCCCACACGGTTTACACTCATTCTCTCCAACGGCCGGCGCGTGCGGGCCTCGGCCATTGCGCCGAACTGGACGCCCGTGGAGACGACGCCGACATCCAACATCTTCCACTACGATCTGACCAAGAGCTACAAATCCAAGCGAGACCTTAGGCCTGGCGAGGCAGCCGTCGCCTGGCTGCTCCATGCCGAGAACTGCCATGCGCCGTTCCAGGTACGCATGGACTGGGGCCAGCCCATCGCCGTACCCGACGTGCGGTACGACGCGGAGGAGGAATAGATTTGCAGGAGGAAATGCGATGAAATACGGAGTTGTCTACGGCCGTCTGAAAGACGAAACAAAGGACCCGTATCAGCTTGCCGCCGAGTATGGTTTCGACGGTCTCGAGCTGGTCTTCGGCGCAAACGAGTACGAACAGAACCCCCTGTGGACCCCCGAAGGCGTGGAGGAGATCAAGTCACAGACTGTCGCCGCCGGCATCGCGGTGCCATCCGTCTGCGGCGGATACTACAACCAGCGCGGCCTCGCGGCGGACGATGCGGAGCTGCGGCGGACCGGCGTTGAGGTGCTCTTGACGCTCATCGACCGCTGCGCCGACGTGGGTATGGAGACTATCCTCCTCGCCTTCTTCGGCAAGGGCGAAATCACCGAACCCCAGCACGAGGATTACGTTGTCGAGGCCATGGAGCAATGCGCCCCCAAAGCGCAGGCCCGCAACATCAACCTGTGCCTCGAAACCACGCTGCCGGCAAAGCGATTCCTCGCCCTGGCGCAGCGCATCAATCATCCGCATGTGCGAATCTACTACGACCTCGCCAACCCAGTCATGTGGGACGAGAACCCCGCCGAGGGCCTGGACATCCTGTCCGAGTTCGTCGCGCAGATCCACGTGAAGGACCGCGGCGAGAACGACGGGAACGTCCAGCTCGGCACGGGCCGCGTGCCCTACCCCGATGTGGTGAAGACCATCCGCAAGATCGGCTACGATGGGTGGATGTGCCTGGAGACGCCCGCTGGCAACGACGAGACCGCCGCGAACCTGAAGTTCATCAAGGACCAGATAGGCGAGTAGGCAATCCCTGTTGCGCAACAACATCCTCAAACCCTGCGGCTAAGTAGTTCCTGTTGCGGAAAGCCCTGTTGTAGGAGCGGAATCCTTTCCGCGATACATCGCCCACAGTGCCGACGCGGGACCGGTCGGGGAAAGGATTCCCCTCCTGCATCGGAGACCTGCCATCGCAAATCGCCAATCCAAAATCGAAAATATTTTCACACCTCCACCCACGCCCCATCCTTGTCCGCCGACTCGTACATCCGGTCGAGGACGAGGCGGCTGCGGCGACCGTCGCGGCCGTCGCAGACTAACTCCGCCCCGGTGCGGATGGCGGCGGCTAAGTTCTGGGCCAGGTTGGACCAAGGCAGCATCTCCGGCTCGGGCGGCGCGTCCTCATAGTTGCCGCCGACGTGCCACCGCTCGATGGGCGCGGAGTACGGGCCGCCGGTGATGTGCGTGACGGCGCCCTCCGTGCCGTGCAGCTCCAGGTCGCGGTACCACGTGCTGACGGGATAGGACGTCGTCGCGAAAATCTGCACCACGGACCCATCCTCATACTCCCACACGGCGCAGCCGAGATCCTCGGCCTCGATGTCGTGCGCCTGGGTCCACTTGTGCAGGGACACGCGCCTGGGCGTTCCCAGGATGTAGACCAGCTCGTCGATGTGGTGGATGCTCTGGTTGCTCATGATCCCGCCGCCATCGAGCTTCCTCGTCCCGCGCCACCCGCCGCCGGCCTGGAAGTACTCCATCTTCCGAAGCACCCGGAGCGATAGGGTCCCGCCGAGGAGCTTGCCGAGATCGCCGTTGGCGATGCGCTGCTTCAGACGCTGCGTGGCATGCTCCAGGCGGAAGGCAAAATCCACGGCGAGGATCTTCCCGGCCTTGTCGGCCGCTTCGATCATGCGGTCGCAGGCTTCGAGACTTGCCTCCATCGGTTTTGTGGTGATGACATGCTTGCCCGCCTCAAGCGCGGCGATAGCAATATCGGCATGAAGTCCGGTGGGTGTCATGACGAAGACGGCCTCGGCATCGTCGCGCTCGAGCCAGGGATCGAGCTCCGTGGTCCACTCGCACTCCAGTTCCGCGCCGACCTTCTCCGCTTTTTCGGCATTGAGGTCCACAACGCCCAGAAGCTCCGTGCCGGGCTCTTTCTTCAATTGCTTGGCGCGAGAGTAGCCCATGCCCAGGCCGACGACGACGAACTTCACCGGCTCGAAGTCGAACTCGGCCTTCACCTTCGGCGCGGGCGCCCCCCCGGGCCACGCCTGACGGATGCGATCAATGAGACGCTTCGACATCTCGACATTGCTGACCGACTTGTCCGGGTTATGCGTCTCGGCAGAGACCGGGCCTTTGAATCCGCCTGTGGCCAAGGCAAGAAGGATCTTCTCCCAGGGCACGGTCACATCGGCCAGGCCGGGGACCGCACCCCTGGCCTTGACATGGACACAGCGCGAGCGCTTGACACGTTCCGCGATCTGCTTATCGTCCGGCGGCTCGCCGCCGAGCCATTCGTTCGCGCAGTCCCACGCCAGCCCCCACTCGGGCACACCCAGTGCGTCGAGAACCGTGAGGCACTCGGGCACGGTCACGCCGCAGTTCTCGAAGGCGAGGGTGAGGCCCGCCTCCTTTGCGCGCTCGGTTAAGGGGGCGACTTGGTCGAGCACCTTCTGGAGCTGATCCGGCTGCACAGCCAAGGCGCCCTTCGCCTCGGCCTTCGGCTGCCAGTAGAAGAAGGCGCGGATGAGGCGGCAGTCGAATCTGTCGGCCGCGCGGATGATGCCTTCGAGTTTTTCCTTTTCGGCATCGAGGCGTTCTGCCTCGGGCAGGTGCACCTTGGCCAGGGAGGATTGCAGGCACGCCACCTTCAGGCCGTGGTCCTTGAGCAACCTGGCGATGTCGTCCATCTCCTTGTCTTCGAGCATGCAGAACTCCCTGCCCATAACCCGCCCGCGCAGGTCGATCCACTCGAGCCCCCAGTCACGGAAGTGGGAGATGCCATCGGTGATATCGATGCCGATTTCGTCGTTGAAGATTGACAGCCGCATTTGTCTCTCCTTATGCAAAAGGTCTTCCGCTTGTGAACGGTCCATACTATACCACGAAATCCGGCGGCGGCAAGGCACGGATTGTTTCTCAAACGTGTTTCCTGTCCTCGCGCTTTTTTCTTTCAAAGGCAGCGTTCTTGGTTTATGATATGAGTGTGTCGGCAGAAGCATGTTCCCGAAGTCAGATTTCGGTGGGACCCGTGGCAAGACTCATTGCGTTTAAAGGCACCAACTCGGAGACGATCTACGATCTTGGCGATGAGCCGGTGACCGTGGGCAGGCACCCGGACAACACGATTCACGTGCTCGATGCGAAGGCCTCGCGGGAGCACTGCCGTATCGTGAAGGCCGAAGAAGGGTACGAGGTAAGAGACAATGGCAGCCGGAACGGCACGGTGGTCAACGGCGTCGCTGTGATGGAAGCGCCGTTGTCCGATGGGGACCGAATCCAGGTGGGGAACACAGTTCTGTATTTTGAGGAAGAGAGTGGGACGGAACCCAGTACCGTCGTCATCACCGAAGAAGCGGAGGATTTCGATGGGACGGTGGTCGAGGCGGCGCTGAACGTTCGTGAGGCGACGCTTCTGGATCCCGAGACGCCGCACCCGGACCTGGCGCACCTGCGCCGGGCGGAACAGGCGCTGTCGGTCCTGTACGAAGGCGCGCAGCTCCTTAGCTCCGGCAAGGAGATGGACGATCTGTTGGATGCGGTAACGGGACTGGCGCTGGACCTGACGAGCGGGGACCGGGCCTTCATTGCGATGTGCCGAGACGACGGCGTGCTGGAGATCCGGGCGGCCCGTCCGTCGCTGGAGGGGATGCCGCAGTCTCAGATTGCCATCAGCAAGACCATCGCCAACGTCGCATTGGGCGAGAAGACGGCCGTCCTTTGCTCTGACGCCCAGATGGACGCTCGTTTCCGCAACCAGCAGAGCATCTACATGCACCGGATCCGCTCCGTGCTGTATGTGCCGCTGACGTCACACGACAAGGTGCTCGGCATTCTCGGTGTGGATGCCACCGACCCGCTCAAGAAGTTCACGAAGGAACACCTGCGGCACCTCTCCATCCTGGCGAACCATTCTGCCGCGGCGCTGGACAACCTGCGGCTGCAGGAGGAGGCCGTCAGGCAAAAGGTGGTCGATCAGCAGCTGGAGATCGCGCGCGAGATCCAGCAGAACTTCCTGCCGTCCGACCTCAGTATCGTGCCGAATGTGGAGATGGCCGCGAGCAGTCTGCCGGCCATGCTGGTGGGCGGCGATTTCTACGACTGCATTCCCCTGGACAAGAACCGCACGGCCCTGGTCATCGGCGACGTGGCCGGCAAGGGCTTCCCCGCCGCGTTGTGCATGGGCCGGGTGATGGGGGATATCCGGGGTTTGGTCGCACAGCACGAGGCGCCCGAAGAGATCCTTACCGTCCTCAATAAGACCTTTCTCAAGAGGAGCACCCGGGGCATGTTCATCAGCTTGATCCTGATGCTCCTGGACGCCAGCGCCATGTCCTGCACCATCTGCAACGCGGGACACCCGATGCCGATCCTGCTGCGCCATGGCAGCCCATCCCCGCAATTCATTGAGGAGCGCGGCGGCCCCACACTCGGAATCGCCGACGAGGCGGAGTATGTGGACCATGTGTTCTTGCTCGGCGCGGGGGACCTGCTGTTCCTGTACACCGACGGCCTGATCGAGGCGCAGAGTGTTTCCGAGGAGTTCTTCGGCATCGAACGTCTCGCGGAGAACGTGTGCGCCTGCCGCGACATGCGGTGCACGGAAATCATCGAGACGGTCTTCGACCGCGTGACGGCGTTCGCGGGTACGGAGGCGATCCCCGACGACCTGACCACTATGGTCCTCCGGGTGCAGGCAGGGGCGTAGGCCGTATGCTGAGAAACAGAAAGGCGCGTATCGACATGCTCAACGAGCCGTGGTTCAGACAACTAAGATACTACCCCTTCAGCCAGTACCTGAAAAAACGGTTCGGCTGCCGGGTGCACAAGGTCACACTGCACGCGGGGTTCACCTGCCCCAACCGCGACGGTACGTGCGGCGTCGGGGGGTGTATCTACTGCGTGAACCAGAGCTTCAGCCCGGTGGCCGGCAAGAGCGACACGCCGATCCGGGAGCAGATGAAGAGGGGGATGAAATTCCTCCGGAGACGATCCGGCCCCCAGAAGTTCATCGCCTACTTCCAACCCTTCTCCAACACCTATGCCGATGTGGAGACCCTGAAGGCCCGGTACGACGCGGCCCTGTGCGATGACGCCATCGTCGGCATCTCCATCGGCACCCGGCCCGACTGCGTCCCCGACGCTGTCCTCGACCTGGTCCAGAGCTATACGGACCGATACGAGGTGTGGCTGGAATACGGCATCCAGAGCATCCACGAGCGGACGCTCCGTTTGATCAACCGGGGGCATCTCTTTGACGCCTTCGAGGACGCCGTGCAGCGGACGCGGGGACGCGGGATCAAGATCTGCGCCCACACCATCCTCGGGCTTCCGGGCGAGACCCGCGACGACATGATCGAGACATCGCGTGCCGTAAGCGACCTCGGCGTGGATGGGATCAAGCTGCATCACCTCTACGTGGCAAAGGAGACCCCCCTTCACGAGATGTACAAGCGGAGAGAGGTGCGTGTCATGAGTGCGGAGGAGTACGTGCCCCTGGTCTGCGACTGCCTCGAGGTCATCCGGTCCGACGTGGCCGTCCAGCGCCTTGTGGGGGACACCCACGGCGACATGCTCGTGGCCCCCGTGTGGCCCCAGAAGAAGAGCGCGGTCTTTGCCGCCATATCGGCCGAGTTGCGAAAGCGCGGCTCCTACCAGGGCGCCAAGTGTGGGAGATCGGTCTCGGCCCACGTCTTTTCGTCGTAGCGCTTGGTGACGCGACAGCGAGAGAACACGCACCAAGGATTACACGGCGGAATCAGGTCGTCCCAATCGCCTGCCCCACTGCGGAAGGGCGAGGCGGGAGACTCGTCCTTCCGCAATACAGCACCTCGGCAAGAGCATGCAATATCGGGAGGGAACCCGCGCCAAGCGGGGGCATCATGACCCGGTAGCGATCCAGAGATTCCCATCGTTGCCGTTTGCCTGCGAGCCCAGCTTATTGTTGAACCATGTATCCGTCGACCCGTCCGGGGCATAGGCCGCCGAATAATCCGTGATGGGAACGTCGATGCCACTGTATGTGGCGTTGTTCATCTTCGAGCAGTATACATGGCCGATCTCATTCACAACGTACGCTCGGCTCCCTGTCGTCCCCAGCTCCACGGGCCAGGCATAGCAGACGAAGCTGTTCTCCTGAACCGTGATGGCTATATTCTGCGTAGAGTCCGCCGGGTCGAAAACCGGGCCACCCTGCCCTGACGCGTTGCCCGTCCCCCCGAGCGAGCGGTCGTCCCCTGCCGTGGTGTCCGTGTCGGCGAGAAACATTTTGTAGAAATAGCCCGATGCCTCAGCCGCTCCATTTCCGTTGGCCCCTGCGGTAGTGAACTTCCCCGAAAGATAGGTCGGATAGACCGCGCCGGCGGCCCTTGTGTTCCGCGGCGTGATTTCGCCGCACAACTCCGAGAGAAGCCCCGACTCGCCGTTCCCGTCCCAGTCCTGATCCACCTCCTCCTGCGACTGGAATAAGACCTGCTCCGTTGCAATCGTCTTGAGGTTGCCCACCGCCGCCGACTCATTGGCCGCCATTCGGGCACGGAGGACGCTTGGGACTGCGACAGACAGGATAACAGCAATGATGGCCACCACGATCATCAACTCGATGAGCGTAAAACCGTGTCGCCTGTTCATGGCTTGGGTCCCTTTCAATCTATCAGAAGCGATATGCGAGAAATGCCGGCCGACTGACCAGCCATAAACGCACATGTGCAAACCCAGTGCCAAAGGCGTGGGATTGTCGTAATCACTTAATATGCAGGAAATTATAGAATTAGCTTTCCCAACACATCCCCGAAGGTGCACTCATGTGCGCAATGTAAGTACTAATGATTCCGTTATAGTCGGCGGGAACCTGACAGATGAGCCACCCAACGGGCCGGCGATCACTGGCTGAATGTGGTGGAATAGGGGTGTCGCCTCACACAATTGCCCCCTGTTCCCTCAGGCGCCTTCTCCGTTCCTGAACATTCACCGCTCTTGAGATGCTCGCCGCTGGCCTGGTCCATGCCGGGGCCGGTGAGTGAGATTGTGGATGTCCACAAGGAACGACACCTTCGCGGTGGCGTCCGGGATAGAATCGAACTATTCTACCCCAGGAGCGCGCTATCAGGGATGACAGGGCGCTTGCTTTCGGGGGGTTACGGCGCCCACTCCTCCATGATCTCGCGCGCCTCGGCGACGTACCCATCCGTGTTCTCCTTGTCCTCCACCTCCAGCTCAAGGGACAGGTAGCCGTCGAAGCCTTTCGCCGCCAGCGCGTTGACCACGGCCAGGTTGTCCGTCTCGCCCGCGCCGATGGCGACGGATTGCGTGCCGATGTGGTCCTTCACATGGACGTGCTTCACCCGATCGCCAAACCGATCGATGAACGCCGTCATGTCCACCTCTGACGATGTGAAGTGCCCGGTGTCCATGGTGATGCCTATGCGTGGGTCGGCAAGCGCACCCATGAGCACATCGTAGTCCTCGATGGTCTCGAACCAATTGCGGTAGTGGTTCTCGATGCAGATATGGAAGTCGTACATGTCCAGTTTTTCTTCCAGCGCCTTCAGCCCTTCGATAGCATTGTCCAGGCTGCCACCCTGGTCGCGTCGGCTGCCGGTGAAGACGAGCCGACTCGCGCCAAGCTCCGTGCCGATGAGCATACACTTCTCGAAGTATTCGACCGACTTCTTTGCCTCCTCGGCGGATGTGCATTGGATGCCGCCGGCATGAAGGGCCGCCAGCTTGAGACCGTACTTCGCAAGCAGATCTTTCAGCATGGCGGTGTTGTCCTTGTTGCAGTCGAAATGACACCAGCCGGGGATGGCGACCAGCTCCAGGTTCCGCCAACCGGCCGCGGCGGTTCGGTTCAGGGCCTCGTCAAGGGAGGCATCCGAGTAGCAAACGGTTGACGTGGCGAGTTTCATTGCGTTGTCCTCCGTTACAGGTCGATGGGTTCGCCCTTTTCCGCCGATTCGACCACCGCCGATGTGGCCTTCAGGACGGCCAGGGCATCGTCGGCCGTCGGCTCGGGTTTGCGACCCTCGACCATGCAGTCGGCGAAGTGCTGCAGCGCGTCGGCGACGAACCCCTGCGGCCGGCCGGTGTAGCTCTGCGACGCCATGCGGGGGTAGCTGAACTTGCCCTTCGTCGTCGCCATCTCCGTGCCGGAGACGACGGTGTTGATGAGCACCGACGCCTCGGTGAACAGCAGCTCCATCTGCGAATCGACCAGGTACGGCAGCGTCTCGGGCATGACCCACACCGACTCGAAGCTGGCGATAGCGCCGTTCCTGAACTCGATCGTGGCGTGGTAGGCGTCCGGCGTGTCGAAACCGAGCTTCTTCAGGTAGCCCTTGCGGCAGACGCCATAGACGCGCTTGACGTTGCTTCCCCAGAGCCAGCGGACGCGGTCGATGGTGTGGCTCATCAGCCAGTGGGGCAGGCGCGTGTGCTTCGACCAGCCCTTGAGCATCTTCGTGGGAACGTAAATTGTGTTGTTGAGCCGCGCGTAGGCATAGACCGGATCCCCGAGTTCACCCGCCTCGAATTTCGCTTTCGCCAATCGCATCTGCGGCCACCAGCGATTGCTGAAGTTGATCATGAATCGGACCCTGGCCTTCTTCACGGCCTTGACGATCTTCTCGCCGTCCTCGACCGACGTGGCCAGGGGCTTTTCCATGAGGACATGTTTGCGTGCTTTTGCCGCGGCGACCCCCGGTTCGACGTGGAGATGGTCTGGCAGGACAATGGAGACGGCGTCCACTTCCTTCAAGGCCAGCAGGTCGTGGTAGTCGGTGAAGGCGTGGGGGATCTTGTACTTCTTCGCCACCGACCGAACGCGCTTCTGGTTGATGTCGGCGACGGCGACGACTTCGGAATTTTGAAAATACTGAAATTTCTCCACATGGCTCTCCCCCTGCAGGCCCACGCCGATGACGCCCATTTTCAGTACCTTGTTGCCCATGAGATTCTCCTTCTTGGATGGATGCCGCACGGCCCACGCCGCAAGCGGCCGGATTGAGGTCTGTAAACCGTCGCAGTTCGGCTACCCTCCGTGCTCCTCTTTCTCCGCGATGATGTGCGCGGTAAAGGTGAGGACCTCCGTGCCGGGGTCCTTCCAGGCGTCAGGAGACAGCCCTGCCTTTCCGGCGCAGCATTGAGAGAGGAACTCTTCCTTCGTCCAGCCCGTCTCCGTGGCCACCTGGGGCAGGAAGCAGCCGCTCCGCCCGCCGCTTCGGATGTAGATGCCGTGTTTGCCGAGCTCGATACTCATCGGATCATCGGTCTTCTCCAGCGGCGAAAGCACGGAGATCTCGATGTCGATATCCTCCAGTTCGTCGGGCATGATCCGGTCGTACATAAACCGAGGGTCCTCCATCGCCGACGACAGGGCCATCTTTCGGACGACCTGATAGAGCGGCTCGTTGGCCGTGAACTGGCCGATGCACCCCCGCAGGCGGCCGTGGTTTTTGATCGTGACGAACGCACCCTGGTGGCCCTGAAGATCGGGGTGGTCCTCCTCGAACTTCGGGATGGGCTCGCCCCGAACGGCGGCCTCGACCACACTTCGCGCAATTTCCAGGAGTCTTTGTTCTGCGGTTTTCTCCATGGTGGCCTCCCCTCGCTATTTCTTTTCCTTTTTTTCGTCGATGATGTGGGCGGTGAATACGAACACCTTCGTGTTGGGGTCTTTCTTCCAGGCGTCAGGCGGCAGGCCCGCCTTCTCCGCACAGCAGTGCGACAGGAAGGTCTCCTTGTCCCAGCCGGTTTCCGTCGCCACCTGCGGCAGGTAGCACCCGCGCCGTCCCCATCGGTCGTTGACGATGTAGATGCCGTGCTTGCCCAGTTCGATGTTCATGGGATTGTTGATGAGGCTCAGCGGCGAGAGGACCGATATCTCGATGTCGATGTCCTTCAGCTCGCCCGGCGTGATCGGGTCATTTGCGAACCGATAATCGTGGGTGGACGACTGAAGCGCCGCCCACGCGACCACCTTGTAGAGCGGCTTGTCGGCGACGAACCGGCCGATGCACCCGCGCAGGCGGCCGTGGTTCTTGATCGTGACGAAAGCCCCCTGCTTGCCCTGGAGCTCCGGGTCGTCCAGGGAAAAGGTCGGTATCTTCTCTTTCTTGACCGCAGCCACGATGACCTTGCGCGCGATGTTCAGGAGCTTCGTCTCCGCCTCTGCGCTCATCGGATTCGGGTCGGGCGGGAGGGCGGCGGACTTCTTCGTCTCCTCGCGTTTGGGCGGCGCGGGGGGCTTAGCGCCCTCCTTGGCATAGAACGCCATGGCCCCGTAGCCGACCACCCGGTCGCGCCCGTACTGCCCCTCCTTCGCGTCACCGGAGTTGGCGTAGTGCAGAAGCATGGCCTGGTTTGCCCCGAGTTTTCGAGCCGTCATGACCATGGTGATGACGGCGTCATCCGCGCACATGGTGCAGGCCAGGTTGGGCACGCGCTGGCCCATGAGCCTTCGCATCTCGGCCATGATGTAGTCGGGATCGAATGTTTTCAGAGACTCCAGCGTCGCCTTGTCCACCCGATTCGCCTCCTCGTAAGGGGGATAGTGGGAGAGGTCTGACCCGGCAATCAGGAGAACGTTCTTTCCCTGGCATGCCTTGGCGACGGCGTCGGACACGATCTTGTACTCCTTCTTGGTGCACCGCACCATGACGATAGGCACGATCTTGAAGTCCTTGAGGACGCATTGGAGGAAGGGAACTTGGTTTGCAACGGAGTGCTCGCTGATGTGCGCGCCGGGATCGAAGCCGATGCAGTCATTCGCCTTCGTGATCTGCTGGGCCATCTCTGTGTCGATGGGAACGTCGCCCAGGACGGTGCGGAAGCGTCCGCCGGGGAAGACCGAGACCAGGGGACCATAGCCCGGGTACGCGTGCCAGAGGCCCAGCACAACGACGGTGTCGATGTCGCGGCCGATGAGCTGCTTGTACGACCACGCAGCGACGGGCCCGGAGAAGACGTACCCGGCATGGGGCGAGAGG
Source organism: Planctomycetota bacterium (assembly GCA_013152475.1). GTDB lineage: Bacteria > Planctomycetota > Brocadiia > JAADGH01 > JAADGH01 > JAADGH01. The sequence continues at coordinate 26,377 of JAADGH010000093.1, forward strand.
AGGCCGATGAGCTGGCCGGGAATCTTTTTCTTCTCGGCCTTGGCGAGAAAGCCGTCGATCATCGTTTTCAGTTCGGCCGCGTCGGCGGGGTACCACCGGCCGGCGACGGCGTCGTCGTTGCGGAGGTAGCTGCTCAGGTCCTTCTTCTCCTGTCCCCTCGCGCAGGAGGGCAAGGCGAAGAGCAGACTCAGCAGTACGAGCCAGACTCCTACATGGTTGTGCTTCATGTCAAGCTCCTTTCCTACAGCACCCATTTGATAACCGCAAAGCCCAAGATAATGAGCACGACAAACAGGAACGCAAGCCAGTCGAAGTACTTGTCGATGAACCGCTTCGCCGGCGGCCCGAAGAAATACAGCACCCCCGCCACGAGGAAGAACCGACCGCTCCGGCCGATTACCGAGGCCAGGATCAGCACCCAGAGCGAGATCTTCGAGATGCCGGCGGCGATGGTGAAGACCTTGTACGGAATCGGCGTGAACGCGGCGATCAGGATCGACTGGAAGGCGTAATCGACGTACTTCTGCCTCACCAGCTCGAATTTGTCCTGGAGCTGATAGAAGTCCACGATGCGCTGGCCGACGGACTCCCAGAACCAGTAGCCGATGGCGTACCCGAGGAAGGCCCCCCGATCCGACCGAGCAGATAAGGGCGAAGCGAAATGCCCTCTTCCGCGACCCGAGCGCCAGGGCGATGAGCAGCACGTCGGGGGGGACCGGAAAGAAGGAGGATTCCGCAAACGCCAGGACGAACAGCGCCGGTGCGCCATACGGCGTGTCGGCCCAGTGCAGCACCCAGTCGTACAGGCGGCGGACGAGGCCCTTCCTCTTGGCGATGGGTCCTTCGGCTTCGGTTGCTTCCACGTCGGCTCCGCGGCGGTTGGCGTAAGGGTACGAGTCGGCTCGCAACCATGAATTATACAGGCCGGCGGCAGCCGCAGCAAGGAAAAAGGGGCGCGTGTCATTGCTCGTGGCAGTGCAAGGCCGACTTGAGGATGTGGTAAATGTCCTCAGGGTCTTGGGACGCCATCAGCTTGCTCTGAACGTCCGCCTGCACCATGCAGCGACCGAGCGCGGCGAGGATTTGAACTTGGGCGCCTTCTTCATGCTCGGGCGTCAACACCAGGAACACGAAATGGGTGGCCAGGCCGTCGCGCGCGTCCCAGTCAATGCCCAGATGCGACCTGCCGAATACGATTAGGGGGGACGGGATGCTGCTCAGCCGCCCGTGGGGGATGGCGACGCCCTTTTCGATGCCCGTTCCCATGATCTTTTCCCGGTTCTGGACGGCGGTGACGATGGACTCCATGGGCAGATCGCCTGCAGCCTTTTCCGCGACCTTGCAGAGCTCCGGGATCACGTCCCATCGGGTCTTTCCCTTCAGGTCGAGCACGATGCATCCTCTTGCCAGGAAGTTGCCAATATCCATCGGCCTGCGGCGTCCGATGGACCACGCAAGCAGGGGACCGACAGCAATGGACGAGAAGAGCGCCGCGAAGACGACGGCCACAAACACGTTCTCGGTTATCAGCTTCAGCTCGAGCGCAAGCATGCCGATGACGATTTCCATCGCCCCGCCGGGGATGAAGGCGACCCCCGTGGAAAAGGCGTCCGCACGGGACAGTCTCGCCAGAAGACTGCCCGCCCAGGCGCCGACAAACTTGCCGCCCATCGCCACCGCGGCGAATACGACAACCAGAAGAAGATTGAAATTGCCGACGAAGTCGATCTTTATCCCGATGGATGCGAAGAATAAGGGGACAAAAATGGCATGGACCATCTGAGAGATGATCTCGCGGGTTCGTTCGGATATTTCGGTGGTGTTCCCGGCCATGACCCCTGCAAGGAAAAACCCCAGGATGGCATGGATGCCTATCCATTGGGTTATGGCGCCGCACAACATCGCCAGGCATGCGATGGTGGTGAGGGTGGTCGCAGGATGGGGAAGGGACGTTCGTTTCAGGGCCTTGATGATGCCGCCGATCAGTGTGCTCCCGACCGTGAGACACACGGTCCCGAACAGGATGATCTCGAAGAAGACACGCATTATGCCGCCTGCACTCACCTGCCGTTCCACCGCCAGTCCCAGGACCAGCGTGAAGACCATCCAGCCCAACAGGTCATTCACCACGAACGCCGAGAGCGTGGTGAGCCCGAAGTCGCTCTTGAGGATGTCCAGATCGTGAAGCACCTTGGCGATGACCGACAGCGCGCTGATGGCCGCCGCCGTGGACAGGAACAGGGTGAACGTGAGGCGGTTCGCGTTTGCCCCCCAGAAACTGCTGGGGAACCAGCAGAATACCAGGGCCCCCAGAGCAATGGGGACCACCACCCCCACGACGCCGATTGTTACGACCGCCTTGCCCTGTTTCCATACGCTCGATAGGTTCACCTCAAAGCCCGTAGCCAGAAGCAGGAACAGGACGCCGAGCCAAGCCACTGTCTCCAGCATGTTCTGCTGAACGAGCTCGCGGGGAAAAAGGGCGTGATAGGCCGCCGGCAAGGCGCGTCCAAGGATAGTCGGCCCCAGCAGTATGCCGATGAAAATCTCCCCCACAAGCTCCGGGTAGCCCCAGCGGCGGAAGAGTGCGCCCGCAATCTTTGCAAGGGAGAGCAGCACGAACACCTGCAAGAGGAACACGAGCAGGTGTTCCTCGCTGAGATAGTGCATTCCCTCCATCGCTCACCCTCCTTCAGGATATTTTGCCGTGCTCCAGCAACCGCTTCAACGGCTCGATGGGGATGCCGTTGCGGGTGTTGCCGTCGCGCCCGGTGACGGTGTCGCAGCGCAGGATGGAGTTGAGGATGGCCTCCTCCGTCGCCTCGATCACCGCCCAGAAGTAGGTCGAGATTTCCTGCTCGGGGATCGAATACTCGTCCGCCTGCTTCGTGGTCAGCGCCGTGGTCGAGAAGGCGATGACGAAGTCGCCGCTGCCGTGCGAGGCATTCGCCCCGGTCCGGGCCAGGCCGAAGGCCGCGCGCTTGGCCAGGCGCGTCAGCCGGCGCTGGTAGAATGGCGCGTCGGTCGCGAGCACGATCATGATCGAGCCGTCGCCGTCCTCGTCCGCCTTGGCGTCGAGGGCGTGGCCGATATGAACGCCGTCGATCACCAGGTTCCCCGCCCCGCCCGTGTTCATCAGGACCAGGACACCGATCGCGTGTCTGCCTACCACGCGCGACGCCGTGCCGATCCCCGCCTTGAAGCCGAAGCCGCTCATCCCCATGCCAGCACCGATATTGCCATCGGGCACGGGACCGCTCTCGGCGTTTTTGATGGCCCGGAGCACGTGCCTCTTTTTCACGTGCCGACCGAGAATGTCGTTGAGGCGGCCGTCGTTGCACTCGCCCACGACGGGGTTGAAGGAGGCGCGGGTCGGGTTCTGCTTCGAGACATAATCCACCACGGCGTCGGCGGCTGTCCAGACGCTCAGGGTGTTCGTCAGGACGATCGGCGTCTCGAGGTTGCCCAGCTCCGCCACCTGCGGGAACCCGAGCGATTTGCCGTAACCGTTGATGATGTGTACCGTGGCGGCCGGCTTCTTCTTGTAGATGTTGCCCGGCACGGGGATAATCGCCGTGACGCCCGTGCGCACGGGACCCCTCCCGATTTCCAGCCGGCCGCTCCCCTTGCGGAGCGTCACGTGCCCGACACGGACGCCGTGGATGTCGGTGATGGCGTTGTGCTTGCCCGTTGGGAGCTGGCCGATCTCGATCCCCAAGTCGCGCGCGCGGGGACGCAGGTTTGTATCCGTTGGCACCTCTGCTTTTTCCTCTTTTATATCTCCGATGCGGCGCACACCCTCGGCCCGCCATCGCGGGGGGCGCCGGATCATTACCGGACATCCGGGCCGATCTGTCAAGACTTTTCTTGAGCGTCCGTAAACCGGGGGGGAGCCGCAGGCCATATGCCTGTGGCAAGGGCTTGTGACCCGGGTCGCCCCATGATATGATGGAGGTGCTATGAGAACCATCGCCGCCCATTTGGCCCCGGAGCCCATGATTACCGTGCTGGGTGTCCATTACCTGCACCTGCGGCTCCATGATGCCAGCGACCTGTACATCACCGAGCACGGCCGCCCTTTCACCCGGCATCTCCTGCCGGAGAATCACTGGGCCGACACCGAGTGGTTTGCCGTGCACAGCACCCGGCTGGACGGCACAAGCAGCCTGTACAAGATCGCCACCAAAAAAATCTCCGGCTTTTCCCTGGACATCGTCCTGAAATGGAACCGCATGGGACAGGACATCCCCGGCGAGACGCGGGCCTCGGACCTGGCCGGTGCGGAGTTCAACAGCCCCTTTGAGGAGTTCAGCCGGGTCATTGAGCTGCGGGGGACCCGGCGGAGCGCCCTGGGCCGCATCCACACGCAGAAGCCGCTGGCGATTTATGTGCCCCGGCGACACGTCGAGGCCGAACGGATCGGGCGGAAGCGCAACCGGATCAGGGCTGTCCTGCAGAGGCACAACGAAATCACGCTGGATGCCAATCGGAACTATGCCGTCATCTACGAGTGGATCGAGGGCATGGATGCCGCGCGCGCCTGCAGCGAAGGGATCATCGACAGGCAGACCATGCAGGACCTGACGCTCCGGTCCCGGGAGGAGATGAAGCAGCGCGGGTTCCGCGTGCGCGACAGCAAGCCGCATCACGTCATCGTCCGGCCAACGCCCGACCGCGTTCTCGAAAGGGACTCCTCCGGCAAGGTCCTCTACGGCCTGGTCGATTTCGAGCTTCTTGAGAGGACCCCGCAGTATGAGCAGGCGGTGAGGGCGTCAAAGCGCCAGAGATATCTCGTGAGGCAGGCCCACCGTTTCGAGGCAAAGGAGCAGTTTCCGGCGGGCCTGATCTCCGTGCAGGTCATGGGCGTTGACTACGTGTATGGTCAGGTCGAGAGCACAGCCGGGGCGCTTTGGGTCGTCGGCAAGGACCCGGTGCTCTTCGAGTACTTCCTGCCCGAAAAATGGCGGAAGACCCCGAGGAACAGGCTGCCCGGCGCCCACAAGACCTATCACACCGTAACGAAGGACAACATCCATCTCGTCTGGCAGGTATCGCGGGTGGGCGAGCGGCCCGAGGTCAATCCTTCGCACCCACAGGCCCGCGCAATCCTGGACCACGGCTACAACAGCCCCTTCGAGGAGATATCCCTCAGCATGGCTCTGGCCGAGAAGGGCATCGAAACGACCTACCCGCGCGCCATCTATATGACGGGCCACAAGGTGATTGCATCAAAGGCCCCCACCGATGACAGCCGGTACGAGACCCATGGGGCATGGACGACGCCGGAGGGACATCCCGTCCTCAGCAAACACCACGATTATGTGGTCATCTGGGGATACTGGAACGGGCCCGACGAGCAGTTGGCCGTGAAGGACGAACAGGTGTATGAAAGCATCACCGCCATGGAGGCGCGCAAGAGAGGCCTTATTAGTCAGGAGGTCTACATGCGCCTGCTGGAGTCAACGGCAGAACGCCTTGCCGCGGCCGGTCTTGAGGCGCTGGATCTGCGCGGCGACCATCTCTTGCTCTCCCTCGATATGACGGGCCGCCTTGAGATGGACCCGAGCAGCCTTCCCATCGTGCGACTGTGCAATTTCGAGCTGCTCAAGACAGGCCCAACTGCTCGTCAAGTCCGGAGATGAGAAACACCTGTCGGACACTCTCCGAGAGATGGGGCAGGAAGAGATTTCCTCGCCCCACCTTCTTGGCGGTCTGAATCACGAGGCGCAGGAAGGACGAGGAGACAAATTCCACGTCTGTCATGTCGAAAACCACCGGCAGGTCGGCGGCGATCACCTTTTCCATCAACGGCGTCTCGATGCCGGCGCAGAGGGTGCTGTCCAGCCTCCCCGAAAACGCGCAATACAGCTTGCCGTCCTTTTCCGTCATGTCCACCATTTGCCTTCTCCTGACTGATGCGGCGGCGCGGCGCTTTGGGACGAGTCGTCATACGGTATCCCATGGCGGGAGCCGGCACAACGCTGCCACAGAATCATATACCGCATCCCAACTCATTGTGGAATAGGATGTTAAGGCTCTCAACGATGGGCTATGACCCCTCTGATACAGCCCCTGAGCTACGCCGCCACGCGATCGAAAACAGTACGGCGGTAAGATAGTGAATTCGCGGTTCGTTGTCAAGCGCAAAAACCTGAGGCATTACCTCCTCGTCCAATTCACGGTTGAATTGCTGGGCGAAGTGAGTTAGCCTTGCTGCGATCTTATTCCTTCACTCCATCTGTCCAAGAAGACGGGACGAGGCGCAAGTGAAGGCACATTTGTCAAGGCCATGCAGGATGACCGATATGCCCGGCACAGGAACCAACCTGAAAGAACGTATTCATCGGCACGAGACCCTCTCTATTGCCCCCGGCTCGACAGACATGAGCGGCGAAAAGCTCCAGCAGCTCGCGGCGGCCGGGTACGATTTGATCTTCATCGACGGCCAGCACCGACCTATCGACGAAAAGGAACTCCTCCAGTTCTGCAAGACGGCTGCACAGGCGGGCCTGCCGGTTGTACTCAGGATCAGACACCCCGACGAAGCCTTCCTGGCGGGCAGGTATCTCGACTTCGGGCCGCTCGGCATCATCGTTCCCATGGTCGAACGCGAGGAAACCGTTCTGCGCGCCATCGAATCCTTCTATTATCCCCCGCTTGGCAGACGAAGCTGGGGACCCGGCGACGCCTACGGATGGGGACAATTTGCCGAGGGGTTCCCCTATGCGGAGTGGTGGAACAGCCACGGCGTTCTCATGATCCAGTTTGAATCCCTTCCCGCAATCCTCGGCGCGAAGGGCCTCATCAAACCCGGGGTGGACATGGTGGTGTTCGGGGAGTGCGACCTTACGCTCGACCTCTCCGCCAGGCCGGATGCGCCCTTCAAGACATTCGACGAGTGCCATCGGCATGTTGTCAGAGAGACCGAGGACATGGACGTCAAGATCGGCGCGGGCGCCTCACCTCTGGGCAAGCTATAGAAGAACATACGGTGGTTCGCCGACAACCTGAAGCGTACCGTCCGAAGCGAACCGCTCCAGGGGCTCAACGACACGAGCTGTGGGTCTTGAGACGGGCAAACTCGTCTTTCACCTGATCCCACCGGATCTCGTGTGGCAGTTGCTTGCTCAGCGCGGCTTTGGCAGCGGTAAATCCGGCGGCCTCGCCCATGGCGACCGCGTTGCCCGTGACGCGGTAGCTGGCGTGTGCGAAGAAGTCTCCGCTGATGCAGCGCCCGGCCATCAGGAGACCGTCCACGTCTTTCGCAACCAGACTGCGCAGAGGGATGTCATACGGCTTCACCCGCCGGCCCTCCCCGCTGCAGCCCTTCCCATCCGTCGGGTTTGTGGAATGGATATCCACACCGAACGTGGCGCGACAGATGCCGTCCGGATGGCGCGCTCCGCTCGTGATGTCCTGCTCCGTCACCGTGTACCTCCCGTGAATGCGCCGCCCCTCGCGGACGCCGATCTGCTCGGAGGTGGCCACGATGCACATGTTCTTCCACGCGCCGCCGAGGGACCGAAGCGCGTCGGTTTGACGATGGAGCTCCGCCCTCGCGTGAACGGTGGCCTCGGTGATCTCGGCGGCGTCGAAGGCGCATCGTCCGTACTCATGGTTGGACATGAGCATGAACAGGTCTTCGCGAAGAGGAAAGAGCGTGGGCTGGCCGTAGGAGGGCGGCGTGCCGACATCCTCCAGGAGTTCGCACAGCGTTGCCTTGTGGGATCCCTCTTGCTGTCTCGCGCTGGTGAACTCGCGGATTTCATCGAGATGGATGCCGCCGATCAGGGCGATCAGGCTCATCGGCTGGCTTTCGCCGTTGCCCGGCCGGCCCACGTCAAAGGCACAGCCTGCCTGCGCGGCGAGATCGCCATCACCTGTGCAGTCAATGAATGCCCTGGCGGTCCATGCCTCGCGGCCCGACTTGGATTCGGTGATGATCGTCCTCAAACGTCCTGCGCCGTCGCATGCGGCCGCAGCCACGCGTGTGTGCAGCCGGACGCGCACGTTTGCGTCAAGACAGATCTCATCGAGAAGCAGTTTCATCGCCTCGATGTCGTAGTCGTGACCTCGCCCTTTGGCGCCGCGCGCGTCGAGCGTGGCTGTGATATGCTCGATCAGGCCGCCCTTGTCGCGCATGTCGATGATGTGGGCCATGAGCCCGGCGGTCCAGATGCCGCCGAGACAGCCGTGTGCCTCGATCAGCCCGGTCTGTGCGCCGGCCCGCGCGGCGGTAACGGCTGCCGCCACACCGGCGGGACCGCCGCCGCACACGACGACGTCAAAGTCGCCGACGATTGGTATCTCACGGGCGGGTTCATGAACCGTCTGCGCCATCGTCTTTCCCTTTTCTCTGCATCATTCCATTCTGCAGGTTGCGGGCCGATTATAGACCGCGTACCGATGGGAAGCAAGAGCGATGGCAAACCACCGGTGCTTTGCTCACGGGAAATCCCTGGAAGATAGTTGCGTTTCGGCTTCGGGTGAGCAGTGGTCGGAGTTAACAGATCGCGTCGAATTGACGAGAAAGCTCCTGATACTCCGCATACGCCGCGGTCTGGCCGGCCACCCGGACCTCGTTCACCTCGTCGGAATGCCTCGCCAGCGCGCTTACGATGTCGGGATCCAGGCAGCGCGCTTCGACTTCTTCCTGCATGATCTGCAGCACCCTGGACGCCGGCATGCCCGGCCGATAGGGGCGGTTCTCGGTCATGGCTGCGAAATGGTCGGCTGCGGACATGATGCGCGCCCCCAGCGTGATCGCATCGGAGCGGTAATGAAATGGATAGCCGCTGCCATCGAGGCGCTCGTGGTGAAGGGAGGCCCATTCGTTGATCGTGTGCAGGTTGTCTATGGTCTCCAGGATGCGGTAGGTGTGGAAGGGGTGGGTTTTCATGATCTTAAACTCTTCCGTGGTGAGGCCGGCGGGTTTTTCCAGGATGTCGAGAGGCACGGCAAGCTTTCCCAGATCGTGAAGGTATCCCGCCGCTCTCATCATCGCGGCCTCGGTTTCGGAGCAGCCAACCAGTGCGAACAGTTTTTCGGCGGTCGTTGCGACGCCGCTCGAATGCGTTGAAGTGAACCGACTTCGGAAGTCGATGACCTGGCAGAAGAGCTTCGCCAGGTCGATGAGCTGCGTCATGTCCAGCTCGACGATAACAGAGACGGACCGACGCTCCAAGATCGAACCGATCGCCGGAGACGTCGCGTCCAGCCAGAAATACTCCTTGGCCGCCAGGCTTTCGAACACCTGGACAATCTCCGGCACAAAGAGGTCCCTGCTTTGCGTCGCGATTTCTTTCGTAACGCCTTCCGCTTGATACAGGACCTTCTTCTGGTCGCGCAGGAGCACTGCCACGCGGTCGGCCAGGTGGAGGATGTGGCTGCCTGTGGGGACGCCGTTTCCGTTTGCCTCTGCGCCTGCCCCCTCGTTCCAGGGCGTGCGATGATAACGTATTAGCGTGGCGACCTCAGAGAAGGGCTTGAAATCCTTGAACAGCAGGTAGCCGAGTCTGGCGTGTTTTTCGGGGTTCAATTGCGTCGATGCGGACACCCCGCGTCTTTCCTTTAGAGAGATTGCCCCGCTGTCGTGCAGCAGCCCGGCCCAGAGCAGGTTGGTCTGCTCCCCATAGGACAACCCCATCTCCGCCCCAATGCTCAGGGCAATGTAGGCCACACGTTTGTGGTGGTCAACCAGGCCGGGGTTCACCAGGTCCATTGCGTTGGACAGGCCCACAACGGTTTCAAATAGGGGGATCCTCGGCTTGCCAGTGAGGTCTCCCGTCCCCTTATCCCATAAGCCTTCCGCGTCCAGCACTCGCAATTCTCCCGGGGCACGGCAAATCGTCCGCGACCACTATACCACAGCAGGACCAAGAAACGCGAACGGAAAACTGGTCATCAAGGTAATGCTTCAGTGACGGGGGGATGTCATCTCTGAAAGCGCGCGGTGTGTCAAGTGAATTGTATGGGATTTTGCGGCGGTCTGAGAAGCACGTGATTCCTCGCAATAACAATGGCCGCCCCCCGTCACTGAGGCATTACTCTTTGTCGGACACGCCATCGCGGCGCCTGTCATGTGGTCTTGCCCGGAGAAGACAGGCCCTGGGCCTGCTCACAGTCACGCCGGATCTGCTCGGCAAGGGCGCCCGTGGTTTCGAAGTGCATCTCATCGCGCAATCGCTTGAAGAGGGCAACGTCGAGGTCCTGCCCGCGGAGATCGCCCTGGAACCCGATCAAATGGACTTCCACGCGCTCCTCACTCCCGGCCTTCACGGTCGGTCTGACGCCGATGTTCACCACCACATCGTAGGTCTTTTCTCCCACGTGGGCGCGCCCGGCGTAGACGCCCCGCGACGGGCGGGCCTCGTGGTGCAGGTTCAGGTTCGCGGTAGGGAAGCCCAGCTTTGCGCCCATGCCGTCGCCCTGGACCACCGTACCCAGAAGTGAAAAAGGCCGGCCCAGCATGGCGGCGGCTGTTTCCAGGTCCCCGTGCGTGATGACCTCGCGAACGGCGGTGCTGCTCACGACCCGATCTCCCACTTGGGCAAGCGACACCTGCCGACACTCGATGCCATATTCCACCGACACTCGTTCCAGGAAGGCGCAGTTGCCCTCTCCTCCCTTTCCGAACGTGGCGTTCTGGCCAAGGACAATGATCTTCGCGCCGAGCCGGTCGATCAGGATTTTTTCGAGAAACTCGCGCGCCGTCGTGGCGGCCAGGAACCGATCAAAATGAAGCACGAGGCAAAGGTCCGCGCCGAGGCATTCGAAGAGATAGAGTCTATGCCGCAGGGACGTAATCAGCGGGGGGGCGTGCCCGGACAGCACCGATTGCGGGTGGCGATCGAAGGTGACAATGGCCGACTGGTAACCGCTCTCTTCCGCAAGCGCCACGGCGGTGGAGATGGTTTTTTGGTGTCCCAGGTGAACCCCGTCGAACATGCCGAGGGCGACCACGCGCTGCGCAAGGGGAATGCCCTTGGCCTCATCCTTCCAGAAAATCGCTTTCATGGGACTACCGGGGTTGATGCATTGCGGCTTCGGAAAGCATCAATGTTCGAAGACCTCCAAGTCGGCCCGCTTTCTCAAATCCGTCATCCATGCGTCTTGGAGATCGCTCATTTTCGCGAAGGTGTATCGCTGCATCAGGCGGGATTTTTCCTTGTTGAACTCATCCTGGTCCGCCGCCTCGCGCCCTGCCAGCGTCATCAGATAGCATCTCGTCTCGGCGCCTTCCTCCACGACCAGGCCGATCTGGCCCTTGTGCAGACGAAACGCCTCCTCGGCGAGAAGCGGATGGTCCCCCGGAATGCCGGTCTCGTACTGGTGTCTTCCCGCCCCGCCCCGCCCGTACGATTTTGGCCGGGTGAAGAAGTGGCTTTCCTCGATGGCGAGGCCCTTTCCCTTCTTGCCCAGTTTTTTCTTCAGCAGCTCCAGACATTCGCTGAGGGTCTTGGTCTTGGATCGGCACTCCTCCATCATCTCCATCGCCTTCTTCAGGGCCTTGTCCTCCCGCAGGTCGGACTCCACCTGCTTCTTCACCTCCTCAAACGGCATGACTTTGGCCGGCTCGATGGCCAGGACCTGATAGATATATTTTCCACCGGGACAGTCTGCAATCGCGCTCGGCGTCATCTCTTCAGAGTCCGCGATGTCCTTCTGGAAGTCCACACGGCCCGGCAGTATCCCGACGTCGGAGGCGGTAATGAAGGCCGTCCGCACGTAGCCCACCCTGGGATCGTCCAGCTCCTCGCTCACCGCCGAAAGCGAGCATTCCATCTCCTTGTCCATCTTCGACTCGATCTTCCGGTCGATCTTGTCCAGAACGGCAGCCAGCCGATTCTCGGTGGCTTCCTCAGCCAGTTTCTTTCGGATCGCGTCCTTCACGTCCTTCAGCGGCCGGTACTTCGCCTCCTTTTTCTTCGCCTCTTTCTTCTTGTCGGCCTTTGGCTTTTCCGTCTTGCCCTTTTCGTCAGACGGCTTCTCGTCGATCTTGTACAATTCTTTGTGCTTCTCGTAGTAGGCCGCGATCTCTTTATCCGTCACTTTCCCGGGCTCGGCGAGATCGCTCTTTTTCACGATCACGTATTCAATCTTGGCCGACTCGTCGCGCTTGTAGCCCGGCTTGCCCTTGTTCGGATCGGGAAAATTGCCTTTATGGGTCTCGTAGAACGCCTTCAACTCGTCCTCGGTCACCTGGATATCGGAAACCAGCAGGTCCGTCGCAAAGGCGACATACTTCACTTTCACCCTCTCGTTGTTCTCGGCATATTTCTGCCATGCGTCCTCGGTGGACACCTTCGCGCTGTTGCGGAGGATCGACAACAGCTTGCTCACGAGAATCTGCTCCTCGACCGTCTTCTCGTACGCCGCCGCATCCAGCCTCGACTGCGCCAGGAAGTTCTGGTAGGCATGCATGTTGAATCCGGTCTTGTCAAAGAAGCGGGGGTCGTTGAGGATGGCGAAGCGGATCTCCTGAGGGCTCACGCCCAGGCCCATCCGGCGGGCCTCGTCAAGGAGAATGTAGGCATCCCACAGCTCCGATTTGCTGAGGCGCCGTGCATACCGGCTGCCCACGCGGCTCTTTTCCCATCGGTAGTTCATGTCGCGAATGACGCTGCGAAGGATCTTCTCGCCGAACACGCGACCGGCATATTGTTTGCCGACAAGGTTCCGCAGAAAGCCCCCCGCGCCCCAGGCCACCATCAGGAATGCGGCCAACGCCGCAAGAAAATGCTTCTGGTGTTTACGAAACCACTCGAGTTTCATTGAACGAAGTGCTCCATTCCAAACGAGCCTTAAGCCAGAAACTCTCAATTATAGCTATTTGTTTCCGGTACATCAACTGCTTTCTTGGCGATGTGCCTGCTGCGGCAGGGGGACCGCTCCCCACGGCCTATGCGTATTTCGCCGCAATGTCCCTCGCCATCCGGGCCCACCGATCCACGTGCCCGACAAGAGTCATTCGGGTGGGCCAGAGGCCCACCCTACGTTTTCTCCGTCAGTGCCCCAAAGACCCGAAGCATGTTTATGATCCGGGAAATCGGTTCGTTATCCCCCATTGCGTCAATACTTTTCAGAAAGATTGGGGTCAGGTCCTCGACGAATTCGATGTCCACGTTCGTCAGGAAAAATTCCTTTGCCTCCCGGAGCGAAACAGGCGTGGGTCTCCTGCCGGCGAAATAGAGTACACGTCGGTATCCCTTCCCAAGTTCCTTTGCTGCCGTCTCCAGGGCCGCGTCCTGACGCCTCTGTAACTTGTTTCTGTCACTGCGCATGAGGCCGAGCCCGGGATGTGAGAGATTCAGCATAGTTGCGTAATTGCTCACGAATCTTTTGACGTAACTGCGGCTCAGCGACAGTGAGAAATGAGCCTTCACTTCTCCCCAGATTTTCTCCTTGATGCGGTTCGTTCTTCGATCAATGCGGACCGCAAGCAGATCAAGATCGGCATACGATGAGGTCTTGCCCGCGGGGGTTGGGACAACGTAGCGCACATCGGATCGAACAAAATATCCCTGTTGCTCCAGGCAGAGTTTCACGAATTCCTGAACCGGTTCCATCATTTCCCTCCCGCCCTCGCCTCGGTCTCAAAGCAAATGTAGGGTGGGCCTCTGGCCCACCATCTTCATTCACCAACACATTCGAAATTCTTGATCTGATCCGGCTCCGCTTCCCCCCAATCCTCATCGTAAAGCCCATCACGGACATACCGGTGAAACGTGGACCACGGCCAATCCTTTGCCCGTTGGACATACCCGTGTTTCACAGGATTGAAATGGATGTAGTCTACGTGCTTCTCGAAATCCTCCTCATCCCGAACCACATGCTCCCAGAATCGCCTCTGCCAAACAGCGGCTTCCCTCCTGCGCCTCCGCGACGGATTGCGCTGGCCTTCCCGACCGCCTTGGGCACAAAAGTGGCGTGTAAAGAGTCCTTTGATTTCCGCCCAACGAGTTGAGTAGTCGCTGTCTCCCTCGGGTAGAACCCATACACAATGAAGATGGTCCGGCAGCAAGCACAATGCCTGCAGATCGAATGGCCGTTCGCTCTGTACCCTCTTCCATGCCAAACGAAGAGTTGCTCGCGCAAGATCATCCGTAAAAAAGTGCATCCGTCCAAACGTCACAACAGTGAAGAAGAACGTGCCGCCTGGTACGTATGCTCGAAGATAGTCCGGCATCGTGTTCTCCCCTATTGCGCCGATCGTTTTGGTGGGCCAGAGGCCCACCCTACGTTTCAATCCCAAAGTAGGCCGCCGCGTTGTTGTAGCAGATGTCCTGGGCGACCTTGCCTAAGTGCTCCATGTCGGCGGGGAGCTCGCCGCGCTCGACGTCGTCACCGATGAGGTTGCACGGAAGTAGTCGTGCCGGGGATAGGAGAGGAAACTGCGCGAGTCGGTGAGCATGCCGACGAACCGGCTGAGCAGGCCCATGTTCGACAGGACGTTCATCTGCTTCGTCATGCCATCGAGGGTGTCGTTGAACCACCAGGCCGAGCCGAACTGCATCTTGCCCGGCACAGAGCCGTCCTGGAAGTTGCCGATCATCGTGGCCAGTATCTCGTTGTGTGTTGGGTTCAGGCTGTAGAGGATCGTCTTGGCCAGCTTGCCCTGCGCGTCGAGCGTGTCGAGGAACTTCGATAGGCCCCGCGCAATCTCGAAGTCCCCCATGGAGTCGAAGCCCGTGTCCGGACCGAGCTGCTTGAAGAGCCTCGAGTTGTTGTTTCGCAGGGCGGCCAGATGGAACTGCTGCACCCAGCCCTTCTCCGCGTCCATGAGCGCAAACTCGACAAGCATGGCCGACTTGAACTTGGCGATCTGGCAGCAGTTCAGCTTCTTGCCCTTGCGCACCTTGTTAAAGATCGCCTTGATCTGCTTCTCCGTATAGTCCTCGGCATAGGGGACCTCGATCCCGTGGTCGGACACGCGGCAGCCGACCTCATGGAAGGCGTCATGGCGTTTGCGGAGGGCCCTGAGGAACGACTTATAGCCCTTGATATTTGTGTCCGACGCGGCCATTAGCTTGTCCACCCACACGTTGAACGCCTTCGGGTCCTCCACGGCCATGGCCTTGTCCGGTCGGAACGTGGGCAGGACCTTGACGTGGAAATCGGGATCATCATTGATGACCTGATGGTACTCCAGGCTGTCGGTCGGGTCGTCGGTGGTGCAGCTCACCTTCACATTGAACCGCTCCATGATCCGCCGCGCGCGGAACTCGTCGGTCTGGAGCATCTCGGCCGTCCGGTCGAAGATCTCCTTTGCCGTCTCCGGCTTCAGGAGCATCTCGATCCCGAAGGGATTCTTCAGCTCCATGTGCGTCCAGTGGTAGAGGGGATTGCGCACGGTGTAGGGGACGGTCGCCGCCCAGGCCTCGAACTTCTCCCAGTCGGACGCGTCGCCCGTGACGAGGCGCTCGTCCACGCCCTGGGCGCGCATGGCCCGCCACTTGTAGTGGTCGCCGTAGAGCCAGATCTGTGTCAGGTTCTCGTACTGTTTGTTCTCCGCCACCTCGACAATGGGCAGGTGGCAGTGGTAGTCGAAGATCGGCATGTGGCGCGCGTAGTCGAAGTAGAGAATCCGCGCGGAGTCGGAATGGAGCAGGAAGTCATCGTTTAGAAACGGTTTCGCCATTGTTGCCTCCTTGGCTTGGAAACGTGGGGCGGGCGATTCGCCCGCCATATCTTGCCTCTGGTCATTCCCGCGAACGCGGAAATCCACTGCTGAAGGAGTCAGGCAGAGCCTGACGTGTTGTCCGTTCCCAGGCGGAGCCTGGGAACGAGAGAACCGCATTTTCAGAACGTTACGAGATCGTCAATCTGTACGGGCAGGCCGGTCTTCATCGACTTGTTTGCGGCAATTCCCGTGAGGATCGACATGGCGCCGTCAACGTGCGACGCCGCGC
This sequence comes from Planctomycetota bacterium, assembly GCA_013152475.1. Lineage (GTDB taxonomy): Bacteria > Planctomycetota > Brocadiia > JAADGH01 > JAADGH01 > JAADGH01. Next base: position 42,288 of record JAADGH010000093.1, read on the forward strand.
GGTTGAATTTGTCCCTCTTTGGTGTGCCGAAGATGTCGTTGAGCAGGACCGGGTCGCCGCCGCCATGGCCGCCCTTCCCCTCGACGATGTCCACCTCGTATGGGACTTCCCTTATCGGGAGAACGAGGATGCGCTTCGTCTTTGTCGCCCCCTCCTCGGAGATATCACCGCCGGCGTTGATGTAGGTCTTCTCGCCGATGGAGACCTGGATGCGGCCCTTGTTGCCGTTGAAGTTCACGTTGAAGCCTTCCCACGGCATGTAGGCGTTCAGGGAGTAGGTCATGACCGCTTCGTTGGCATAGCGCACCATGACCCCCATGGTGTCTTCGATGCTGATGCCGTCGCCGAAGACGCTTTGGTCGCGCTGGTAGCCGTCTTCCTTCTCGGCGTCGAGATACATCGCCTTGAGCCTCGCGTTCTTTTCGAGGTTCAGCGCGAAGGGGTCCTTCTCGGCGTTCTTGTGGCCCGTCCCGCGCTGGTAAAAGTCGATGATGCCCCGCTCCTCCGCATTTTCGCGTCCGTAAAATCTCAGGTCCCCCATGCAGAACACCGTCTTCGGATGCGAGCCCAGCCAGAAGTTGACGAGGTCGAAGTGGTGCGTCGCCTTGTGGACGAGCAGGCCGCCGCTGTTGCGCTTGTCGCGGTGCCACCGGCGGAAGTAGTCCGCGCCGTGGGATGTGTCGAGCAGCCACTCGAAGTGAACGGAGAGGATGTCGCCGATGACGCCGTCCATGATCAGCTCGCGAACCTTCGTGTTGTGCGGGGCGTAACGGTAGTTGAAGGTGACGCGGAGGTTCTTCTTCGTCTTCTTCACCGTATCCAGAATGGCCTGGCACTTCTTCTCGTCCACGGTCATGGGCTTTTCCGTGATGGCGTTGCAGCCGAGCTCCATGGCGCGGATGATGTAGCGGTGGTGGGTCCGGTCGATCGTGGTCACGATGACCGTGTCCGGCTTGTGCTTCTTGACCATGTGGTCGAACTGATTCGGCTTGTAGGTGGGCACGGGCTTCGCACCGTACTCGTCCTGACGGAGCTTGTTGGCAAAGTCCATCCGCATCTGGTTGATGTCGCAGAAGGCCACGAGTTGGGCCGTCTTCTTGAAAGTCGATTCAATGGCCCCCCAGAACATTCGGGAGCGCCCGCCTGTGCCCACCAGGGCATACTTCTTTCTTGCCACGTCAGGTCTCTCCTAATCGCGAGTGTGGTTCCCACTCTCTGACTTAAAAAACATATATTTACCCGATCTCGTTCTCGTTGTCAAACCTTTCCGCGCCGACGGGTGTATGTCTGCATGCCACTTCTCTCGGCCATGGAACGGCATATTTCTTGATGGGGCCTTACCGCCGCTTTGGAGTGCGGCAGCCACGCTGCCGCTTTTTTTGCGGGAAGCCAGGCTTCCCGCTCTTCCGTTGCCGGTCTGCCGCCGCAGGCCATCTCTGCGCCCCCGCCGGGAAGCACGGCTTCCCGGTGTCATGGCGCAAGCATGGCTTGCGCACTCCACAGACGCCGCCGTCGTTTCGCCTCGCTGGCAACTCCACGCCTTCACCTCACCGAGGGGGTTGATGTGCACCCCGCGCCGACTCCCTGATCCTACTGCGCCGGCATTAGGCGCACCACCTTCGGTTCGAGCGGGGCAAGGGGGACATGGACCGTCCCGCCATCGGAGGTCACGTCCTTCTCGCCCACCAGCACTTCCGCGCCCGACCAGGATTTCGCAAAAAGGAATGTCGCCTCGGCGGGACTGTCACCGCTGTTCACCACGACCAGATAGGGTTTACCCTCCTTTGCATATAACCGCCACGCCACCGACCCCGGCGCATCCACCTTTGTGGGTGGATCGACCGGCTCCACGGAGAGCAGGACGGGGACGAATCTCTTGATCTCCCCGGCCATGGCCGTGACGTCCCGCCACCGCTCATCGAAGGGCTCCTTCTTGGCGCGTCGCAAGAGGTCGCTGTAGGAGTAGAAGACCAACCCGTTCGCGCCGGCCGCGATGCACTGCCACGCCATGGACCGCATCTCCAGGAGCGTCGGCGACCTGTATTTCGATTCGGCGTCCGGCTCTTTCCTGTAGGAAGCCCAGTTGAAGATTTGCGGCACCATCCAGACGGCGCGCATGCCGAAGCAACCATCGACCGTCTTCCGGGCGTACTCCAGCGCCGTGCCCGCCGGCCGCTGGGGGATGGGGTAGGGGTCCGTGCCGATGACATCGAAGGAGCCGAGGTAGTCGCGCACCTGGTCCTTCTGGTAGAGCACCACCCACGTCGGCCGGCCGGGGTCGAGCTCCTCCATCCAGTCGCGGTGGGCGTTGAGGCGGTCCATCATCGTGATCGGGAGCTCGTCGTTGATGTACCACGCCATGATGGCGGGGTGGTCCTTCACCGAGTTCACCTTCTTCTCGATGGCGGGTCGCTCGTCGGCGGGGGTCTTGATGTGCTTGGGGCTGTATTTCGTTCCTGCGTAATAGTCCTTGATGCTGTAGATGATCCGGATGCCTCGGGCCTGGGCCATGTCCAGCTCTTCGCGATTGGGGCTGCCGTAGGGCATGAGACAGTTGAAGGGCGACTTGGCGATGAGGTCCTGATCCTTCTCCTTCGCCCGGCCCATGTAGAGACCCAGCGGAAAGAACGGCTCGCCATCGAGGATAAGGCGGAGGTGTTCATCGACATAGGCCTTGTGTTCCGGCTGCTCAGCGAAGCGCTTCAGCGTGCACGATCTTGTCTCCCGCAGCTTGCCGTCTCTCGATGCGATAAGGCACTCCACCGTATACGTCCCCGGCTTCAGGGGCGTCGAATCGAACTGGAATGTGGCGACATCGCCCTGGATTCCGCCCTCCACGGTCTGCACCCCATTGCCGTTGCCATCCTTGACCGAGAGCTTCGCCGTGAGACTTTTGGGAGCAAGATCGTAGTCCAACGGATTGAGGCCCACCTTCACCGTCACCGGTCCGCCCGTCGTCTCGCCCCGGTATCGATCTGTCGTCATGGCCGAAACAAGCGGCGCGCGGAAGATCTGAACCGACACATCGTCCCACCACGCCGTGCCCGTGTTGCCCCGGCGCATGTAACAGAGCATGTGCGACCGCACCATCTCCTGCGGGACCCGCTTCGACACGGCCCGGACCCGCTGCCACTCGGTGTTCGTCCCCTTCTTGCCGGAGGGGTAGCACCCGCCGAGGAACTTGTTGTCTGCGCCGTAGAACTCGATGCAAATCGTCGCACCGGTCCCCTCTCCCTTGACGTTCTCAGTGCGCACCCACCCCTCGATGGCGTACCGTCGGCCCTTCTCCAGCGTAAGGGGGATGCTGTAGAGGTGGTAGCGCTTGGGGTCGTCGTTGTCGTAGCGCAGACAGTACGCCCCCGTGTGCGGGTTGTCCTTGCAGATGCGATAGCCCGCCGGGCCGCCCCAGCCCACCGGCTTGCCCTCTGCATTCACCTGCTCGAATCCCGGGTTCGATACGACGTTCGGTCCCTCGATTCCATCCGCCCATGCGATGGGAAGGAGGCAATGGACCGCCAACAGGACAATCATCTCGTGGTTGTGCTTCCAGATCATACCGTATTCTCTCTCCCTTCTCTGATTGCGTTCGCCTGCAGGCCCGACTCTTGCGCCGCACCCGTTCTGCCGAGCCGCGCGGCGAAGAGGTGCGCCTTTGAGAAGCACGCGCTCCAGACCCGCCAGTCCCGGCGCCGATCCTATCGAGCGAAGTCCAGGATGGACGGCCAGCCGTCTCCCCCCGGGGTGAGCGATATTCCCCGTTGTTCGTCTGCACATTTGTCCCGAGCCAGGAGTCGCTCAACCTGCCCCTCGTGCCTTGTATCGAGCCACACATCGGCTGGCGCGGCTATTCGCTCTTCGCCCTGCTCAGGACCGTTCTGATGGCCACGGAGAGTTCAGGCATCTCATAGGGCTTTTGGATGAAGCCATCCACACCGGCGTCAAGCAAAGGGCCGAGTTTGGTCCGCTCATCGTATCCACTCGACAGAAGAATTCTGACGCCGGGATCGATCTGCCTCAGCTTGAAACACGTCGCCTCACCGTCCATGCCGGGCATCATGTAGTCGAGCACGATCAGGTCGATTCGCTGGCCGTCGCGCTCATACATTTCGACCGCCTCTTCGCCGTCTATCGCAGTGCGGACAGTGTACCCGAGTGACTCCAGGCCCTCGCGGAGCATGTCGAGGAGCTCTGTTTCATCATCCACAACGAGGAGGGTCTCATCACCCTTTTCAAGCGTTGGCGACTTCTCCTCTTCGGTTTCCGCCTCCGCCACGGCTGCGGCGGGAAGGTAGACCCGGAAGGTCGATCCCTTCCCGACTTCGCTCTCGGCCTCGATGCACCCGCCGTGGCTGACGACCGTGCCATAGGCGGAGGAAAGGCCCAGCCCGGTGCCTCGGTCGGGGCCTTTTGTGGTGAAGAAGGGATCGAACATGCCGGCCATCGTGTCGTTGTCCATCCCGATCCCCGAATCGGTGACGGAGATACAGACGTATCTGCCCGGGCTCATATTCTCATGGGCAGCGCAGAACGGTTCGGCGAGTTCCACGGGAGCCGCCTCAATGTGGATTGTCCCTCCCCGCGGCATGGCATCTCGCGCATTGACGCAGATGTTCAGGAGCGCCTGCTCCAACTCGACAGGATCGCCGATCACGGTCGGGAGGTCCTGGGCCACACTGTGCTCCAGTTGGATATTGCTGTCGAGCATGACCAGCATTCCCTCGGCGAGACCGTGCACGAGGTCCCTTGAGCGAATGACGGTTCGCTCTCCCGGCGTCCTCCGTGCGGTGGCAAGGAGCTGTTTCGCCAGTTGAGCGGCCCGCATCGCGGCCCGGATGACCGCGTCCAACGGTTTGGCGGCGGGAGAGGACTCCTTGAGCTTGAACCGGGCCAATTGCGCGTTGCCCAGCACCGCCGTGAGGATGTTGTTGAAGTTGTGGGCCACGCCGGCGGCGAGGGTGCCGATGCTCTCCAGCTTTTGCGCCCGGAGAAGACGCTCCTCAAGCTCCTTGCGCTCGGTGATATCCGCATAGATCACCTGTACGGCGGGTTCCTCCCGGTATTCGATCACCCGAACCGCCACGTCCACCCAACGCACCTTCCCATCCTTGCGAAGGAGGCGATACTCATAGCGTGTCGGGGCCGGCTTGCCCGCGAGACGGTCGTGGTAATACCCCAACACCATGGGCCGGTCGTTGGGGTGCTTTAGGGCCTGCGCCTGCTCCGGCGACATGGCCAGCAACTCCTCCACCGTGTAGGCGCTGATCTCTGCGAAGGCGGAATTCGCAAAGACGATCCGACCTTCCTGAACCACCGCGATCCCATGCAGAGACTGGTCTACCAGTGTCCGGTAGGCCTCCTCGGCGCGCTTGCGATCGGTCACATCGCGGGAGACCCCCAGCACCGCCCTCACCTCTCCCGCTTCATCTCTCAGGGGGACCAAAGACGTCTCCAACCATATCTCGCGGTCCGGGAAGGCCATTCGCCCCTCTTGCCGCATCGTCTCGCCCGTCCGAAACACCTCCTGCAAGTTCTCATGCTGCTGGAGGGCTATCTCCCGGGGGAACAGGCTGGACCGGGGCTGGCCAACGATCTTCTCTGGAGTGCGGCCGAACATGCCCGCGGCAAAGCTGTTCAGATATTCAACCCGGTCCTCCCGGTCGATGATGAAGATCGCATCCTGGGCGGACTCCGTCAGGGTGCGGTAGCGCCCCTCGCTTTTCCTCAGCGCCTCTTCCGCCCGTTGGCGGTCTGCGATCTCCTGGCTCAGCTCTGCGGTCCGCTCCTCGACCCGCCGCTCCACCTCCGCGTAGGCATTCTTCAGCTCACGGGTGCGATCCTCCACCTTGCGCTCCAGCCTCTCCGCCAGTTCGCGAAGCGGATTGAAAATCTGGCGGCTCAAGACTCCGTAGCCCAGGATGCCAATCCCCACGGAGTTGGTGACATAGATCACCGGATAAGGGATGACCAAGATTCCGCCGACGACAAACCCGGCCAGCAGCGTCGCCACGCTTACCGCCAGATACGGCTCCCCCGTCCGTTTGCGCTCCCTCCAGAAGAGAACCAGCGAGAAAGCGAGATACACGCACAGCATCAACGCCACCGCGTAGGCCGGCGGCCTGAGGTCCAGAATGGTCGTGCCGTTTACGGACAGCCGGGGGTTCACCACAAGCTGATGCCGGAACAGCGGTATGCAGAGGAACGCGGCGATGACAAGCCCCAGCGCGGACATGGCATCGGCAAGGCGGCCTCGGCGCCCTACATAACGCACGGTGAACATCAGGAGCAGCGGACCGGCCAGGATGTAGCTCAGGGCGCACAACTCAATGAGCAGAGGAGGGTTCCCTCGCCCCAGCCACAGCGCAAGATGCAACAGCAGGTCGAAGACCGACGCACACGCCTCGGCGAGAAGAAAAAGTGCAAAGCATAAATTTAGGGGGCGCCGCGGCCCCGCCCCGACAACGACGAGCACCAGGGACGCCGCAATCACGGCCGAAAAACTCAGGAGGCCTACTTCCAGCCAAAAAAGCCAAGGCATGGTTGTCCTCGCGACCTAAACAGCAACCCTGAACGTGGGCTGAGCTGGCCAGAAGAAATGGGCCTTCCCACCACGTACGGCGAGCAAAGGCCCAATGGCTCGATACCGCCCCTCCCGGGGAATGGGGCTCCCCCTACAGGCAAAAATACCCTTTCTTTCTATTCTACCGGCATTCTACCGTCAATTGGTGTCCATGTCAAATCGAAATCCCACAAGAGTTCCCCCACGACCCGCAATGACAGGGCGTGGGTTCCGCAAGCCGAGTTTCGCAAACCAAATGGCCGACAGTTGCTACGCTTGGTCACGTCCGCATTCCGGGGAAAGTCCTGAAAAACCGGTGAATCGGCGGCGATCAGCAGGGACGCGCGGTGATATCCATGACCGGCCCGGGGAATATCCGGCGCAGGAGGGGTCCGGGCCAGCGATCCTTGTGGGCCATTTGCCCCAAGTGCTTGCGGAGGCGGGGGCAGGACCTTTCGGCGGCGCGGATCAGCTTTGCATGGTGCGATGGGAAGGCGATCGGGGCGATGAGAAACCGGAAAAAAACAGTGGAGACGCCGGTATCCACATGCGCCGTCTCGAACCCCGCAGCGCGGAGCCCGGCACGGATGCTTCGGGGGGAAAAGTGGAAGAGGTGATAGGGAACTGCCCATCCCCGCCACCTTATGCCCAGCACTGTGGCATTGTAGCTCCCGCAGTTCACCACGCGGATGACAAGAACGCCGTCCGGCTTGAGCCATCGGCGGCACCGCCGCAGCACCGTCCCCGGCTGGGGCAAATGCTCCAGCGCATCCCAGAAGGTGATGGCATCGAATGTGCCCTCCGGGAAGTCTGCATCGGTGGCGCTTTCGGCGATCACCTCGACGCCGTGCCGCCGGCGTGCTTCCTCGGCGGCCCAGGGGGAGACCTCGATCCCCTTCACCTGCCATCCGCGTTGTGCGGCCTCGGCGAGGAACCCGCCCGTGCCGCAGCCGATGTCGAGGAGGACGCCGGCCGACGTGAACCGCTCGACCCAGGCCACTCGCTTGGGGGCCGACCTCGCGGCCAATTGCTGCGTCTCCACGTACTTGCTGGCGAAGTAGCTCTTGTCGTAGAGCTCCCGCATGTCCGCATCGGTCGGGGGAGGGTGGAGCATACCGACACCGCAGTCGCGGCACCGAACGAGCCGCCACTCCCGGATGTGCTTCCACGGATGGACATGGAAGGAGCCGCAGAGATTGCAGGTCATGTTTCTGTATCCGCCTGATTTGAGACCTGGCGGAGCTTCAGTCGGCCGACCAGATACCCGAACCCCGAGAGCAGTCGCCAGCAGAGGGCATAGAGGAAGACGGCCGGGACCATGGTGATCGGGTCGCGCTCACGGATCGTGTGTCGCACGCTCCGGAGCGCCACGTGAAGCAGGTGCAGTGTGAACCCGACGACCACCGACCACGAGAAGAGGATGTGCAGATCGGCCCGAATCGCAAGCGCGCCGACGAAGAAGATGCCGAGGTGCATGAACGCCATGGGCGCCTCGACGCCGCGCAGCCTGGCCTTGAAGGTGAAGCTGACCGCCACGAGCGCCGCGTATCCTGCACAGGCCACCCACGGGCAACAGAAGATGAGCGGGATCAGGAGGAACGCAATAAGGGTGGCGAGGAACGTCCGCGTCTCCAGGCCGTCGTAGCCGTAGTCGCGGTAGAGCTTCGCCGCCGCGCCGCCGTACTGCATGGCCTTCTTGAGGAGGACGGACTTGAGGCTGCGCTGGTGGGAGGAGAAGACGTAGCGGATGCGGGCCTCGCCGCTGATCATAATCTTGTAGCCGGCCTTTTTCATGTCCATGGACAGGGCCGTGTCCTCTCCGGCCACGAAGTAGGACTTGTCGTCGAAATACCCCAGCTCGCGGATGACGCTGCCGCGGTAGGCGTCGCACTTGTCCCGGAAGAACGACGTCTCGACAAGTTTCCCGGTCGGGTTGAGGAACTGCTGCGGGGCGATGGAGTCGAAGAGCTTCTCCGAGAAGGTGAGCTTCGACCGGTCGGCGATGAACCGCTGCGAGACCACGGCGCCGACCTTCGGGTCGCTGAAAGGCGCGACCATCTGGCCGACCCATTGCTCCGTTTCCGGGATGCAGTCGGCGTGGAGCACCATGAGGATCTCGCCCTTTGCCTCTTTCAAACCGACGTTCATGCCTCGGGCGAGGCCGAGGTTCTGCTCGTTGATGATCTGCTTCACGCCCTCGAAGCCGCCGACGATCTCCGCCGTCCGGTCGGTGGAGTGGTCGTTGACGACGAGGATTTCCTTCGGTTCGTAGGCCTGCCTCAGGAGCGCCTCGAGCACGTCGGCGATGGTTTCTTCTTCGTTGTGTGCGGGAACGACGATGGAAACGAGATCAGCCAACACACTTCCTCGTATCTCTATCAGGGCTTCGCCAAGCGCTCGCCGTACAGGGCCTTCTGAACCAAGGCGATCCGCGCCCGCTCGCGGGCGAGGGCCTTCTTCCTCCCCAGTTTCTCATATGTCCCGGCAAGCAGGGAACGAGCAAGCAGATCGAACGGGTTGAGCCGCACGGCCTGCTCGAAGCACTTCGCTGCCTTCTCATATTTCTTCTGGTTGGCATACACCCGCCCGAGGTTGACATACGTGACCTGGAAGCCGGGATAGTATCCCTTGACGCGAAGCAGGATGTCCTCCGCCTTGTCCAGCTTGCGCTGCGAGATCAGGACGAAGGCCACGCGGTTGGAGATGAACCGGGAGAGGGTATCACTTGCATCAATCGCCTTTTCGTATTCGACGGTGGCCGCATCGAGGTGGCCTTCCTGGACCAGCAGGTCGCCGATGAGAACCAGGTCCCCCGCCTTTTTGTTCACCTCGCCGGCGAGGTCGTGCTGCGACGGCTCCATGCCGGTCTTGATCGCCGGCGGCAGGACCTTGAGTCCCGGCACGACAACCAGTTTCTGCTTCTTGACCCACGCGAGCCATTGGTCACGGAACATACTGAACGGCGTCCCGGTCACGCCGGAGATCGCCTTGGCGACGTCCCGCGTGCCCCGCGAACGATCCAGTATCTTCCCAAGGGCATCGGGACCGTACTGCTGGAAGAGGTAATGGACCACTGTCCGCGCCTCGGCGTAGGCGAGGGCGGCGTCGTAGTGGTTCAACCTGGCCAGGGTCGGGTGCATCTGCTCGAAGGAGATGAGGTAGTCCCGTTTCAGCCCCTCGGCCAGGACCGACGCGGAGAGGGGGGAGAGGTCGAAGCTGCGCGGGGCGCGCCAGCGTTTCTCCTCGAACTTGGCGATGCCCTCGTGGAGCCAGACGGGGACGGCGTTCGCCGTTTTTTTGATAATCACGAAATGGCTGTATTCGTGGCAGAGCGTGTCCAACCAGGGGTAGCCGTTCATGATGACGCGCGGCGACGTGATCATGACCCGGTTCGAGTGGCAGATGCCGATGACGCCGGATTTTTCGACGTTCTCAAACGTCAACGTGGACGCCTTGCAGAAGGAGGCGGCGTCGGGATAGACCTCGACAATCACCTTGTTCTTGGGGAAGCAGCCGAGGTCCGCGCCGACGGCGGCGTAGGCCTTTTCGAGGGTGTCGAGGGCGTAGTGGGAGAGAATTTCGTCCTTCGGGGTGTACCGAAAGATAAAGTGTTCGCTTTCGGTTTCGCGAAAGTTCTTCGCCACGGCATAGACGGCCTCCACCAGCCCGGTGAATTCCCTGACGGCGGCGGGACAGCCCTTCTCGGGAAGGGACCGGACGAGTTTTCGGGCCTCGCCATACCTGCCCTCGTAGTAGGCGAGCATCGCGCGGAAGTAAATCGTGTCCGGGTCGGACCGGCCTTCGAACTTCCTCGCCGCCTGCCGGGCCTTGTCCATCTGCCAGTTGCGCAGGTCGCGGAAGGCGCTCTGCAGCGCCGGGGCCATCTCGGCGGCCGGGCACCACCTGCCGAGAAGAATGAACGCAATAATGAAAATCGAAAGGCGTCGTTTCACTGGTCCAGCAGTTTCTTGTAATAGTCCTCGTTCAGCTTCCGGTATGGCTCGGGGGCCGGCCCCTTCATCGCTTTCAGAATCTCCTCGCGAAACTCCTTGGGCACCTTGTAATCGTCCGGCGAGGGCAGCTTCACCCTCTCGGTGCGAACCCCCATCATCCCCGGCCCCCGGCCCATCCGGGGCATCCCCTGCGGCCGGGGCATCTTCATCCCCTCGCCCATCATCCCCTTGGCGATCCGCTGCTGGGCCTCCTTGAGGCGGCCCTTCGCCTTTTCGAGCTGGAACACGGCCTCGCGCTCGTCGGTCACCGCGCTGCCGGGGCGCTCGCCGTCCAGCTTCGATTGCGCCCCCTGCATGCGGCCCATCGCCTCGCCCACGTCCTGGCCCAGGTCGTCCTTGAGGAAGGGCGACTGCCGCTGCATCTCCCCCATCTTCTGGCGCAGCTCCCGGGTCTTCTCCATGATGCCGCGCTGCCGCTTCGAGAACTGTTTCATCGATTCGCGCTCGGGCGTCGTGAACTTCGAGCGCTGGTAGTTTTCCAGTTGCGCCCGCATTTTCTCCAGGTCTTGAACCATCCTGGTCGTCTCTTCATACGCCTCCCCGACCTGCTTCTCCACGTCGTCCCGGCAGGCCGGGCCGTCGGTCTCCTTGGGTGGGGGCTGGACGCGGCTTTGCCAGTAGCTGAATCTCGACGCCACCTGCATGGCCAGATTCCACGACTCCTGCACGTCCCGGACGGAGAGCATGTCTTTGAGCTGGTTGAGGCGCTCGCGGATGTTCGGCACGTCGCGCATGAGGCCGGCCAGCCCCTGAGCGCTCCTCGTATCCCGAAGAAACTCGCGCAGGTCGTCCATCTCCTTGTTCATCCGCTTGATCTCGTCTCGGACCTTGCCGCCGCGAAGCTTCGTACCGAGCGGGCCGAACATGCGGCCGAGGGTGCCCATGCGCTCGGCAATATGGCGCCGCTCTTCGTCCTTCATGTAGTATTCCTTCACGGCTCGGTCGCCGCCGAGGGCCGAGTCCGCTCCCTTGACATGCCCCTTGATCTTTTCCAAGCGCTTGAGCTGCTTCTCGAAGAAGTCGCGCATCTTGTCGTCAAGTTGCTCGTGGGTGCGCTGCTGGACGGCCTTCTTGACCTTCTTCGTCTCTTTCAGCAGCCCCGTCTCGGCCTGGGCCAGGGCGTCGAGCTCCGTCATCATGTCGTTCATCTTGCTCAGCATACCGCCATAGGCCGTCTTGCCGAACATCTCGTCGGCGTTCGCGAAGGAGGCGTTCATGGCCTCGAGCGCGGCCATCATCTCCCGAGCGAGGCGCATGGCCTCTTTGCGGTCGCCCCGGGCAAGCGCTTCGCGCAGTTTCTGAAGGAGGTCGCCGGGGGACTTCATGGCATCGGGGTTCATGTAGGCGCCGATCTGCGTCTCCCTCATGGTCTTGGCCATCTCCGCGGCGATCTTCCGGAGCATCTGGTCGATCCGGTCGGTCAGCGCCTGGAGCTCCTTCATCGACGCGGCGTCGCCTTTTTTCAGTTTGTCGAGGAGCTCGGCGAGGGAGCCCTTGGCGTCGGCCAGCTTCTTCAGGTCGGCCCGGATGTTGTCGCGCCGCTGTTTTGCGAGGAGCGCATGGAGGATCAGGATGTCTTTCTCCACGATCTTGATCTGCTCGTGCTGGGTCAGGGCAAGGCGGCTCAGGACGGAATCCGGCATTTTTTCGCCTTTACGAAGTTTCATCAGCAGGAACCCGCAGCGCCTTCGGGCCTTCGAGATGTCGAGCAGCCCCTTGTGCATGTCCTCCAGGGCGTAGACGACGGCGTAGTTCGCGAGGGGGTCGTCCCGCAGGCCGGCGAGGATGTCGCCGAAGAGATCGAGCACGGCGAACATGCTGTCGCGCACCGTGTTTTCGATGAGGAGGATGTCGTCCTTCGTCCGCCTGGCGTCTCCGTCCAGCGGCCGCGTGAGGTCGGAGGCGAGGAGGTGGAGCATCCGTTTCAGGAGCTTCTCCTGTTTTTCGATGAGCTCCTCGTGCCGGCGTCGCGCGTTCTGGATGGTGATATGGCGCTCTTCGCTTCGGCCCACGTTGGGCCCGGAGACCGCATCGTTGTCTTTCGCTTCGACGAAAAACGTCAGCTCCTGGACCTCCTCCAGGTCCAGCGCGGCAAGCGGCCACGGGTAGGTGTCTTTGTGGCTCCTCGGTCGCGACGAGAGGGAGGCGAGCCGGATGCGCTTCTCGGCGGCGCCGAATCGAACGACGAGGTCGACCTCGGTCAGGCCGAAGTCGTCCGCTGCGGTGTAGTCCACGGAGATCGTGTCTTGCTCCGTCGCGGTGATGTTCTCGGCCGGCCAGACCAGATCCACCTCCGGCGCTTCGTCCGGCTGCACGGCAATCTCACGCTTCGCGGGGTCCAGGAAGGTTGTTCCGTCCGCACGGGTCAATTCGAACTGATAGAAACCGGCCCCGGTTACCGAGACACGTCCCCTCATCCCCGCGTCGGGCGTGAGGGTCATGGGGACCCGGTCCGTTCCATGGATCAGGAGGTCCGCCGCCTTGACCGGCTCCGACGTCCTGGCGGAGATGTGGACCTCGCTCCCCGGCAAGGCCCGGATCGCGCCGCCGCTGTTCCGAACGATCTTGGGTTCCAGTCCCGTATACGCCGGGTAGAAGTACTGGAGGGTGATGTCGCCGATGGCCATCCTTCCCCGGGGCGCCGGCGCGGCGGCTTCCGTCTTGGGAAGGGAGGGGTGGAACAGCCCTCTTAGCAGGGAGCTGAACCGCGCTGGCGACGTCCCGATGACACAAGCCGCCGCGAGGAGGCACACGCCGAAGAGGATGCCGCTGCGTGCGATGTCCTTCCCGCCTTCCATCGCCTCCGGGCGTACCCCCGTCATGCCCTTCTCCGCGTCGGTGACGAGGGCGTCGATCAGCGTGCCGGAGAAATAGCCCTCCGTTGCGCCCAGGCCCTTTGCCCGCTGGAGCTGGACCGCGCTGATGAGCCGGCTCCGGAGCTGGGGGTAGTGCGCCTCCACCTGCAGCGCGAGGGAGTCGTCGCTGTGGTGGGAGACAAGCGCCAGGAGGAGCCGCATCACGGCGATGGCAAGCGCCGCCAGCGCGACGGTCATAAACACCACACGCGCCGGGCCAACCGTCGTTACCCACGGCCTCATGGCGGCGGCGGCGATCCCGACCAGGAGAAGCACGCTGGCCAGGAGCATGACCGCCGACCCGACGGCGGTCAGCCTTCTCCGCCGCCGGACGGCGTGGAGAAGGTTTCGGATTTGCGAAGAAGAGGACAAGTCAGTCCCTTCAGTGATTCCAGACAGCGAACGGCGCTTTTCTCTATATTATACATGGCACATCCCGGCAAGTCAATCCAAGTGGTGACGCCGGGAGCCCCTGCGGGAGACCGGACCCCGCAAGGTGGGTGTGGGCCGCGCATGGGCTTCCCCGGTTCCGGCCTCGCCCGCGTCGCATGGGTGAGCGGTGAAGGGCATGCAAGTTTTCCCAACTGGGGTCTTGGATTGGGGGAGAAAATGTGGTAAACCATGTGCTGGATTTCACGTTCGAACCGGACCGCAGCAAATGGTAAAGGTCGAGCACGTCTACAAGTCGCAGGACGGAAAGCCCATCCTGACGGACATCACCTTCGAGGCCGAGGCCGAGAAGATCACCGTCTTCATGGGGGAGTCGCGAAGCGGCCGGAATATGCTCTTCCGGGTCCTGGCGAGACAGGACGAGCCGGATTCGGGGTCCGTCATTATCATGGGCAAGGACATCTACAAGATTTCCGAGAGGGATCTCGACGACCTGCGCAAGCAGATGGGAATTGTCTTCGAGCAGCCGGCCTTGTGGAGCGATCTGACCGCCGCCGGGAATGTCGCTCGCCTCCTGGAGGAGCATCGGCCGGACCTCGCCCCGGACGAGATTCAGCGGCGCGTCGATCAGAAGCTCGGCCTGGTCCGCATGAAAGAACGAAAGAACAACAAGCCGTACCAGCTCAGCGGCGGCGAGCAGCGGCGCGTCTCCATCGCACGCGGCTTGGCCCTCGACCCGCCGCTTCTGCTGTGCGACGAGGTCACCGCCGGGCTCGACCCCCCGCTGGCCCGGCAGGTGTGCGAGATTCTGAAGGACCTGAACCGCGAGCTGAACGTGACGTGCGTGGTGACAACGCACAACGTGGACACGGCCTTCGCGATAGCGGATAAACTGATCCTGCTGAAGGCGGCCGACGCGGAGGCCGGCGACGACTGGGAGGGCACGAAGATCATCGCCCAGGGCCCCCTGCAGGAGGTGAAGAAGATCGAGGACGAATACATTCAGCGATTTCTCAGCCGACGGGCGGAGTCGTGAGGCAGGATATGAACCCACGGTACAAACCATTCACTTGGAGGATATCGAAACGTGATTGAGGAGACCCTGATACTGATCAAGCCGGACGGTGTGGCCCGCTCGCTCACGGGCAACGTCCTCACCGAGCTGGCCAAGCTCGACTTCGAGATCGTCGGCGCGAAGGTCCTTCGCGTCAACCGGTCCCTTGCCGAGAAACACTACGACAATCTAAAGGACACGCCCTTCTTCCGCGGCGTGGTGCGATACGTTATGGGGGAGTTCCACCGCAAGGACCGCGTCATCGCCTTCGTCTATCGCGGCGAGAACGCCATCCAGCGCATCCGCGACCTCATCGGCGCCACCGATCCGAACAAGGCCGATCCCATCACCATCCGTGGGAAGTACGGTCGCATCCGCGTGGTGGACGGCGTGGAGATCTTTGAGAACGTCGTCCATGCCTCAGCCGATGCCAAGGATGCCGAGCGCGAGATCAGCCTTTGGTTTGCCGAGAACGAGATCGTTCGCTCCAAAGAATCGCGCAGAGACGCGAAGGCAAGACGCACGAAGGCCAAGGCAAAAAAGAAAGCCGCGAAAAAGAAAACCACCAAGGCCAAGAAAGCAAAGAAATAGGGAGAATTTTGCCATCCCTTTTTCTGTCAACGGGCGCTCGTACCCTTTTAGCGCAGTCCGTGGGGTAACAGGAGCGAAGGCCGAATGCCGACCTCGAATCTCGTCTACGTCGCTCTGGGCGACAGCATCTCCATCGACGACTACGCCGGCGGGCCGGGCTGCGGGGCCGCCTCGCTGCTCCACAGGAACCTGCCTCGCTTCGCCGAGTTCGCGGGCAAGGACCTGTCCAGCCGCTTCCCCGGCATCGGCATCGAACTCCTGGCCGCCGACGGGGCAAAGGCCCCCGATGTCGTCAGCGCACAGCTTTACCACCTGGGACGCGTCGAGGGCGAGATCGCCGTGGCCACCGTCACCTGCGGCGGGAACGATCTTCTTGGCATCTACGGTGCGGACCTGCAGGTCGGCGAGGTCGCGGCCCAGGACCTCCGGCACTACCTCGATGAGATACTCGCCGAAGTGCGAAACGTCGCCGGGCCGGACTGCCTTCTCATTGTGGGCAACATCTACGACCCCACCGACGGCACCGGGGATCCCGACCTCTTCGGCGGCGTGGAGTGGCCCGACGGGCTGCAGATCCTCGACCATTTCAACGAGATCATCGAGGACGTGGCCTACGACCATGACGCCGTGGTGGTGGACATCCATGCCCACTTCCTTGGCCACGGCTGCGGGGCCGCCGACCCCGGCAACCCCCACCACAACCCCGACGACCCGGCCCTCTGGTACGAGCAGGTGATCGAGCCGAACGGGCGCGGCGCCAGTGAGGTCCGCCGGCTCTTCTGGGAGCGGGTGGCCGAGCACTTTCCCCCATGACCCGGACTTGCCCGGTATGCCGCCGCATCTTCGATGCTATTCCAGCAGCCCCTTCAGGTACGAGATGCAGCGCGCGATACGGTCCCTCTCGAGCTTCAGGCGCTCGTCGTGGGGAAGCTTGTCCACCTCATCCACGGGCAGGTACTCCGCGATGTCGATGGACTTGCCGCGGATGTGCCGGAGCGTCGCTGCCACCTGCTGCGCCGACGCGCCGCGGAAGGGGGCCCAGAAGCGGTCCTCCAGCCAGTTGATCTTGAGCTGCTGCCCGTTCATCATCTCGATGGCGAAGCCGATGTCGGGCGACACGTGCTTCAGGAGCCGCTTCGTGATCTCGGGCAGTTGCAGGCTGCCGCACCCGAGCGGGACCATCGTCATGACGAACCCGCGGGTGACTTCCTCGACGGCGAAGTCCTTGTAGTGCGTTGCCACGGTGTAGGGCCCGAGCAGATCGGCGGCCTCGAGGGGATCGTCGAGGGTGCCGATGGGATTGCCCACGTCGAAGATCACGCCGACGTTCGACGCATCGCACTCCTTGATCAGGTCGTGGAGCTCCTGGATGGTGAAGTCGAGATGGTTCTCCACGCCGATGGTCACGCCGAGGGGCTTGGCGATGTCGGCGATCTCCTTCAGGCGGTGTCGGCACTTCTCCACGTGCTCGTCCCACTCCTTCAGCGTGGCGATCTTGTCGGGACGTTCCATCATGCCGAAGGAGCAGCCGAGGACCTTCACGCCCGCCGCCGCGGCCTTGTGGATCGTCTTCTCGTAGTCCGGCCGCAGGGCCGTGCCGCCGTGGATCTCGAGGAGGACGTCCAGGTCCTTGCCGTGCGCTTCGAGGCGCTTGAGGTCATCGTCGGAGAGATCGTCGAGCATCGAGTAGAATATCTGCGCGCACTCGCCGCCCGCATCGCGCGTGGCCTCGACGAATTTGAACACGTCGAATCGCTCCCCCTCGCGCTGGTTGTAGGAGAACAGACCGATCGAATACTGAAAGCTGTAGCAAACCGCGCCGACTCTATTCATAGCTGATTCCTTCCCTACCCAAAGCCCATTCGAAACATTTGTGAAGTCTGTCGTTCGTCTCCCTCATTCGATGATGCAGCATCCCCATCATGCGATGGCGGATTTCCCTATGGCCCGGATCGTCGGCGAGGTTGTCCATCTCCCATGGGTCCTTTTCGAGGTCGTAGAACTCGTCGATGTCCGTCGCGTTGTAGA
>JAADGH010000161.1 GCA_013152475.1 Planctomycetota bacterium
TTAGCGATCCTGCGATATCCTGGTGGCAGGAGGGGTTTATGCCACGGCGGCCGAGGGTGTTCGTTCCTGGTGCGATCTATCATGCCTACAACAGGATTTCGAGCGGTGAGCCGGTTTTCTCCGCGGGGCAGATTGATGCTCTCGGTGCGGAGCAGTGGGGGGTGCGGACCGGAGAGATGACCCGTGCGCTGGGGAAGATCATCGAGGTGGTCAGCCGCTGGGTAGGTGCCGGAACCCGGCAAAGGGTGAAGGACAGCGTATTTCGTGAAGCGTACGAACGCCTGGACGAGGCGCTATTGCTCAGGTTCGGCCATGGCCGGGTCGGAGTAGAAGGACAATCGCGACACGGAGCCAGCCCTTCCGACCCAGATCGCTAAATAGCTAGGCACGCGATTTACGACACGCAACTCCTCGCTAACATGAATAGGATCAGCACAAGACTTCCCATACAACCGATCCCCAAAACTTTCATGCAAGCTTGTCGCTCAAAAAATTGCCGGGGAGGAACGCAACTCTCGCACAACCACTGGAGTTCCCCAGTGTGGATGTTTTTTCTCGAGTATTTTGGATTTTCGATCCTGCTTCCACAGTTGCCACAATGAACTGTCATGATTCCACCCCTTTCTGTTCAGCCGAACGTGGGAGCTTCTTGGCTTACCGTGTTGTGCTCCCCTCATGTCAAGCCACCGATTTGGGTTGGTGAGCCCGGTACTGGGCTGGGCTGAGGTTGTCCAGCGCCTGTTGCGGGCGGCCTTCGTTGTACCAATCGGACCCACTGGCGGATGACCCGGCGGGCCTCCTCGAAGCTCTCGAAGTGATGCTGCCAGACGCATTCCTCCTTGAAACTCCTGAAGAAACGCTCGATGAGCGTGTTTTGCTCGGGTCTGTAGGGCGTAATGTACTCTTGTCTCAGACGATCAAAACGACATGCTGGCCCGACCCGCCGGATTTGGAAGATGAGGCCGTTATCGCTCCGGACCACTGGTCCCTCCGCCACGACGCGGAGCGTGCCAAGGCGAGCGATGCAGGCCTCTTCCAACGCCCTCTCCGCCTCCTTGGCCACAAAACTTCGACAGTTGCGTCCGGAATCTCGCGGTTTTTTGATGATGCGGTTATATGGAATCAGTGGTTTGAGTAGGCGGGTTCGAGTTTGCAGATCGTCCAAGCCTACCGCGACCCTCAGACCGGGCGTCCGAAGTAGCGCCACCGCGTGCGCCTGGGCACGGGCAAGCAGCTTGAGGGGATCACCACCATCCGTCCCGAATAACAGGAGCTATTCAACGCGATCGAGGTCGAGAAATCAACCGGGAGGCGCATCAAGAACGCAACGTAGTGGCATTTCTGAAATCGATATCATGTGCTATCAATAACTTACGTCCCTAACTGTCGAAGTTGGTAGTGCAGCGCCTTGTTGGGTACTTCTGTCACTCATCAGGGGTCATTCACGCCTAGTCAACCGATTTCTGCGGTTGCAGGCCCCAAGGCAATTTCACGTTCTTTCCTAAGTGCTTCGCCAGCCTTCTTGCACTCTTTCACGAAGGTACTCAATGTGTCGATATCGGCCGAGATCTCATTCGGTGCAGGCCGATGAATGTCCAACTTCTTGGATTTGTCATGCCCGGCCATCCACTTTGAGCATTTGGACATATTTGCGTCAATGGCCTTGTACTGCTCGGTAGTCACGCTTACTTGTTTCAGGCGAAGTGTTTGTACTTGGCTGCCGTGGCGAACGACGGCCTTGTTGAACAGGACTTCCTCGATGGCCGCTTCCCAGGTTTCGCGCAGAAGCGCATATAGGAAGGCCGCCTTCTTATCGTATTCCGCCTGTCCCGTACCGCACAAAACCTTGATCTCTTTGAGAGTATTTCGAAGATACTCCAAGCGGCGCCTTACCAGCATGGCGTGCCATGGCAGACCCTCATTAGGAACGCCAGCAGCTTCGTTTTGCTGGAGAACCGTTTGAGCAGTGAAATGGACCCCATCGAGTTCACCGGCTTTTTCCTGAAGGTCCAACAAGAAGGCGATATCGTGCGTGAAAACTAGAACCTGGCGTTTCCGCGATTCCGATACGAGGCGAGCAGCGATTGTAGACCGGTAACGATGGTCGAGCGAACTCACGGGGTCATCCAACACGACCGGGCACGAATGCTGCCCAAGACCGACCTCCGCAAAGAAGCCGGCCAGGGCCACGACGCGTTGCTCTCCTTCGCTAAGCACGTCCGTTAAGCTTACCTTGCGGCCCGATGTTGCGCCCTTGAGCTCCAGCTGGTGTAGCGTTTCACCCCGCCTTCCGGATGGCCTCAGGCTAAGGGGCAGGTGGTCGGCGCCCAACAGTTCCAACTCGGATTGAACGGCATCTCTGAGTTGAGGCGTCAAAGCTTCGGACACGACACTTTTTCCTTTGCGGGTAATAGCGGCCGTATCGGTCGATGCAAGTGCCTGGTCGCATTTGTGGGCGGTCTTGAGGTCAGCGAGGTAGGCGAGGATCTTCGCGCGATTGTCGGCAAAACACTTGCGGGCCAAGAACTCCGCCTTCTCGTTCTTGAGTTTATCTCTTTCAGTTGGATCAACGGCCTTTTCAAGGCCTTCCGCCTCCTTCTCCAACGCAACAATGATTTTCGTGAGAGCCTTGGCGGGGCTGTTGGGCAGGGGCGGGATTTCCCCTGTTTCTCTTCCAGAGATCAATTGATCAAAGTATTCAAGGCGGCTATGTATGGCTGTCAAACAAGATTCCGCAGCGGTCGCTACCTTTTCGTCACGCTGCATCAATTCGTCTATTGTATTGCCGTTTTGGTCCGCAGCGGCCTTGTTATTGAGCGCTTCAAAGGATTCAACGGCGGAGTCTAGGGCCTTTTTCGCGTCTTCGTGCTTTTTCTTCGCGGCCTGTTCCATAAAGGCCTTGAATCGAAGTAGTCGCTGCTTCGCGTCTTCGCTCAACGGCTGCATACAGAATACACAGTGACTTTCGTCGCCGACAACAGGAAACTCATCGTCCGGGTACGCGTGCTTCGTTGAGTAATCCTTGGCCGCGTCGTAGAGAATCTGCCATGCGCTTTCTCCCGCACCGCGCAGGGGCTCTTCCTGTAGCGTGGCCTGCGATGCAAGCTCAACGGACTTCTTCGCCTCAGCCAAAGCATCCAACATCTGCTTGAGCTTGCCCAGCCGTTCGTCGGCAAGGGCGGCGGCTCGTTGCTCAATGTGTTTTTTTAGGTTGGTAACACGCTCCTTGAAGCTCCTCAATTTGGCAGCCTGCTTGATGGGGTCGTTGGCTTCTAGCTGCGCAAGCTGTTTGGTGAGTTCTTCAAGTTTATCGGCATCATCATCTGCCCAGGCCGCGGCGTCTTCGACTTCCTTCTCATTGGTATCATGTGTAAAGCCAGCTAAGAAGATGCCGGGCTTGGTGGCCAGCGTGATATCCGGCCATTGCAATGGCTCAGGCTTGGGCTTCTCAGCCTCGATTTGCTGTCTGATCCAGTTCAAAACGCTCACCAATGCCTCAAACACGTGGGCACCGTACGGCAGATAGGTTACTTCGTTCTTTTCATCTAGGATTACACGTGCACACCTTGCGTCGAACACGGTTATATTCGTCAGTATGTCGTCGCTCGCCTTGCCGTCCTCCCATTCGACTTCTTGCTCTGGCCCGCCATTGACGGAGAGTTTGAACGTGGCCCTCGCGGGAACCGCCACTGTAGTGCCGTAAACATTTGGTAAGATGCGCTCTTGGGTGTCCCTCGCGCGGCAAGCGCGTTTGAGTACGCGGGCGTAACCAGATTTGCCTGCTCCGTTTTCACCGTAGATTACCGTAAGGCCTTGATGGCCAAAAGGAAGCGACGATCCATCTGGGATCTTATTGATGCTTTGAAGGCCCTTCATGGCCTTTAGAACCACATTAACCCTGGATTTCGGGGAGCCGGATACCATGCCCTTCTGCAAAGGTCGCGGTGTGGGAGAGGTGGTTCCATCGGGCAGGAGACCGTGGAGGGCCCTCACCATGAAAAGAAGATCCTGACGGTCGTTATCGGTGAGGGTGTCCTGGACAAGAAGGCGGCGAACGGCATCGCTTTGCCATTCCGGCAAGTCCCTTTTAGCCCAAGCGATTATGGAATCAAGTGCAGTCATAGTTTAGGTGCCCAACTACTAATTATGTGTCCGAAATGACGGGTTGCTTTGCAGGTGAGCGTTATACGTCATTGGCAAGGTGTCATCATAACACGCGGTTGTCTTCCCATCCACGCTGCGGAAGGAGCAGAAGTGATGTGCGCAAACAGATCATCCGCGGCGCGGCGACCGGGCCTGCTCGATGGGGTGCGCGAGGCTGCCAGGCGTTGGCGACGGGTGCCTGTGATGCTGAGTCGCGGGGGGGTGACACGGCTACCGCACGTAGATCTGAACGCAGGTCACTGAAAACACACACGTTGTCCAATCTCATACACCATCGGGGCCCCTTGGCGCCGCGTGGGGTGATTTCCTGTGGCTCAATCATGCCGCGCGCTTCGGCCGGCTGTCAAGCGCAAGGGTGCCGCGGACGTTTTCGTTGGATGACACCTGCCGGCCGCGGGATACGAGCTCGAGCTGGGGATGGACCGGTGGCCCTGCTTTGTTCGTTGCGGGACCCGGTGCCTTTAACGGCATGCCCGTGCCCGCGATGACGGCCCTCCTGTTTCAGTGGGCTCGTGGAAGGGAAACGTGGCCGGGTGATAGTCTGACGTGGCTATGGAGTCGGTGGCGCTTATTGGCCGGGGCTGGCAGGTGTGGCGCGGTGCCTGGGGATCGACCCGGTGCCTAACTGGGAGGTGTGCCGGCTGGCGGATGGAGGTCGATGGCCGATCGGCGGGGGCGGCGGGAGGTTTTGCGGAAGTGGTCGCCGGTCTGTGGGAGGAGCGGACGGTGCGGGACGAGTCGCCCTGGGCTATCGGCTGGATGGGGTACGAGGCGGCGGCACGCCACGCCGGCGGTCTTCCATCACGTCCGGAGGAATCGGGACTCCCTTCGGGGTACTGGTTGATTGAGCCGCGCAGGCTTGAGAATCCCCCGGCCGCCGCGGCGGGGAGGGCGGCGCCGGGAGCGCAGGTGACCTCCGGACTCAGCGACCGTGAATTCGCCGACGGCGTGCGCGAGATCCGTCGCCGGATCGCTGCTGGCGAGATCTACCTGGCCAATCTGACTCGCCGCTTCCGGATCCATCCGTGGTCCGGCGGGCTTGGCCCGCTGCTGGCGCCGGCGGCGGCCGGGAGCAGTCCGCCGTACCTCGCGTGGGCCACGTTTGAGGGTGGGGAGCTTGTCTGCGCATCGATGGAGCTTCTCTTGCGCCGGCGTGGGGACCGCGTGGAAACATGGCCGATCAAGGGTACCCGGCCCCGGGGTGCGAACGCCGCCGAGGATGAACGTCTCGCGGCCGAGCTCGACGCCGATCCCAAGGAGAAGGCCGAGCTGGCCATGGTGGTGGACCTCGAGCGCAATGATCTCGGGCGTCTCGCGGTTCCAGGGTCCGTGCGTGTCGTCGATAGCGGCTCGGTTCGTCGCTACGCGGTCGTTCAGCACCGCGTCGCCCGGGTGTGTGCGCGCGTGAATCGATCGCTGCCATGGTGGGAGCTTCTTCGTGCGGTAGCGCCGGGAGGCTCCGTCACGGGCTGCCCGAAATGGGTGGCGATGGAGATCATCGCCGGTCTCGAGGCGGGCCCGCGTGGTCCGTACACCGGGATTCTCGGCGTCGTGTGCGGTAATGGCGATCTCGAGCTGGCCCTGCCGATTCGCACCGCCTGGCGATCGGCGACACCCTCGAGCTCGCCGCAGGCAGTGGAATCGTCTGGGACTCGGTGCCCGAACGCGAGGAGCTCGAATCGCGCCTCAAGGTGTTCTCGACGACGCTCGGGTTCGAGCACGGGAAAACGGAGCCGACGATGCCCTGTTCGTGACTGCAAACGGCGAGCTCATGGAGACGCCGGTCGCCAACCTGTTTGTGCGCTTCGGCGACGTGCTTGTGACGCCCCCGGCCCCGGTGGCTTGCCTGCCGGGCGTCATGCGCGCGTGGCTCGTGGACCAGGCCCCGACCCTGGGTCTCGACGTCCGGGAGCGCATGCTGCCGAAAGACCTGCTTGCCGACGCCGACGAAGTCTGGGTGACCAACGCGCTCATCGGCGTGCGCCGGGTGGCGGCGGTCGACGAACGTGAATGGTCACAATGGCCGGTCTGGGCGACGCTCGTCGCGGCAGGAGCTCCGGCCCCGGGGTGGGGCAGGTCTCGGCATTCGTCGCGCAGCAGCTAGGCGACGGCCACCCCCCGGCCGCCGCGTGCGGGCCGCCATCTTTGGCCAGAATTACGGGCAGGCCGGGGGCATCGACCTGTTCGGACCCGCTCTCGGCCTGCG
>JAADGH010000075.1 GCA_013152475.1 Planctomycetota bacterium
CTCCCTCCTGCGTCACAGCGGTCCGGCCCTGGCTGAATCGGCCCTTGAACATGTCGCCGACGAGCAGCCCGAAGGGGCGCTTCTTCACATCGGGAGACGTGACATCCGCATCGCCCACGGCGACGGACCAGATGCCGCCGTCGTCGCCGAGGCCGAGCGTTAGACCATCCTTTGTGGCAAGGGACCGGAGCTTCGGCGCGGTGCGCGTCGCCGCGGCCGCCTTTTCTTCCGTCATCGAGCGGAGCGACACGAGACACCGGTCGGCGCCGTCCTTCACGTCGGTCACGAGCGTGAGCAGCAGTCGGCCGTCCAGGGAGTGCAACGAGATCGCGTCGCTCTTTGCCTCCCAGCCCTCCAGCGTCATTCCGGTCACCGCGAGGTTCTTCGGCAGGAGGATGTGCCACGCGACGCGACCGCCTTGCTTCCCGGCGGAGGATCAACTGCTGCTTTTCCCAAATACGAGTCAGTCGCAGCCAGGCAAAGGGGGCGGGCGGGTTGATCCGAGGCAGGTGCGGCGGATACTGGAGGGGAAATTTCCAGAACACGCCCTTCGCACCGGACCTCGGCAGCTCCGCCATGGGCTCGTCGCCGAGGAAGCATCGGAACGTATCGCGGGGTCCCTCTTTCTCCGACGGCACGGCCTGGATCGAGACGAGCACCTCGTCGGGCGCGGCGGCGGCCACTCGCTCGCGGAGCATGGCGACGGTCGGGTCGTCCGCCTTCGCCTTCGGTACGCCGGCGGCGGTCCCGGCCAGCGGCCCGTCGCTCAGGGGCTTGAGGGCGAGATCGTCGAACCATACCGTCCCCGCATGACTGCGGCGGAAGAGGGCGTGAAATCGGATCTGCTTGATGGGATACTTGGGGTTGAAGATGGATTCGACGTACTGCCAGTCGTGCGTGCCGGTGTCGAACTGAACCGTATGCCAGTCGTCCACCTTCCCGGGGCGGATGTCGTTGACGTACTCCACGTCGCACCACAGGGAGTAGTTATGGTTTTTTCTGCCGGTGGCGTTCTGCGCCTTGCTCCAGCCGGAGACGACGATGGGGATGGCGGCGGTCTGGTTCAGCACGACGATCTGGGAGATGATGCTCTCGTCGTGTTCTTCCTTGTTGTCGAACCGGACGCTCGCCCGGCCGGAGTGTTTTACATTATTGTCAATCGTGCAATTGCCGGCCCACTGCGCCTTGCCCGATTCGAAGCCGCCGTTCTGACAGAAGTTCGTTCGGGTCGTGTCGTCGCACGCGGCCACCTGGAGCAGACCCAACAGACAAAACAGCCTCAACGTCGTCACGCATCGGTTCACCATGTCGGCCTCCTCCGTTGGGTATGCGATTCACGCTTCGCCCTCCGCCCGGCAACAGTGTAGCAGATTTCCATCGGCGATTCCACGCCCTGAACGGAAAGCAGGTTAGCGGGGCGAACTGCCAAAATGACAGTCTATCAAATTCCGTTTTCGCATGAGCTCGGTCTGTAGCCTCTGCTATGAAGCCAGTTATGATAACGCACATGTGCGGAGGCTTTGGCATGGGCTTTGCGGGAAAAACCAGGGAAACGAAAAACTGTCAAGAAATGGGAAGGAAGAAGGGAGAGATTTAGCATGTCCAAAACGATTGGCATAGACTTGGGAACCACCAACTCGGTCGTCGCCGTGATGGAAGGCAGCGACCCCACGGTGATTGTAAACTCCGAAGGGAGCCGCATTACCCCCTCGGTCGTGGCCTTTACCGACAAGGGCGACCAGTTGGTCGGCCAGCAGGCCAAACGCCAGGCCGTGACAAACCCGAAAAACACCGTGTTCTCGATCAAGCGGTTCATGGGTCGACGTCACAGCGAGGTCGATCAGGAAGAGAAGATGGTGCCCTATCAGATCGTCGGCGGCTCGCAGGAGCTGGTCAAGGTCAAGGCTGGCGGCAAGGAGTACACCCCGCCCGAAATCTCCGCCCGCATCCTGCAAAGCCTGAAGAAGACCGCAGAGGACTACCTCGGCGGCGAGGTGAAGAAGGCGGTCATCACTGTCCCGGCATACTTCAACGACTCGCAGCGTCAGGCCACCAAAGACGCCGGCGCTATCGCCGGGCTGGAGGTGGAGCGGATCATCAACGAGCCGACGGCTGCCGCGCTCGCCTATGGCCTGGATAAGAAGAAGACGGGCAAGATATCCGTCTTCGATCTCGGCGGCGGCACGTTCGATATCTCGATCCTCGAGGTGGGCGACGGGGTCTTCGAGGTGCTGTCCACCAACGGCAACACGCACCTGGGCGGCGACGACTTTGACGAGGCGTTGATCAACTACATCGCCGAGGAGTTCAAGAAAGACCAGGGCATCGACCTGCGCCAGGATCAGATGGCCCTCCAGCGACTCAAGGAAGCGGCCGAAAAGGCCAAGTGTGAGCTGTCCAGCTCCACGAGCACGGACATCAACCTGCCCTTCATCACCGCCGACCAGTCCGGCCCGAAGCACCTGACGATGAACATCACCCGGGCCACGCTGGAGAACCTGATCGGCCCGCTCGTCGAGAAGACCGTCGGGCCGTGCCGGCAGGCGCTGAAGGACGCCGACCTGAAGGCCGAGGATATTGATGAAGTCGTCCTCGTCGGCGGCTCCACCCGCATCCCCATGGTGCAGGAGACGGTGAAAAAAATCTTCGGCAAGGACCCGACCAAGGGCGTGAACCCGGACGAGGTCGTGGCCCTTGGCGCCGCCATCCAGGCGGGCGTCCTCGCCGGCGATGTCCACGATGTGCTCCTGCTCGATGTCACGCCCCTGTCCCTCGGTGTGGAGACCCTCGGCGGCGTGATGACGAAGTTGATCGAGCGCAACACCACGATCCCGACGTCGAAGAAGGAGGTCTTCTCGACGGCCGCCGACAACCAGCCGGCCGTGGACATCCACGTCCTCCAGGGCGAGCGCGAGTTCGCGCGGGACAACCGGACGCTGGGCCGGTTCCAGCTTACGGGCCTGCCCGCAGCGCCGCGCGGCGTGCCGCAGGTTGAGGTGGCCTTCGACATCGACGCCAACGGCATCCTGAACGTCGCGGCCAAGGACCTGGCCACCGGCAAGGAGCAATCGATCGAAATCAAGTCCTCGTCCGGTCTGTCCGAGGGCGACATCGACCGGATGACC
This sequence comes from Planctomycetota bacterium, assembly GCA_013152475.1. Classification (GTDB taxonomy): domain Bacteria; phylum Planctomycetota; class Brocadiia; order JAADGH01; family JAADGH01; genus JAADGH01. Next base: position 3,126 of record JAADGH010000075.1, read on the forward strand.
AAGGACGCCGAGGCCCACGCCGAGGAGGACAAGAAGAAACGCGAGCTGATCGATGCGAAAAACCAGGCCGACCAGTTGGTCTACTCCACGGAGAAAACCCTCCGCGAGCAGGGCGACAAAATCGGCGAGGCGGACCGCCAAGCCATCCAGGGCGCCGCCGATCGGCTGAAGAAGTCGAAGGAGGGCGATGACATCGATGCGATCAAGGCCGACATGGAGTCGCTCATGCAGGCGTCGCACAAGCTGGCCGAGGAGATGTACCGCCAGGCCGGCGGGCCCCAGGCCGCCGGGCCCGAAGTCGGGCCTCAGCCCCCGCCGGAGGTCGACCCGCAGGAGCCGAAGGGCGACGAGGATGTCATCGACGCCGACTTCGAGGTGAAGGACAACGAATAAGCGCCTTGCCCCGCTCCGCTTGCTGTGTGCCACGCTCAAATTTGTTTGAGCGTGTGGAAAGCGAAAATCTATCTTCCCGGAGGTTTGAAACCTCCGGGAGGTTGAAAGGGATAGAGACACATGGTTCGATTCGACAAGTTCACAATCAAGGCCCAGGAAGCCGTTCAGACCGCACAGCGTCTGGCCGAGGAACACCGCAACCAGGCGGTGGACACGCCGCACGTCCTCGGCGCGCTGCTCCAGGACACCGACGGCGTCATCGTGCCTATGCTCCAGAAGCTGGGCGCAGACGCCAGCCGCATCGGCGCGGAGACCGAACGCGAGATCGAACGGCTCCCAAAGATCAGCGGCGCATCGGATCAGGTCTATATGGCCCCCGAGCTGAAGAACGTCTTTGATACGGCCTTCGAGGAGGCCGAGCGCCTCCACGACGAGTTCGTCAGCACCGAGCACATCCTCCTCGGCCTGGCCGACGGGCAGACCACCGCCGGCCGCATCCTCGCCGGCGCGGGCGTGAAGAAGGACGACATCTACAAGGCCCTCCAGGACGTCCGCGGCGGGCAGCGCGTCACCGACCAGGCCCCCGAGCAGAAATACCAGGCCCTGGCCCGATACAGCCGCGATCTGACCGAGGCGGCACAAAAGGGCAAGCTCGATCCCGTCATCGGCCGCGACGACGAGATCCGCCGCGTCATCCAGGTCCTCTCCCGGCGAACCAAAAACAACCCCGTCCTCATCGGCGAGCCGGGCACGGGCAAGACGGCCATCGTCGAGGGACTGGCCCAGCGCATCATCGACGGCGACGTGCCCGAGGGCCTGAAGGAGAAGCGTGTCGTCGCCCTCGACATGGGCGCGCTCATCGCCGGGTCGAAATACCGCGGCGAGTTCGAGGACCGCCTGAAGGCCGTGCTCAGCGAGATCAAACGCGCCGAGGGGCAGATCATCCTCTTCATCGACGAGCTGCACACCGTCGTCGGGGCGGGCGCCGCCGAGGGCGCGGTGGACGCCGCGAACCTGCTCAAGCCCATGCTCGCCCGAGGCGAGCTGCGCTGCGTCGGCGCGACGACCCTTGATGAATACCGAGAGCACGTCGAAAAGGACGCCGCCCTGGAGCGGCGGTTCCAGCCGGTCTATGTGGACCAGCCGACCGTCGAGGAGACCATCGCCATCCTGCGGGGCCTGAAGGAGCGCTACGAGGTGCACCACGGCGTGCGCATCCAGGACGCCGCCCTCGTGCAGGCAGCCGTGCTGAGCAACCGCTACATCGCCGACCGCTTCCTGCCCGACAAGGCCATCGACCTGATCGATGAGGCCGCTTCCCATTTGCGAATCGAGATCGACAGCAAGCCGAGCGAGTTGGACGCCGTGGATCGGAAAATTGTCCAGCTCGAAATCGAGCAGGCGGCCCTGAAGAAGGAGAAGGACGCCGTCTCGAAGGAGCGCCTGGCGCAGATCGAAAGGCAAATCTCCGACCTCAAGGAGCAGTCCGCCGGCATGCGCACCCAATGGGAGAACGAGAAGCGCGTCATCAAGGAAGTTCAAGAGATCAAAGAGATGATCGACGAGGCGCAGGTTCGCTCCCAAAAGGCCGAGCGCGAGGGCGACCTGCAGAAGGCCGCCGAGCTGCGCTACGGCACGATCCGCGAGGCCGAAAAAACACTCGATCAGAAGCGGGCCGAGCTGGCCGAGATTCAGAAAGACCGGTCCATGCTCAAGGAGGAGGTCACCCCCGAGGACGTAGCCGCCGTCGTCGGGAGCTGGACCGGCATCCCCGTCTCGCGCCTGTTAGAGGGCGAAAAGGACAAGCTCCTCAAGATGGAGGATCGCCTGCGGCAGCGCGTGGTTGGGCAGGACGAGGCCGTCGAGGCCGTCGCCAACGCCGTGCGCCGCGCACGCGCCGGCCTGCAGGACCCGCGAAAGCCCATGGGCACGTTCATCTTCATGGGCCCCACCGGCGTCGGCAAGACGGAGCTGTGCAAGGCCCTGGCGGAATTCCTCTTCGACGACGAGAACGCCATGGTCCGCATCGACATGTCCGAGTTCATGGAGCGCCACTCCGTGGCCCGCCTCATCGGCGCGCCGCCGGGGTATGTCGGCTACGAGGAGGGCGGACGCCTGACCGAGGCGATCCGCCGCCGGCCCTACGCCGTGGTTCTGCTCGACGAGATCGAGAAGGCCCACCCGGACGTCTTCAACATCCTTCTGCAAATCTTGGACGAAGGCCGGCTCACCGACGGCCACGGCCGGACGGTGAACTTCAAAAACACCGTCGTCATCATGACGTCCAATATCGCCGGCCAGGCCATCCAGGAGTTCGCCGCCCGCGGCGACCAAGCCAAGTTAGAGGAGGTGGTGAAGGAGGCGCTGCGTGCCCAGTTTCGACCGGAGTTCCTCAACCGCGTGGACGAGACCATCGTCTTCCACAACCTCACCCGCGAGCACCTGAAGCAGATCGTGGACATCCAGCTTCGCGATCTGGAGAAGCGGCTGGAGGCCGAGCACTACAGCCTCGACGTCGCCGACTCCGTCAAGACGGTGCTCGCCGAGCGCGGGTACGACCCGACCTTCGGCGCGCGACCGCTCCGCCGTCTCATTCAGCACGAGATCGAGAACCCCCTCTCCCTCCAGATTCTCGACGGCCACTTCCCCCCCGACTCCACCATCCATGTGGACATGGACGGGGACAAGGTAGTGTTCAAATAACAAATGACGAATTCTGAATGATGAATGGGGAAGGAAAACAGAAGTTAGAATTCAGGAGGCAGGAGTTAGGAGAGGGGAGTTAGGAGACGAAGAGCATCATTCCCGCGAAAGCTGTCCCGGCAAGCCGTAAGCAGGGAGCGGGAATCCACGCGGCAGCAGGATAGTACGTCATTCCCGCGCAAGCAGGAATCCACGAGTGAGAACCGGGGGGTGCAACCGCAGGAATCCAGAGGGCTTCATCCCTCTCCTTTGTGCCACGCTCAAGCTTCAGCTTGAGCGTGTCTTTGTAGCCGCACCGTCCCACGTCAAGACACACGCTCGAACGAGTTTGAGCGCGGCACAGAGACTGCTGAACGATGGATGACAAAGGAATTCAGGGACAGACGGTAGTTTACCTGGCAATTGCACCTTCGCAGGGCATACTTCGGCTAAGATGAATAG
>JAADGH010000036.1 GCA_013152475.1 Planctomycetota bacterium
ATCCAGGTCGTCTTGATTATGACCGATACGCAGGGCGTGAACGTGGTGGGGTGTTATGGCCGCCCAGAGATGCGAACGCCGCGGATTGATCGGTTGGCCAAACAGGGCATGCGCTTCGACCGGGCCTACACCGCCTGCCCCGTGTGCAGCCCGGCGCGGTCGGCGATCTTCACGGGAACCTATCCCCACACGAACGGCATCTGGGGCAACTGCATGCCCCTTGGTGCGAACGTGAAGACCCTCGGCCAGCGCCTGCAGGACCACGGCGTCCACACGGCCTACATCGGCAAGTATCACTTAGACGGCACGGACTACTTCGGCAACGGCATTTGCCCGCCGGGGTGGGATGCCGACTACTGGTATGACATTCGCAATTACGTTGATGAGCTACCCCCCGAGGAACGCCTGCGCTGGCGGCAGGAGCTCCGAACGCCGGAGACCATGCGGAAGTACAACGTCACCGAGGACTTCACCATGGCGCACCGGTGCTCGGATCGCGCCATCGACTTCCTGTCGAAGTTCAACGACGAGTCGTTCTTCGTCGTGGTCTCGTATGATGAGCCCCATGACCCATCCACGTGCCCACCGGAATACTGCGACATGTTCAGGGACTTCGAATACAAGCTCGGCCCGAACGCCGCCGACTCGATGGAAGGCAAACCGGCGCACCAGCGGGAGTGGGCGGAGTATGGCGGCATCGAGCACGGCCTGAAGTCGATCCGGCGCCCCATGTACTTCGGCTGCAACAGCTTCGTCGATTACGAGATCGGCCGCGTCCTGGACGCCGTGGACCGATATGCCCCCGACGCGCTCGTGATCTTCACGTCCGACCACGGCACGCCCTTATGCTCGCACCGCCTGACCTACAAAGGCGCGGCCATGTATGAGGAGACGACGCACGTGCCGTTCATCGTGCGCTGGCCGGGGCGCGTGCCGGAGGGGATGGTCTGCGCGCACCCGATCTCGCAGGTGGACATCACGCCGACGCTCCTCGCGGCGAACGGTCTTGACGTGCCGCCGTTCCTCCAGGGCGAGAGTATCTTGGAGACATTCACGGAGGGGACGAAGCCGAAGCACGGCGAGATCTTCATGGAGTTCAACCGGTACGAGGTGGACCACGACGGCCATGGCGGCCTCCAGCCGATCCGGTGCGCCTTCGATGGTCGCTATAAGCTCGTGATCAACCTGCATTACGCGGACGAGCTGTACGACTTGGAGACCGACCCACAGGAAATGGTCAACTTGATCGAATCGGCGGACCATGCCGAGGTCCGCAATCATCTGCACGACCGCATCCTCGACTGGATGAATCGCACACGTGACCCCTTCCGCGGCTTTGTGTGGGAGCGGCGGCCGTGGCGGAAGGAGCGGCGCATGGAATGGGGCGGCGCGACGCGGCCCCGGCCCGACGACGGCTACGAGCCTCCGTCACTTCTCTACGCCACGGGGCTGCCGGCGGAGAAGGGGGAATATAACAATGACTGAACGAGGGCGGAATCAGAAATCCTCCCACCCCAGGGCATGCTTTCGCGGCGCGGCGTTCTTGGCGTATTCCTCGTATTCCGTCGCTATCTTGATATCGGTGTAGATTGCGGCGAGGTAATGACTTGCCTTGGCCTTCTTGCCTGTGGGTGTGGTCACGAGTTGACCGAGTTGGATCATGTACTTCGGGTTCATCCAGACGAACTTGCTTGCGTTCTCGTTCGGCCGCCAGTCAAAACTTTTCTCGTGGCAGGGCCCGTACTTCTTCTCATACAGGCAAATCTGGAAGCGCTGCTCGACCTCATTCAGGTCGAAGTTCAGAGCAACTTTAAAGAGACGGTCCTTGAAGAAGGAGAATGTCACCCGGCCGATCCCCTGCGTGGGCGCGGACAGGATGTAGGTCTGCAGGAGCAGCTCCGGCTCATTGCGCTCCAAAGCTGCTTCGGCGTAGCTGGCCAGCACTTCCTCCGTGGACATGCCGAACTTCGCCTTCTTCCATCCATCGGGCAGGGGGGAGACCTGCTCCGGTTTTTCCTCCTGCGACGTGGCGGATTGGGGGACAAGGATTGCCGCAAACAGCCAAATGGCAAGAAAGCGTTGAGTCGTCATGCCATCTCCTTGAAGTGTTTCTCCTAATAGATTGAACCACATGAGGCGCGTCTCGGCAAGTCCCTTCTTGCAGGCGAGCTAAAACGGTTGACGCACACCGGCCCTCCTGCTATCATCATGTACCGGTCAGAACACGATCGGGGTGTCTGGGTATTTGGCCGTCGCTGGAGGTGTTCATGCCGGCACAACGCTCGTGCCTTTGCCTGCTGTTGGCCTGCCTCTTTGCGGCAATCCCCCTGACCGCCGCCTCGCCGCAAGTCCCTGACGTTCTCGGCGGAGAAATCGTCCGGCTTCGGTCCCTCATGGCCAGTCCCGTTTCGGTTTATCGCATCGAGGGAGCGCAGGGGGCGGCCGACCTCAGACTCCAGACCTTCGAGCCGAACCTTCTTTCCCTCCTGAAGGACAAGGACCCCCTCGTCCGCCGCGAGGCGATCCAGGCCCTGAGTCAGTGTGGGACATGGCGCTCGATCCACTCCCTGATTGCCACTCTTACCGACCCGGACTGGCAGCTAAGTAGTCACACACGGCTTGCGCTCTGTCGCATGACGGGCCAGTCCTTTGGGGCATCGAAAAGGGATTGGGAGCAATGGTGGAAATCATCAACATGCGAGGAAAAACAAGATAAGCTCCTGTCCGTGTTTCAGGGCAATGACCGCGAGGCTCGTCTGTCGGCTGCCCGCGCGCTCCGGTGCATGGCCACGCCGGTCTCCGAAGACAGGATTCTTGTTCTTCTGACCGGACAGAAGCCGGTTTCCGGAGGGGAGCGAAAACTCCTGACCGAAGCCCTCGACCGCATCGGGACAGCGAAGTCCATGCCCTATTTTCTGAAGCAGGCCGCCGGCGGCAACACCGCAGCGGCGTGGGCGCTCGGCAGCCGGGGCGGGAAGGAGGCGGAGGAGGCGTTGTTGAAGGGCCTCCGCCGCAGCAACGCGCCGGACTTCGTGTTCAATCTCGACCGGGTGAAATCAACGAGGTGCGGACCACTCCTGCGGCGGCTGTGCGCGGGGTTCCCTTCGCTCATCAACAGCAGCTTGCGCTCGGACGATGTGACCTACCCCCTGCGCCCCCAGCACCGCGCCGCGGCCAACCTGATCCGCCGATCGGGTAGGGGGCAAGAGCTTGTGGATAGGGTTCTTGCCGAGATGGAAGGGAAGCGCAGCGACAAGCCGATACCCAAGGACTTGAAATCGCTCGTTGAAGACCTGCGCAAGATCCTCAAGCCGGGATTCATCCGCGAGGGCTTCGGCGGGTGCGCGGCCCTCCTGTCGGCGTTCTACTACGTGGCGGATGACAAAGCCCTCGCGCCGCGACTGATCCCCCTGCTCAAGAGCGACTGCACCATCGTCCGAATCTACGCCGCCCTGACGCTCGGCAAGCTCCGCGCGCCCGAGGCGGTGGGTCCCATCCTCGCCGTGATCAAGGGGGGGTATCCATTCTGCGATTCTACGGCCCTGGCCTCCGGGAAACACACGGCGTCCTTCCGGGTTATCAACGGGAAGCGTCAACGGCAGAGCCAAACGATTCGCTGGCTCGGATACCTCTGCATGGCCTTGGGCCGGATCGGGAACGACGAGGCGCGCCTTTCGCTGGAGGTCTTGGCCGCCGATGCGGCCTCTCCCCGTGATGTGCGATATGGCGCGGTGATTGGGTTGGGTTTCATCGGATCACCCAAGTCGTTGCCCATCCTGAGGAAGGTGGAAAATACCGACATCATCTGGATGATTAGCGATAGGGCGCGACGAACCATACGCGACATCGAGATTGCGGGTCAGATCAAGACCGCGAAAAGCGAGCGCGCGCGGAAGTACTGAGGAAGAACCATGAGACAGAAACGATTGCTCGTCTGTTCGGCCATACTGACGCTGCTTTTCTTCCGCCTGGCGCTTGGCGATGCCAGGAAGAATGACAAGCCGAAGGACCTGTTCGACCGGTTCAAAAAATCGCCCACGGCACAAGCGGCCCTGGAGATCGCTCGTCAGGGCATGGCCGATCCGTCGAAGGTGCGTCTTGCGCTCATGCTCCCGGAACCGGCCTCGACATTCATGGCCTGGGCGAGCAGCCGGTATCCGAACCCCGCCGTGCGGGAACAGCTCGAGGCCATGCTGAGGTCCCCGAACCAGGTGGCCGGTTACTGGGCAGCCAAGGCGCTGGGGCGGATTGGCGACGCCGCCAGCATCCCGGCGTTGGCTGCGCAGTTCCCGGAGGAAACAAATGGCTTCTGGGAGGTCAGTCGCGGCGGTCCGAACGGCAGGCGCAGGTACTACTACTTCCGGTACATCCGCAAGCCCGGCGAGAGGGCAAGGCGCGTGCCGGTCGATGCGCCGTCGGATATGCCGAACATCCGCGTGGCCTATGCGGCGCTCGGGGCGCTGGGGCGGATCGGGGGGCCGGAGGCCGAGAAGGTCTTGATGAAGGAGGTCAAGCGGGACCACTACCTTGTTCGATATGGCGCGGCGCGCGCCCTTGGCGAAATGCGGTATCAGCCTGCGCGCGACCTGCTCGAAAAGATGAGTGTGGACGACCCGGTCCTGATCGTGCGGCGGGCGGCGGAGGAGGCCGTGCAACGGATCGACGGGAACCATTCGCCCGAGGCATCGCCGCCTCCAGAGCTCCCCCCGGCCATCGTTTTCATCAAGACGAAGGAGCGCACGGAGTCGAACCTGGGCTTCCGACACTCCTATCCCTATCCCCGCGTGCCGTGGTACGCATGGGGGCAGAACCTCTACACCCTCAGCCCGCCGCAGCCGGATGGCGAGCTGAAGAACCTGACCCACCTGACCGACGGAGGCGTGCAGGGGGCGGAGGTTTCGTACGATGCGAAGAGGATCCTCTTCGCCATGCGGAAGCACTTCAAGACCGATGGGTTTCACATCTACGAAATCAACATCGACGGCACGGGGCTGCGCCAAATTACTTTCGGCAACTGCAACGACTTCGATCCGACCTACCTGCCCGATGGGCGGATTGTTTTTTCTTCGGACCGAACGGGCTACCGCGAATACTACCACCAGGAGCGATCCTGCGCCCTCTATGTCGTTAACGCCGACGGCACGGACCTGCACCAGATCACCTTCAATCCCAACTCCGACTTCGAGCCGTACGTGCTCAACGACGGCCGCATCCTCTTCGGCAGCTATCGCTTCTATGGTCAGGACGGTGGCCCGGGGGCAATCGCGGGTGACAAGCGAACAGGCCTCGGAAGGATCGAAACTGTCCTCCGCACGGTCCTGCCCGATGGCACGCAGGACCAGCTCTTCTACGGCAGCATGCGCGGTGGCTATTACAGCACGCTGCGCCCCATGCCCTACGCCAACCAGTATCAGACCACCGCCCACCCCCGCACGAACCAGATGGTGGGTGTGTCGGTGAGCTTCCCCCGTACACTTCCCGACGGGCGGCTGGTGTGCGTCACCCCCTCCGGCCTGACGATCGTGGACCCGCGCAAGGACCCGACCGATTGCGAGATACCGATTTACCCCGAGATCATGAACCTCGCCGGTGGGGAGGAAGTGTATATCCATAATTTCGACGATCAGAACCCCATCGGCCGGCTGACGGCGCCCTATCCCATCGGCGGAGATTGGGTGCTCTTGTCCTATGCGCCGTGGTACGATACTCGATGGAACGGCTACGGCATCTACCTGTTCAACTTGAAGACGAAGGAGATGCGGTTGATCTACGACGATCCCGAGATGAGCGACGTCGATCCGATCGCGATCTCGCCGCATCGCCGTCCCCCGATTGTCCCGACGGCGAGAAGGGAAACGGCCTCGAACACGGGTTTCGTTTACTGCCAGTCGGTCTTCAATACCGATCTTCCCTACGACAGGTCGAAGGTGGTGTACGTCCGCGTGCTCGGTGCTGTGCAGGTGGGTCTGGCAATCAACGCGAATCCCGGCTTCGAAACACGCGTGCTTGGGACGGCGCCGTTAGCGAAGGACGGGTCCTTCTACATGGAAGTGCCGGCGAACACGCCGTTCCGGTTTGAGATGGTCGATATCGACGGCAAGACCATCGTTCATGAGACGGCCTTCAACTATGTCCGCCCCGGCGAGCGGAAGGGCTGCATCGGCTGTCACGAGCCCAAGGGGGGCTCTGTGCCGGGGACCAACAGCGAGGCCATGCGCCGCCCGC
>JAADGH010000048.1 GCA_013152475.1 Planctomycetota bacterium
GCAACCTGGCGCGTGACCGGCGCCTGATCGCGGAGGAAGTCAAGAGCAAGATCGGCGAACTGACCGCCCGGATGTCCGAGCGACAGGCGAAACGCCTCCAGCTTGCTTTGGTAAGCTTCGGGCAGAAGCCCACACTTCAGCTTGCGCCGATTGACGATCCCGCGGTGCTGGGAGAGGCCATCCGGCGCGTTAAAAGCGATCCGTCCGGCATTGAGAATGTTATCCACGCCATCCGCTTCGCGCTCGACAAGATCAGGGCCCCGGGAAAGCGCAAGTTCCTTCTTCTGCTCACCGATGAGGAAGGCTCCGACACGAGGAACGACACCCTCGTGGATACCGCCCTGGCCGAGCTGAAGAGGAGCGGAACCCGCCTGCACGTCTTTGGCAAGGAGGCGATGTTCCAGCAACGCATGGTCCGCGAGTGGCTCCGTGACGAGCGCGGCGAGCGCATCGGCCCCAGCGAATGGGTCCCCCGCGGCATCGAGACGGCCCGGCAGGAGTTCTTCACCCCCGACTGGCTCTTCTCCCCCTATACCGGCAGGAACATCCCCGCCGGGTTCGGGTCGTTCGTCCTTAGCATGTTATCCCGGCAGTCGGGCGGGGCCTACTACATCCTGCGCGATACGCCGTCGGAGTATGATGAGGCAGTGCTTGTGAAGTATGAACCGGAGTGGGTAACACGGAAGGAATACAGCACAAGCATCAACAGAAACAAACTGCGGCGTTCCATCCGCAATGTGATCGACAACTGGTCCAAAATGCGGCCGAGTTACTGGCTGACGGACGTCGACCGAATTGAAGAGCAGGCAACGAAGGAGATCGCCAAGGCCGAACGCAGCTTGAAGCTTGTCGAGCGCGGAATTGCCGAGCTCGAATCCACACCTCGCAAGCTGTGGAAGAAGGAAACCGACCGGTGGAAGGCCAACTACGACCTCACGCTCGCCCAGCTCTACAAGTTTCGGTTCCTCCTGCGGGAATACGTGATCGTCCTGAAGCGCTGCCTCAAAGAAGGATTCCCGAAGCCGCGAAAGAACCAGAAGTTCAACATCTATCGTGTGTATTGTGACGTGCGCGCAGGCGCCGTCGCGGTCAGGGAAGTGAAGGATCTCAAGCGCGCAGCGGAAGCGCTGGAGTATGTAGCCAAGAACTACAAAGGCACGCCCTGGGGCAAGGCGGCCGAGCACGAGAGGAAGTATCTCTCGCCCCTCCAGATCAAACCGGGCTTCCACGCCCAATCGGCGAGGCCCGGGACGAAGATGTAGATGGTTCCTGTTGCAGGAACACATGCCTTTGGACGTGTGATGGAAGCGGGTGCCACGCTCAAACTTGTTGACGGATATCAAGAATACTCATGGGCTGGGGATTTGGAGTGCTGGGGCCATGCTCCAGCTTTCGTGTGGCCGAAGCCGCGCTTCGGCCACGGGCGGCAGCATGGCTCCCGCCCGACAAGGCGCAAGCATGGCTTGCGCACTCCAAAGACCGGCTCCGACGCGCCTGCCCTCTACCCGCTGACCCGCATCTGCACCACCGTGGCCTTCGCCATTATCCTGCTCGCGGTTCTGCTGGGGCTTGGCTTCCAGAGCTGAAGACGCGACGCCCTACACCCTCTCGATCATCCGAACCACTCCCCGCACGGATACGGCGATCAGCCACAGCACAGGCGGATAAGCCAAGGCGTACAGCGGAGCATAGTCCATGATGAGGGCCCCAGACAATCCCAGAAACCACATCCCCAGGAACACACCGCACCACGCCCGGCTCCAGTGGTTGCCCAGGACCATCACCCCGACTATCGCGCACGTCAGGATCAGCACCCCGCCGCACATGGAATACATCGCACCGCTCCGCCTGTCTATCACCCAACATCGCCTACACGCGCCCCGCCGTTCATCTGTCTATACGTCCCAAGGAGGGGGGTTATGCGGGGAAAATCCTTCTCGCCCGAGGACCACGCGGGATTGGCGCAGATCAGATTTCAGAATGCAAATCTCAAATTTGTCTTGTCGTCCCACTCTTTCAATTTGCATTTTGCCATTTGCAATCTGCAATTTGAAATAAGAAGCGCCTCAGCGCTTCTTATCCACCAGCGCCTGCACCTTCAGCGGCAGGCCGAAGAGCTTGATGAAACCCTTGGCGTCCTTTTGGTTGTAGAGTGTCTTCAGAATGCGAGACCGGGAACGCGAATGCTGAAGCATGAAGGATGGAGTTGCCTCAGCATCGCTATGATCGGTGCGCCGCCAGCACATCCCGCGCCTTCGCAGTGAGTTGCACCAGGATGAAATACGACTCCGGGTAGAGATAGTCTTCGCCCGACTCGTCGATCACCCTGAGGTAGCCTTCGCTCGCGGCGTCCTGGTCGGGAAGGACTTCGTAAACCTTCCTGATTTCCAGGTCTTCACAGTCCCTGTTCTCGATACAGACGGCGAATTTTCGTTGCGCATCTTTTCGCGCCATGTCGTTAACCCAGCAGACGCTTGACCTTCATCTTCTTTCTTCCTATGCCCTGCGCTTCGTACCAGTGCAGTTCGGCCCTGCGTACGGCGCCGCCGGCAAGGCGCACGTGGGCAATCCCTTTGAGCTTGCGCCACCGGCTTGGCCCGAACTGCTTCCGAAGCCGCATGATGTCGCGGATTCGTCCGCCCACGGCGATGGTTTCCACATTCGTGATCTCGCCGATGATCTCAAACTTCAAGGGATAACCCCCTTGCTGAGATGGTCCCCTCATCTCATGGTCTGCGGTTTCCTTCTATCATACACCGCAGGTGCGTCCAAATCAAGGAAGGAACGAGTCTGTTCTACTTCTTCCCCTTCTTGTCCACCAGCGCCTGCACCTTCAGGGGCAGGCCGAAGAGCTTGATGAAACCCTTGGCGTCCTTTTGATCGTAGATCGGGTCCTTGCCGAAGCCGCCGAGGTGCGGATCGTAGAGCGTCTTCGGCGCTTTCACACCCACCGCTTCGCAGTTGCCCTTGATGAGCTTCACGCGCACCGTGCCGGTGACGCGTTCCTGCGTCTTGTCCACGAAGGCATCGAGCGCCTCCCGCAGCGGCGTGAACCACTGGCCGAAGTAGACCATCTCCGAATACTTCTGCGCCACCAGCGCCTTGTAGTGCGCAGTCTCCCGGTCGAGGGTGATCGACTCCAGCGCACGGTGCGCCTCGTAGAGGATCGTCCCACCGGGGGTCTCGTAAACGCCGCGCGACTTGATGCCCACGAGCCGGTTCTCGACCATGTTGATCTGGCCGATGGCGTTCTTGCCGCCGATGGCGTTCAGCGTCTCGACGACTTTCACGCTGTCCATCTTCTTCCCGTTCACGGCCACCGGCGTGCCCTGCTTGAAATCGACGGTGACGTACGTCGGCTTGTTCGGGGCCTTCTCGACGGGGACGGAGATGGCGAAGATGCTGTTCTTCGGCTCGTTCCACGACTCCTCCAGGTCGCCTCCCTCGTGGCTGAGGTGCCAGAGGTTGCCATCCTCGCTGTAGATTTTCTTCTTCGTCTGGGCGATGGGGATGCCGTGCTTTTTGGCGTAGTCCACGGCGTCCTCGCGGCTGGTGAGCGTCCAGGCGTCCTCCTTCCACGGTGCGATGATCTTCAGCTTCGGGTTCAGGGCCATGTAGGTCAGCTCGAAGCGCACCTGGTCGTTGCCCTTGCCCGTCGCGCCGTGCGACACGGCGTCGGCCTTCTCCTTGTTGGCGATGCGCACCTGATGCTTCGCGATCAGCGGCCGGGCGAAGGACGTGCCGAGCAGATACTTGCCCTCATACATCGCCCCCGCGCGGAGGGTCGGGAAGACGAAGTCCTGTACAAACTCCTTCCGCAGGTCTTCGACATAGACCTTCGACGCGCCGGAGGCATGGGCCTTCTCCTCCACCTCCTTCATGTCATCGCCCTGGCCGATGTCGGCGGCGAAGGCGATCACCTCGCACCCGTAGTTCTCCCGCAGCCACGGCAGGATGACCGACGTGTCCAGCCCGCCGGAGTAGGCCAACACAACTTTCTTTGCTTTTTTCGCACACATGGTTCTTCCTCTACGTTATCCTGAATATTTCCGAAAAAGCGAAGGCCACGATGAACACAAAAGGGACAACTCCCGAGGTCGGCGCCCTTCGCGTTCTTCGTGGCCCTCGTAACTGTTTGTTCCAAGAAGGCCCGGCGCGCTCTACTGCGCCGCCTTCGCCGCGTTCACGGTGTTCTGCAGCAGCATGGCCACGGTCATCGGCCCGACGCCTCCCGGCACGGGCGTGATGTGCGAGGCGACCTCAATGGCCTTGTCGTATTCCACGTCGCCGCGCGTGACCATGAGATCCTTGCCGCTCTTCTTGCTCTTGATGGGCTTGCCGTCCTCGTCGAATCCCTTGGGGACTCTGTTGATGGCAACGTCAATGACCACCGCCCCCGGCTTAATCATGTCCGCCTTCACCAGCGGGCTGATGTCCGGCAGGGGCGTGCTCGGGTCTTTCTTCGCCTTTCTCTTGTATCCGTTCCATTTCGCACCGGCGGCGCCGGCGGCGCTGATGAGGATGTCGGCGTTCTTGCAGTGGGGCACAATGTCATCGGTGAAGACGTGCACAATGGTGGTCGTGGCATTCAGACCCAGCATCAGCATGGCGATCGGCTTGCCAACGATCTCGCTGTGGCCGATGACCGTCACGTTCGCGCCTTCGACTTCACATCCCACACGCTTGATGAGCTCGACGCAGCCCTTTGGGGTGCAGGGAGCGAAGGTCGTATCGTTGTAGAAAAGTTTGCCCATGTTGCTCGGGTGCATGCCCTCGACGTCCTTGGAGGGGTCGATCATCTGCTGCAGCGCGCGGCCGTCCACGCCTTTCGGCACGGGCATGAGGCAGATGATCCCCGTGCAGTCGGGATCGTCGTTCAGCTTCCGGATGTGCGCGGCGAGGTCGTCCTGCGAGGCGTCGTCGGGGAGCTGGTCGAGGGAGTAATGGATGCCCACCTCCTCGCAGCCCTTCTGCTGCCCGCCGGCGTAGAACTTGGCGCCGAAGTCGTCGCCCGCCAGCACGGCGTGGAGGTGCAGCTCTTTGCCGAGGGCCGCGATGTCGCTCTTGATTTGTTCCTTGATTTCGGCCGCAATGGCCTCACCGTCAATCACCTGCGCACTCATTGCTTCTCCTTCGCTCCGAACACTACCATGGGTCCTGAAATGCAACACGGAATGTTTATTGTAGCTGCGTCACACACTGGACGCAAGCGAAAACAGATCCGCTGGGAGGAGTATTCTGTGTACAGAATATCCTTGGAGATTCGGGCAGGAACGGCATCAGGGCTTGGGTGGGCTGGAAACCCGTACGACATTCTGGGCCTTCAGGCCCCGCTCGCCGCTAACGACATCGAACTCCACGTCTTCCCCCGGGGCCAGTGTCTTGAACCCTCCTCCCGCAATACCGGAGTGGTGGACGAACACTTCCCCCCCGTCGGAGACGATGAAGCCGTACCCCTTCTTCTCATCAAACCACTTTACTTTTCCCCTCGCCATCGTTCCCCCTCCTTATGGAAACGTCGGCACTTCCCTGGCCAAAGTGCAGTCAATCCCCACTCGCACCCCACGTGCATGCGACGTTTACGGCGCAAGTATTCTGCTCCGATCGGGGAGGAATGTCAAGCAAAAACAATGGCGAAAGCGAAAATTGTGCGGCGTGCCGCTGGCGCGCAGCACGATCAGGGCAGCGGTCAGCCGTTGTTTCGAAAGGATCTCTCTCCCTCCGAACATTGTTGCCGACTACACCTTCGCCACCGCGTGGGTCTCCGCCGAGCGATAGGCCGCCTCGCTGAGCTGCGCCACCCGCAGACCAAGCAGGCCGTCCGCGCCGGGCTCGGCCTTGCCAAGGATCACGTCCACGAAGTTCGAGTCGGGATTGGACATTGGGATGATCGACGGCGCATCGATCACCTCACCGTTCACCTCCAGGGCCTGCTCCTTCACCGTGCGGAAGAAGATACGCGCACTGGCCTTGTCGCCCACGACGCGGATAGATTCCGTGACGCT
Source organism: Planctomycetota bacterium (assembly GCA_013152475.1). Taxonomy (GTDB): domain Bacteria; phylum Planctomycetota; class Brocadiia; order JAADGH01; family JAADGH01; genus JAADGH01. The sequence goes on from JAADGH010000048.1 coordinate 6,006, forward strand.
GTGGCCGAACCCGCCCACCGTCACCGTCGCCTGCGCGCCCTGAGCGAAACGCACGGCCATCGACGTGTTCACGTCCACGTTCAGCCCGCAGTTGTCGATGAACGCAAAGACCTCGACCGGGTCCATCTGGCAGACATACAGCATCGCCGCGACGGTGTGGCTGCCCGTATCGACCAACTGGCCCCCGCCGGCCTGGGCCGGATCGGTCTTCCAGCCACGCTTCTTGTTCGGGTTGGTGACGATGTTGTACCATCCCTGCTCGACATGGGCCGTCATGAATCGCACCTGGCCGAACTCGCCGTTCTGCACCATGCGATGCACATAGAGATACTCGGGAAGGAACGATCTCTGGTAGGCGATGCCCAGCTTTCTGCCGGTCTTCTCGCTCGTGGCGATCAGGTCCTCGGCCTGGGCCACGTCGGTCACCATGGGCTTCTCGACGAGCACGTGCTTCCCCGCCTCCAGGGCGGCCTTGGCGATGGGGTGATGCAGGGAGTGGGGCAGCAGCACACACACGCCGTCCACATCATCGCGCCCCAGCACATCCTTGCACTCCTCAGTCGTCGCCGGCTCCTCGCCGGGACGGAGCTTCTTGATCATGGCCAGTTTGTCCGCCACGGCCTCGCGGCTTTTGTCGCACAATGCGGTGATGCGGCACTCCTTCCGGTCGAGGAGCCACTGCACATGACGCCCGGCAATGCCCCCGCACCCGATCAGACCAATTCGCGCTTCATCCGGCATACTTCCGTTCCTTTCGTGATTCAGTTCCATAGGAATGCTGTTTCTGAGATTGCAGAAGCGATAACGCCTTTCAATACTTCACCTCCGCCTCGATGGGAATATCTTCCACAACCACCGCCTTCGTCGAGAACTCCGGCTCGCCATCGGCGCCGAGGCGGATGATGGTGTGGTGGTGGAAATTTTCGTTATCCATCTTCGGGTAATCTGTTCGGTAGTGTCCCCCTCGGCTTTCCTGCCGCCGGATCGCCCCTTCGGCGAGGACCCGGGCGACATCGAGCATGGCCTCAAGCTGCAGGGCGTTGACCAGGCTCTGGTTGAAGATGCGTCCCTTGTCGGGGATGAGGACGTTGCCGGCCCGTTCCCGCAGCTTGCGGAGCCGCTCGCGTCCCTTCGTCATGCCCTCTTCATTCTTGAACAGGCCGAAGTTCTCGCGTACCACGTCCTCCATCTCCTTGCGCAGCTCGGCAATCGACTCTCCGGACTCGCGGCCAAGCATCTCGGCCAGGCGATGCTCGTCGCTGCTTACCAGGTCCTGCGGTACATCCCCTTGTGCGGCATCTTTGAGGGAGCCCGCGGCGTTGATTCCCGCCCGGCGGCCGAAGACGATGGTCTCCAGCAGGGAATTGCCCCCCAGCCGATTGGCCCCGTGCACGGAGACGCACGCGCACTCGCCGGCGGCGTAGAGACCTTCGACCTCCGTCTTGCAGTCCGTGTCCACATCCACCCCGCCCATGGTGTAGTGCGCCGTGGGACGGATGGGGACGGGGGTGGTCACGGGATCGACCCCGGCGAAATAGAGGGCGATCTCCCGTATCTGTGGCAGGCGCGACATGATCTTTTCCTCGCCCAGGTGCCGGAGGTCGAGATGGACATAGCTGCCTTCGAAGCCGCGCCCCTCATTGATCTCCGTCTGGATCGCGCGGGAGACCTGATCGCGCGGGGCCAATTCCATGAACTGGGGTGCGTAGTTTTTCATGAATCGCTCCCCCTCGGCATTGATGAGATACGCCCCTTCGCCCCGGCAGCCTTCGGTCATGAGGATGCCGTTGAGCAGTCCCGTCGGGTGGATTTGGAAGAACTCCATGTCCTCGATGGGCAGGCCCGCGCGGTAGGCCAGAGACACCCCGTCGCCCGTGTTGATGAGGGCATTGGAGCTTTGGCCGAAGATGCGCGCGGCCCCGCCGGTGGCGAGGATGCAGGCCCTGGCCTGGATGAGGCTCATCTCGCCCTTCAGCAGGTCGATAGCGAGGAGGCCGACGAATTTCCTTTCGGAGACGAGCAGTCTGGTGACGAACCATTCTTCGTAAACGCGAATGCCCAGGCGGATCATCTGTTCATATAACGTATGGAGCAGGTTGTGTCCCGTGTGGTCGGCAACGTGGCAGGTTCGATTCCGCCGCTGTCCGCCGAAGGGGCGCTGGGCGAGCGTGCCGTCCTCCTGCCGGGTGAAAGGCGCGCCGAAACCGTCGAGCCACCAGATCGCGTTGGGCGCTTCCGAGCAGAGGATGCGCACGGCGTCCTGGTCGGCCAGGTAGGCCGAGCCCTTGACGGTGTCGAACATGTGGTCCTTCCAGTTGTCGTCGGGCTTGATGGCGGCGTTGATGCCGCCCTGGGCTGCGCCGGAATGGGACCGAACGGGGTGGACCTTCGAGACCACGGCGACATCGGCCCCGCGTTCCCGCGCTTCGAGGGCTGCGGCCTGCCCGGCGAGGCCGGCGCCGACGATGACGAGGTCGTGTTTCAGTGTATTGACCACTTTGAACATGCAGATTACTCCACGATGAAACACAGGCGGAAGACCTGTGCGAGCTTGTTCCTCTCGGGCAGCACGCAAGACGGCCGGTCAATCGAGTTTGAAGTCGCCATGTTTTTTGATATGCTCCACCAGTCCCCCGTCGGCGAGAATGTGCGCCATGGCGCTGGGCAGAGGCGGGAACGTATAGACTTCATCCTTCGTCAGGTTCCTGACCTCGCCCGCCTTGAGATCGACCTCAAGCTCATCCCCTTCATCAATCTTGTCCGTGTCGAGTGTAATGGCCGGCAGACCCACGTTGATGCAGTTGCGGAAGAAGATGCGGGCGAAGTTTTTCGCAATCACGACGCTGACGCCCGCGAGCTTGATGATGGCCGGCGCGTGCTCACGACTGGACCCCTGGCCGAAGTTCCTGCCGCCCACGATGAAGTCCCCCTCCTGCACCTGCTCGGCGAACTCAGGCCGCGCGTCCTCCATCACGTGCTTCGCCAGCTCGGGCAGGTTGCTTCGCAGGTGGAAGAGGCGTCCCGGCGCGATGTGGTCGGTGCTGATGCCATCGCCGAACTTCCACGCCTTGCCCTTCCGCTTTTCCATGTCGGTTCCTTCGGGGTTTTTCAGAGGAATTCCCTGGGGTCCGTAATCTTGCCCGTCACGGCCGTGGCGGCGGCCGTGGCCGGGCTGGCCAGATAGACAAAGGCGTTGGGATTGCCCATGCGCCCCTTGAAGTTCCGGTTTTGCGTCGAGACACAAACCTCGCCATCGGCCAGAACACCCTCATGGACACCCACGCACGCCCCACAGCCAGGCCCCGTAATCACACCTCCCGCCTCGGCCAGGGCCGGGAAGGTGCCGTCGGCCATGCCCTTGAGGAGGACGCGCCGCGAGCCGGGCGTCACGATCAGGCGTGTGCCTGGGGCGACCTTCTTGCCCTTGAGAATGGCCGCCGCCTGCTGGTAGTCCTCCAGGCGGCCGTTGGTGCTTGTGCCGATAAAGACTTGATCCACGTGGACGGGATCGACCTCGCCGAGGGGCTTCGTGTTGTCGACGAAGTGCGGACAGGCAAGGGTCGGCTCGAGGGCCGAAACGTCAAACGTCAGTTCCTTTTCATACTCGGCGTCGGGATCGGCGCTCATGGGCTTGTACTTCTCGGGGCGCCCCAGCTCTTCGAGTCGCAGCTTCGTGGTCTCATCGGAGTTGAAGAGCCCCACCTTCGCGCCGCACTCCACGGCCATGTTCGAGATCGCCAGTCGCCCGGCGATGGAGAGGGATTCCATCGCGGGTCCGACGAACTCCAATGCCTTATAGGTCGCGCCATCGGCTGTCACGTTCCCGATGAAATGGAGCATGAAGTCTTTGGCGTAGACGCCCTTTGGAAATGTGCCGTTCACCGTGACCTTCCAACTCTCCGGCACTTTCATCCACGTGTGACCGAGGCACATGGCCACGGCGATGTCGGTCGACCCCATCCCCGTGGCGAAGGCGCACATGGCGCCGTTGGTGCAGGTGTGGGAGTCCGCGCCGACGATCACGTCGCCGGGGTTGGCGTATTCCTCGTTCACGACGGTATGGGAGATGCCGTTGCCCACGTCGGAAAGGATGGCCCCGGTCCGCTCGCAGAACTCGCGGAGGAACTTGTGGTCGTTGGACAGCTCCTGCCTCGGGCTCGGCGATGCGTGGTCGAGAAAGACGACGGCGCGCTTCGGGTCGCTGAGGGTCTTGAGCTCCATGACCTCCATCTGCCGGACGGACAGCGGGCCGGTGCCGTCCTGGACGTACGCAAGGTCCACGCAGACGATGGCGAACTCTCCGGGCTTGACGTCATGTCCGGCGTGTTCGCCCAGGATCTTCTCGGTTAGTGTCTTGCCCATCTCCGATCTTCCGACTGTCGAGACCCCCTTCCCTTGGAATGTATTCTTATGGTAATTATTACACAAACGGTTCGAGATCGTCAAGGAGCGAGTTGCCGATATGAGTGAGCCAATGGGCAAGAAAGGCAAGCGACTCTGGCAATGCCGGGTCTGCGGTTATATTCATGAGGGACTCGATCCGCCGGAGCGATGTCCGGTGTGCGGGGCGGGTCGGGATGCATTTCGGCCCTTCAAGAGGTAGCTCCCTATTTACACACCCGTCTGGATCGGTTATCATGTTACTGTAGAGGAAATATGGAAAACGGCTGAACAGAGAACCGGGAGGAGGCACACGTGAAGCCCTTCGAAATCAAACCCAATATTCACTGGACGGGGGCGCTGCATCCCGACCTGGATATTTTCGACGACCTGCTACCTACCGAGAAGGGGACGACGTATAATTCGTATCTCGTCAAAGGCGAGAGGAAGACCGCCCTCATCGACACGGTCAAGTACCTCTTCACCGACGAGTTTATCGCAAATCTGAAAGACCTGATCGATCCGTCGGAGATCGACTATCTGGTCTGCCAGCACTCCGAGCCGGACCATGGCGGGTCGATCGGGGCCGTCCTCGACCTCGCCAAGAACGCCACCGTGGTTTGTTCCGTTCCCTGCCAGAAGTTCCTCGGCGAGCTGATGAACGCATCGTTCAAGTGTCAGACCGTTAAGGACGATGACACGATCGACCTCGGCGGCAGGATGCTTCGGTTCTTCACGGCGCCCCAGGTGCACTGGCCGGATACCATGTTCAGCTATCTTGGGGAGGAGAAGATCCTTTTCCCCAACGATGCCTTCGGCACGCACTACTGCGACGAGCGGATGTATAACGACCTGTGCGGCGACTTCCAGAAGCCCTTTGATGTCTACTTCGACGCCATCATGCGCCCCTTCAAGCCGAAGGTCCTGGCGGCGATCTCCAAGATCCGCGACCTCGACATCGAGATGATCTGCCCCAGCCACGGGCCGATCCTGCGAAAGGACCCCTGGTCCTACGTGGATGCCTACGAGAAGTGGTCCACGGTTCCCGAAAGCGACGGCAAACGTGTGCTGATCGTTTACCTCTCCGCCCACGAGAATACGCGCCGCATGGCGGAGGAGATCGTCGAGGGCATCAAGTCCGCCGGGGGCACGCCGGTGCTCCTGCGAATCAAGGAAACCGACCACGCGGCCATCCGCGACGAGCTGGAGAAGGCCGACGGCCTCATCTTCGGCACGGCAACCATCGGCGGCGACGTGCCTTCGCCCATGTGGGGGGTCTTGGGGCTGTTGTCCACGGTTTTCCTGAAGGCAAAACGCGGGGCGGCGTTCGGCTCGTTTGGTTGGAGCGGCGAGGCGGTGGGGATGATCGAGGAACGCCTGCGGGCCGTGCGGATCAAGGTGATTGAATCCGGGCTCCGATTCAAATTTACCCCGACTGAGGAAGACCTGTCCAAGTGCCGGGCCTTCGGCGCCGATTTCGTGGGGGAGATCACCGGCTGAGAAGACCCACAGGCCGTGGCGCACCATCACACCATACTCACAGCATCAGCGACGCGGCGGCGGGCGGCAGGCTCAAGAGCCGGGGCGATCTGCTGAAAATTAGGAAATTCAGGGACAGACGCATACGTCTCCTGCCCTGCAGCCGGCCCAAGAAGAAACGGAAGAGATGAATAAATACCGTCTGTCCCTGATATCCGTCCCTGATATCCTGATATCGCGGACCGGTGGTAACGCCACGGCAGATGCGGGACTTACGCTTTCACGTATCATGGTCGTGTTACAATACCGTTATGTCGCCGCCGACTGTGCACGTGCACTGCACGATTCACGGTTTCACGAAAAAGGAAATTGGGATTCCCTATCGCAGCGGAGGTTTGGGACCGCTACGCCATGGACCCGTTGCCCGCCTTTGCGACGAATCTTGTGGCCTTGTGAGTCTCGTTGATGATTGGCATGAAATATGCTGTTCATAAAACTATCACCACCAGGCGGGAGGACCCAAGCCATGGCGCAGACGGGCCGGATCCACACATCGCTCCGGATTGAAGAACTCGAGCCACGCACGGCGCCGGTTGCGCTGTCGACGCTTGGCAACATGCTGATCAGCTCGCACCTCGCCACCGTGGACGAGCTGGCCGTGTTGCAGGCGGAGGTCGGGGTGGCCTGCGGGGGAGTGGATGCCGACGCGACCGTGGACGGCTTCGGTACCGGATACCGCCCGCCGACCGAAGAGGAGTGGCAGGAAATGGCGGGGTCGCTCTACATCACCGATGACATCCAGCCGCTGGCCGGGGGGATGGAGGCGCCGAGCAGTCTCGACTGGCTGTCCACCCAATATATGCCGCCAGTGGGCAGCCAAGGAAGCGAAGGCTCGTGCACGTGCTGGGCCTACGTGTATTACAGCAAGACATTCCAGGAAGCCTTGGAGCATGACTGGGACCTCTCGGGTGCCACGTGGTCCGGCGGCGCGCCGACGCCCGCATATCAGGATCACATTTTCAGTCCAGATTTTGTCTATCATCAGATCAACGGTGGAGGCAATAATGGCACTTGGGGGACTGATGCCGTAAAGGTAATGAGAGCGATCGGCGCGGCCTCGTGGCAGACAATGCCGTACAGCGCAAGCGACCACACCACATGGCCAAGCGAAGCCGCTTGGCGAGAAGCTCCCATCTATCGAGGGACCGGGAGCAACCACTATATGGATATTCAGAGTTCGGTTGATGGACTCAAGGACTTACTTGCCGGCGGCAACCTGGCCCAGATAGCCATTGACGCCTCGGACATGTTCGACATGGCGACGTTGGACAACTTCGACAATACCAGCATCAACCATATGCAGACCATCGTCGGATACGACGACACGAAGTCCTACACGGAGGAAGGCGAAACCCGGTATGGCGCCTTCAAGGTCGTCAACTCGTGGGGGCCCACATGGAGCGGCGACGGGTGCTGGTGGATCAGCTATGAAGCGCTCATGCAGAGGGTCCGCCACGTCTACTACTACGATGACCTCGTGGACTACCAGCCCGAGCTTCTCTCCGTGTTTGAGATCAGCCACGCCGTGCGGGGGGATTGCACTGTTACCATCGGCCTTGGCGATCCGGACTCGCCGATCCAGACCAAACAGCTCCAGACCCCCCAATGGTCCTGCGACGGCGACGACCCCTTCCCGTCCAACAAGATGGCCCTCGACATCACCGAGTTCGTGCCGGACCTCACCGGAGAGGACAGCTTCTTTGTCAAGGTGACCGATGGCGGCACGGCCACCACGGGAACGCTCCTGTCCTTTTCCATCGAACACTACTCCGACTACATCAACTCTGTGATGACCCAGTCGGCTTTCTGCCCCGATCCGCCCATCGCCACCGTGCAGGGCGGCACCGTCATCATGCAGACCGTCCTGGACTCGGTCGGCCCGACCGTCGTCGCGCAGTCCCCGGACGGACCGATTTCAGGTCCGCTCAGCACCATCACCCTGACGTTCAGCGAGGCCATGGACCCGACCAGTTTTGCCATCGCCGACGACGTGGTCTCCTTCACCGGCCCGGCGGGCGATCTGAAGAGCGAGATCATCGGCTACTCCTGGACCGATGCAACCACTCTCGATCTCACGCTGAATCCCCAGGCGGCGCAGGGGCAGTACAGCCTGACCGTCGGCCCGGATATTCTCGACGCGCACGGTTTGGCCATGGATCAGGACGGCGACGGCATCCTTGGCGAACTTTCAGACGACACCCACACCGGCGGTTTCGAGATCGGCGTCGCCGACATTGCCGTCAGCGATTCGATCGGCCTGTCCGATGATCTCGCCATCGACTTCGGCTACGTGCTCAACGATGGCGCGAACGGACAGCTCAGAATGGCGGACGTGACCATCGCGAACATGGACACGGGCGACCTGGTCGTCAACTCGATCGGGGTGACGGGGGGCGCGGACCTCTCCGTGACTGGGAATCCCGCAGAGCCGTTCACCATCGGATACGGGGAATCGGTCACTGTGACGGTCGTCTTTGACCCGACGTCCGCCGGTCCCGCAAGCGGCACGCTGGTTATCGAGAGCAACGATCCTGACGAGGGAACGGTGGAGGTCTCTCTCTCGGCTGTCGGCATGACGCCCCTTGTGCTGAGCAAGGCCGACTCGCGGGTCCGATTCCATGACCTGGACAACGACCTCATCGATCTGATGTTCAAGGGCGACGGCGCGGCGTGGGTGGCGACGACGAACGGTCTGTCGCCCCTCGTCGATTCGAATCAGGACATCGGGTACATCGGCTTCACCGGTTCGACCGACCGGTCCATGCTCATGGCGCGGGACATGGACCCGAAGGCGGGCGGAAATACCCTCGTCCTTGGCACCGTCGAGACGATAGGTGGCGAGTCGATGGGGATCATCAAGCTGATGCAGAAGGTAGGAGTCATCCAGAATACCTCCTTCGATATTGACGGCAGCCTGAAGATGCTGCAGGTCCTTGGCGGTGCGACGAACCTGGACGCTTCCGTCGGCGGCGACGCGAGCAAGGTCATGATGATGGGCAGCCTGACGAACAGCACGCTCGACATCGGCGGCGCGGCGGGCATGGTCATGATCAAACGGGGGGCGGATACAGTGACCATCGATGTCGGCACAACGCTGAGCAAGGCGATGATCTTCGATGGCATGACCGACAGCACGCTGACGGTGACGGGGCACACCACAATGGTTATGGCCAAGGGCGGACAGACCGACTCGACGCTGAACCTGAATGGCGGCGTGGACAATCTGATGCTCTTCGGCGGTCTGGACAACACGGACGTCAGCGCCACGGGCAACGTCAAGAAAGGTATGATTAAGGATGGGATGACCAACGGATCGATCCTGAACATCACTGGCAACGCAACCATGGTGCAGATCATGGGCGGCATGGCAAGCGGCTCCGCGGTCACGGTTGCCGGCGATGTGTCGAGGGCAATGCTCTTCGGCCCGAAGGGAGGCGACGGTATCGCGGCGGGGTGCACGGCGACGTTCGGCAGCCTGTCGAAGATGCTGATGGTCAAGGGCAGCCTGGCCGGGACAATCGACATCGAAGACTCGTGTGTTGCAGGCGGCAAGAACTCCCTCATCAAGGTCCTCGGCGACCTCGACGGCGACCTGCTCGCCGGCATGTTCGGCAATGTGATGGTCGCGGGACAGTTCACGGGCCGGATCGGCGACGGTGGAACTGCACCGGGTTCCGACAACACGCTCCGGGTGGTGGAACCGGGCGGAGGCGGAGTGGTCACGCCGCTGAACGCCTTCGCTCGCTACGACGTGTAGCAGGGACTCGTCATCACGTCCCCGCCAAGGGAATCGCCACGACATCACCCATCGGCAATTTGGCGGTTGAGTGGTCGCAGCGTTTGTCTTATCATTCATGCTCGATCCTTTGACTACCGTCTCTGTGTTCGTTCGGGAAAGGAGAGCATGATGGCAGACAAGGTGCGATACGGTGTGATCAGCACGGCGAAGATCGGTCGTACGGCGCTGATTCCGGGGGCGCAGAAGACGACGAACTCCGAGGTCGTCGCAATCTCCAGCCGGGACAAGAGCAAGGCTGAGGAATGCGCGAAGGAACTGGGTATCCCGAAGGCGTATGGGTCGTACGACGAAGTCCTGCACGATCCCGATGTAGACGCCGTCATCGCCCCCCTGCCCAACGCCCTGCACTGCGAATGGGCGGTGAAGGCCGCAGAGGCCGGGAAGCACATTCTGTGCGAGAAACCCCTGGCCGTGACGGTGGAGGAGGCGCAGCAGATGATCGACGCGGCGAAGGCGAACCATGTGCTTCTCATGGAGGCGTTCATGTATCGCTTCCACCCGCAGCACACATTCGTAAAAAAGAAACTGGCATCCGGCGCCGTCGGCGACATCAAGATCGTCCGGGCCGAGTTCAGCTACTTCCTCGGCGACTGGGAGACAAACATCCGCGCCAGCGGCGAGATGCGCGGCGGCGGTCTGATGGATGTGGGCTGCTATGCCGTGAATGCCCTCCGCTTCCTGATGGGGGATGAGCCTGTCAGCGTCCAGGCCTATCACCGGTTCGACGAGACCCATGGCGTCGATGGAACATTTGTCGGGATACTGAAATTTCCCGGCGGCCGGATGGGGATCCTGTGCTCTGGCATGGAGGAGTTCGGCCGAAATCGCTACGAAATCATAGGAACCGAAGGCATGATCGACGTGCCGAGGGCCTTCACTGGGGGCAGCAGAGGCGCGACGGTCACGGTGGTGTCGGGCAAGGACAGCCAGACGGAGACGTTCGAGGACATCAACCAGTATCAGGCCGAGATCGAGCACTTCTCCGGCTGCATTCTGAACGGCAAGGAACCGATGCTCACACCGGAGGATGCAAAGAAAAATACAGCCGTCATCGTGGCGCTGAAGCATGCGGCGCGGAAAGAGAAGGCCGTGCCGGTGGCCTGACTCAGTCGTCGGGCCTGACGATCCGGAAGAGGCGCCAGTTTTCCCAATCGGGTTCGCCGTGTTCGGCCAAGGTAACCTCAGGCGCACCTTCGTACATGCCGGGGAACTTGAGGTTCACGTCCTCCCACCGGTTCTTGCCGACGGGCTTGGGGACCAGAATGTAGAGGCTCTTGCCACGCGTCTGTTCGAGCACCTTGTCGAGATACAGGCTCATGCGGTGCACGAAGACCTTCTTCTCCTCCGGTTTCAGCCCACGCGTCAGCTCGTACCCGCGGTAGCCCGCGACAACCACCCGATCGGCGGCGTGGTTTTCCAGGCAATATGCGACCACCTTCGCCACCTCGCGGCGGTCGGAGGTTCGCTCTGTGCGGAGCACGCTCTCCACGCCGAAGATGATTCCGATCAGGCAGATCAGCACGATGGCCATGCCCATCAGCGCCGACGCCAGCCCCCGCATGCCCGGGCGCGCCACGGCCACCAGCAGCATGGGGATGAGCGCCATCCGCCACTCGCAGCCTTCGGTCAGGGTGGTGTACAGGTCGGTCCTCATGTAGCAGGTGGGAAGCACACCCCGGAGGAAGAAGATGGGGTCGCCCATGATGAGCCAGTTCGCCGCAAACCACACCCCCGTTGCATAGAACAAGGGCACAAGGAACGTGAAAAGGGTCGCCTCGCCATAGCCCTTCTCCCGCCGCTCGCCCACCAGGGTGACGAGAAGGATCAGCAGCACCGCCAGGGCGTAGACCACAGACTGGTACCGCGTGAGGATGGCAAGCGCAAGCAGCGCGGACAGGTAAGCCAGGCTGCTGAGTTTCGACGTGCGAAGCCAGTCCAGCAGACAGGCGAACGACATGAACAGGAGCGTGGAGAAGACAACGGCGCTCGCACCCGTGATGACCGACATGAGCACCTGGGGCTGGATCTCATAGAGGAGCACACCGCCGAAGCGCACCAGGGGGCTGATGCCGTGCCGCCGCCACCAGGAGTTGAGGAACGTGCCCGCCCCTGCCGCGACAAGGGCCGAGACGATGCAGCAGGCGAAGCCCGATGACGTCAGCATGAGAAACGGCAGGACCAGGAGCGTCGGCAGCGGCGCCCAGTAGAGCGACCCCACCAGCCCCTGCCGGCCCTTCACATCGCCCGCCAGGAGGTCCATTGCAACGCCGGTCCGCGAGACGGCCTCGCCGGAGAACAGGCTGCCGGCAAAGCCGCTGTTCATCAACGCCGCCAGCAACAGGTGAGCGACGAAGATGATGAGGAAGACCGTGCGGCCCTCGCGCGATCCGGGACGTTCGATTGTCGATTCAGAATTTTTGATGTTCACTCTGCGTCTACGATCCCTTCGCCAGATCGAAACCGTGCTTCGTCTTCTCCCAGTAGGTCGGTTTGTAGAGGAGCTGGAGGAACCCCTTCCACGCACCGATGCTCATCAGGACCCAATAGACCGGGACGAAAAGACCGTATTTCACCAAATCGTAATTCTTCCGGCGGAAGGCCGCCAGCATGCAAGAATACACGAACACGAAATTGCCCACGAACAAACACACCAACGCCCACAGGATGATCGGGAAGGGGAACAACTGCGCCAGCGTCTCCCACCGCCACACGAACCACACCACCGTGAGCCCCCAGTACAACGGATTGATGAGCAGGCACAGCGGCGTGCCGCCGATCATCAGGTGAAAGCCCAGCGACTGCCGCAGACCCAGGTCCCGCGCCAGCCGGAACGGGTGGCGCCAGTGGACGAGATAGGTCTGGATATAGCCCTTGGTCCAGCGCGAGCGCTGCCGGATCCAATAGCCCAGATCGCTGCATGCCTCCTCCCACGTGGTGGAGTCGATCGTGCGCGTCGTGTATCTCGCTTTGCTGATCCGGATGCCGAGGTCGCAGTCCTCGGTCACATTGAAGGCGTCCCAGCCCAGGAGATCGCGGAGCTTCTCGATGTCGAAATGGTTCGACGTGCCGCCCAGCGGGATGGGTGACTCCAGGTGGTCCAGGCCCGGAAGAAACAGGTCGAACCACATGGAGTATTCCGTGGTAAACCACCTCGTCAATAGATTTTGCCGAGGGTTGTAGAAGTTGAGCTTCGCCTGGAGGCAGATCACGTCGTCGGGGCACCGCCGAAAGCCGAGTACGGCCTTCTTGAGCTGATCCGGCTCCGGCCGGTCCTCGCCATCGTAGATCACCAGGTACTTTCCCCTCGCCTGGGCGAGGCCCAGGTTGCATGCCTTCGGCTTCGTCTTGGGCTGCGAGTCCGGAGTGACCACGGCCCGGATGAAGGGGGGCATGTTCATGTTCTCGACGGCTTCCACGGTGGCCACATCGTCCTCTTCAAGGAGAAGCTGGACGTCGAGCTTGTCCTTGGGATAGTCCAGCTTTGCGAGCCCATCTACCAGGCGCTTCAGCGTCTCCGTCTCGTGATAGAGCGGAAGAAGGATGGAATAAACGGGGAGGTCCTCGTCCGTTAGCGAGGCGATCTCCTCTTCCGTGAACTCCATCTCCCGCGTGCTGGAGAGCGAGAGATGGATAAGGTAGAACTTGAACGCACAGATGACCAGGTAAAAGGTTGTCAGGATCGCGTTTATCACGGTCAGGAAGAGGATCCGATCCGCGATGAACCAGGCCACACCGCCGGCGAGCAAGAGCAGGATCACGATCTTCTGCGCGCCGGTCAGGACGATATACGCGCTCTCATCCGGGTGGTCCTGGGCGAGCTTCAGCAGGAGCTCCATGGACGGGTCGTCCGGCTTGGGTCGTTCGGCTTGGAAGCGTTTTTTCTTTGGCATGATTCCTACCGTGGAATGCGCGCGTCCTTGGTGGGGGCTTCGTCCCGCGTTTCGTCCAGTTGGAGCCGCAACGTCGGCTCGGCCGGGCTGCCTTTGAGCTTCACCTTGCAGGCGATGTCTTTCTCCGCCTCGGGGAAGACGATCTTCAGCCGGCCCAGATCGGATCGCTTCGACACGCTCTCGATCTCCAGACCGGTGTACGTATCCCAAAACTCGATGTCATACTCCCCTTCGGCCATGCCGACGAGCCAAATGTACGCGCCGGCGGGAATCTTCGTGTATTCCGGGCTGGCCAGGGCCTGGATTTTGGCCGGATCGTAGATCCAGAGCAGCAGTTCGGTCTTGCCCAGCAGACCCTGGACCTCCAGCTTCTGCCCGCCCGATAGGGACAGCGTGGCGTGGACCATCTTGTGGCCCTTGTTGCGCCGGTCCTCCCCTCGGGCGAAGGCGGCCAGGGCGGACCAGTGGTCATAGACGTCATTGGGATCGATGGCCGTATCCCACCACCACGGCATGGCGTTGCCCGCCGCGGGCGTCATGAACGCGGCCCAGATCCCCGCGTGGAGGGTAACGCCGCGCGTGTCCTGCACGTCCACCTCCGGCTCCCACCCGGCCCCGAACTCGCTCACGAAATAGGGCTTGCGAAAGCCCCGGTTCTCCTGCCAGCTCTCGCGAATCTTCTTCACGATGCTCGTCGAGTAGAGGTGCTTCTGGATGATGTGCAGGTTGCTGAGATACCCGAGCTTCTTGGTCAGGTCCTCGCCGAAAGAGCTTGTCGTGATCAGGTGGTGGTGCGGGTCCGAGCGGGCAAGGTGCGCCGTCATCTCGTTGTGCCAGCGGACGACGTCGTCTTCATCGTAGTACTTCGCCAGGTCGACTTCGTTGAATATCTCCCATGCGAAGATGTGGGTATCCGCCCCCCAGCGCGCGGCGATATACTCCAGTCGGCGCTTGTAGAGCTTCTTCGCGTCCTTGTCCACGAAGAAATCCATCGGCGAGGCGCACGGCCCGCCGTTCTCGGTGTTGTAGGGGTGTTTTGCCCACGAGTCATCCTTCAGCATGCCGTGATAGTCGAAAACGAGCTGAATGTAGATGTCGTACTTCTTCGCCAGCGCGAGGATGGCGTCGATCTGCCGGGCCGTATCCAGGTCGTACTCCCCGGCGTATGGCGCGCGCTCCAGCATCAGGTTCCAGGGGCACATCCAGATGCGCACATAGTTCTCCCCATGCTCGCGCATCTTCTTGAAATAATACTCGTAATTTCCTGCCCAGGCGATGTTCTGCCCTATCGGATAGTAAAATTCGCCATTGTCAAATCCGAAGAACCGCCCGTCCGGCCCGCTCCGCCGGACGAACCCCCGCGAATCCCCCTTCTCCGCACACTCGATCTGCGCCGTCTCCGACACATCCTCCCCCATCTTGTTCTTCACCGTCACCTGGTATTCCCACCGCCCAATGGACAGGGGGGCGAATCGGATGAGCCACGCCGGCTCCTTCTTGCCCTGCTCGTTCTCGTGGATCCCGTCATAGAACCCGCGGACCGTCAGCCTCCGGCCTTTGGGTCCGATGAACACGCCCGTTACGCGGATGTCGTCCGGGTCGAAATACGATTCGTAGGACGCATCGAACCGCACCCGAAGCTCCACCCTGTCGTACAGGTTTACCGTCTCGGCGTTGGGCTTAATCTCGATGATTCGCGGGCGATACCGCTCCCATCCCGGCCCCGCCCGGCCCGTAAAGCGGATGTTGTCCACGTACACGACGCCCTTCGTATTGTCCTTCTCAGAAAAGATCAGGCTCACGCGGCGCACGTCGTCGCGGCCGTCGAAGAGCCCGTTAAAGTCCCCCGATCCGTCGACCTTGAAGACCCCCGCCCGCAGATCAAACGGAATGTCCTTGTTCCATCCGACCTCCAGGTCCACGAGCGGGGTTTCATAGAGCTTCAGCCCCGGCCCCGTTCGCAGGGCGACGCAGAGCTGCATGGGGCCCAACGCGTCGTTGTAAACGTCGAGGACCATGTCGTCCATGAGCGTCAGGTCCAGTTTCACCTCCCGGCGGAGCTCGAAGCGTGTCCGGTTCGTTTGGACAAACTCCGCCCGGAGCGATCGATCTCCATGGGACGATTGGGCCGTGCTCAGCCCCGTCCGGGCCAGGCCCTGAGCGGCCTCCACCGCCCACCGATCACTCGTCTCAAAGTCATCCCAAAGGAAAGTCCTGGACTGGACCGTCTCGGTGGGCTTTGGCGTCTCCTTCTGTGTCTCCGGTGTCTCCGTCTCTTTCTTTTCGGGCTTGGCGGTCTCCACCGGCTTCGGAGCGGCCTCCTCGGCCTTTTCTTCCTGCTCAGGAATCACCTTGGGATGCTCAGGCGGAGCAGGCTCGAGTTCCTCTTCGTCCTCGATGAATTCCGTCTCGTCGGGATCCTCCTGCTCCTGCAGTGGCGGCATGTCGGCCTGGTCTTTCTCCTCCACCTGGAGCTTGCCTGCCGACGGCGGCTCGGCCATGCCTGGCGCCAATGGCGTCTTGGACTCCGCGGGAATCGCAGCATCTGTTGACGGTTTGGGCAGGTGCGACAAATCGTCGGCCGCAGGCGCTTCGGCGATTTCCGTGGGCGGGGCTTCCACCTGCTTGGGGGCCTCCTCACAGCCAACCCAGAAGAGCAGCACGACCATGGCAAGGAGTTTGACGTTTTTCATCAGCGCCGATTGCCGGGGCAAGGTCTTCAACAAGATAAAGATTATACGGCCCGCCCTCCACAAAGTCAAGAAACAAGGGGCTGCCATGTTTTTCTTGCGGACTCCATCGGAGGATGGTATGATATTGACCCGGATTGGATTGTGTTGGGCTTGACAATCTGTCGCAGCAGAGAAAGGCTCGTCATGCCGGCAGAGAAACGCGAAATCGACACCCCGGCGTTCCTGGTCGACCTGGACGCCTTTGAGCGGAACCTGCACAAGATGCAGGACTTCCTCAATGAACATGGCGTGCACCTGCGCCCGCACTTCAAGTGCCACCGCGTTCCCGAGATCGCTACCTGCCAGATGGAGGCCGGCGCGATCGGCATCACGGTGGCCAAGCTGGCCGAGGCGGAGCTGTTGGTCAAGGAGGGCATCCGGAACGTTCTGATTGCCAATGAAATCCGCGGCGAGCAAAAGATCAAGCGCCTGGTCACTCTGGCCCGCGGCGCCGAGGACCTGATGGTGGCTGTGGACGACGAGCGGGGGGCCCTGGAGATCGCACACGCAGCCAAGGCCTTTGACGCCGAGGTGGGCATCTTGGTGGACGTGGACGTGGGCATGGGCCGATGCGGAACCACGCCGGAGGAGGCCGTGCGCCTGGCGAAGATCGCCAAAGGCCAAGCAGGGCTGGTCTTCCGGGGGCTCATGGGGTACGAGGGCCACGTTCAGAAGCCGCCACCGAGCGAGGAAAAGGAAAACGCCTGCCGCTCGGCGATGAAGGCCCTGATCGACGCCAAGGAGGCCATCGAAGCCGAGGGACTGGAGGTCGGCATCGTCAGCGCCGGCGGCACTCGGAGCTACTACATCACCGGCTGCTACCCGGGCATTACCGAGATTCAGGCCGGATCGTACTGCCTGATGGACCTGGCCAGCAAGGAAGGCGGGGGGGATTTCGAGCTGGCCTCGACGATCCTCACCACCGTCATCTCCCGGCCCGCGCCCGATCGGGCCGTCACCGACGCCGGAATGAAGTCCATCCATCCCGCATGCGGCATGCCCAAGGTCAAGGACCGCGACGGGATCGAGGCGACGGGCCTCCACGCCGAGCACGGCATCCTGAAGCTGGACCCGGCGGTCAAGCTCGCGCCCGGCGATCCACTCGAGATGATCGTGCCCTACCTCGACGGGACCGTCAACATCCACGAGAAGCTCTACTGTCTGCGTGGCGACGCCGTCGTCGGCACGTGGAACGTAAGCGGACGGTACTGCAGCACGTAGCCGGAAAGGACCCCGCATGATCTTCGGCGTGGCCACATGGGCGCTCGACGGCGACCCCCTGCCCGAGCGATTTGTCAAACTGGCCGACATGGGATTCCGGGCCATGAGCATGGTGGCCGGACAGCAGGAGCAGGCGGAGGCCGAATGGGACGCCGTTCAACGGGTCCTTGAGGACCGCGAGCTCTGCCTCACGATCCATTTGTGCTGCGGCTTCAGCGGCGTGGCCGGCTTGGATGGGGCCCTGCCGCCCCTGATCGCGCCGATCATCCGGTGGCAGAAGCGGAGCGGGCGCATTCGTAACGTCACCTTCGACTCCGCCTACCGGCCCGACGCCACCGAGGGGGAGAAGGTATGGAACAGGGAAGGAACCATTGCCGGCCTCCGTTATGCCTGCGAGCAGTTCGCGCCCCTCGGTATTCGCGTAGGTATCGAGAACTGGCTTATCAACCACCGTCTCGATCAGTTTCGGGCGATTCGGGATGGCGTCGGTCGTGACGACCTTGCCATGCTCCTCGACGTGGGTCACCTGAACATTGCCCTGCAGACGCCGGAGGCCGGGATTCCATCGGCGGAATCATGGGTCCTCGACCAGCCCTTCGAGATCATCGAGTTGCACCTGCACGACAACGACGGCAAGCTGGACCAGCACCTGCCCATCGGCGAGGGGACGCTCGACCTGCCGCCGATGGTCTCGGCACTGAAGAAGCGCGGGTTCGAGGGGGTTGCGACGGTGGAACTGGTGCTGAAGGACAGTCGATCAATCGATGACGCTGCGGTCCGAGAGAGATATCAGCGCACAAGGGATGCTTTCGCACAGGTCTTCTCCTCCTGAACTCGTTGGAGCTCAGTTGATCGGACCAAGGGCGTGTTAGGCGACTTTCGGCTTCTCTGCTTGGGTGTATCGCAGCGGAAACCCGAACCGTTCCGGTGCGTCTGCTCGAACGAGGCGGAAACCTCTATCGAGCAATAACGGAGCAACGCTTACCGGATGGCACCCACCGCTCAACACCGGGAACCGGCGAAAGAACCAGGCCCAGACTCGGCCGAGCCTGCGGGAGGGTTGACCCATGTGGACGGAGTGAAGTCGCCCCCTCTGCTTCAACACCCGCCAAATCTCTTCAACCATTAGTGGGATGTTAGATGGGTCACAGAAGTCAAAGAGGCAGTTCGCATACACCGCGTCGAACTCTCCCTCGTCATAGGGGATCGTGAAGAATGGCGCCACAACTGTGACGATGTTCGTGATGCCACGCCGACGGCAGTATTCTTGTGCGATAGCCTCGATCTCGGCAGTGAAACACAAGAGAAATGACTCACCTTGGCAGTTGGCCTCCGTCAAAGCCACTATTCCCCTGTCCGTCGGTGCAGAGATAATAAGGATCTTCGCAGCCCGCAGGTCAGAATCCTGAGCCTCCATCAAGCGCGTGTGGTACTCTACGAGCGCCACCCATGCACTGATGAGCCGGGACAATGCAACATATGCCTTCTCGATCTCCATCTATAGATACCTGGGCAACTGGCAAGTTCGCCTAACAAGGCTGTGACCATTTAGCCAAATGTGGTGATGAGGGTTTAGCAATGTCATTTCCGCGCAAGCGGGAATGACGGACGTCAAATATCGACCCACTTGGCTAAGTAGTTACCCGCTCCGATTGAGCATCCAACCCAATTGCAATTTCATACCTTGGGGGGGAGGTCAGGCGCGGACTCCCTCCTCCCTTTCTATCACATCCGTATCAGCGCTGCCGCCCAGACGAAACCCGAGCCGAAGGCCACCAGCAGGATCAGGCTTCCGTCCTTGACCCTACCCGCCTGGCGCGCCTCGTTGAGGGCGATCGGCAGGGAGGCGGAGGCGATGTTGCCGTATTCCTCAACATTGATAAAGACCTTCTCCTTCGGGAAGCCGGTCCTTTCCAAGATGGCTTCGAGCATGCGCAGGTTCGCCTGGTGGGGGATCAGCACGTCGATGTCATCCAGGGTCAGACCGTTGGCCTTGATCGTGTCGAGGGCGACCTCCGACATGCGGTCCACGCCGTGCTGAAAGACCGTCTTGCCGTCCATGCGGAAGTGAACGCGCCCCGAGTCGATGTCGTCTCTGGTGATGTGGTCCATCCGGCCCAGCGCACTGCCGGGCGCGGCGGTGTAGAGGGCCTTGGCGAAGCGGCCGTCGGCATGGAGGGTGGTGTGCCGGATGCCCTTGCTGTCCCCATCGGACGGTCCCACGACCACGGCGCCGGCGCCGTCGCCGAGAAGGATCGCGATGTTGCGCCCGTCGTACGAGCCGTCGATCCTCTTGGACAGGACCTCGGAGCAGGCGATCAGGACGTGGCGGTACGTCCCGGCCTTGACGAAATGATCGGCGATGGCCAGGCCGTAGATCAGGCCCGTGCACTGCTGCCGGATGTCGAGAACGCCGGTGCCGGGGATACCGAGCTTGTCCTGGAGGAAGCAGACACAGCCCGGGTCGGCGTGATCTGGGGTGATGGTGTTCATAATAAGGAAGTCAATATCGCTCATCCGGAGGCCCGCGTCTTCGACGGCGGCCCGGCAGGCCGGCACGGCCAGGTCGGAGGCGCTCACATCGGCCTCGGCGTGGCGCCGGCGATGGACGCCGGTGCGTTCGACGATGAACTCGTTGGACGTCTCCATCATCTTCATGACATCGAAGTTGGTGACGACCTTCTCGGGGACGTAGTGTCCCGTTCCCATGAT
>JAADGH010000170.1 GCA_013152475.1 Planctomycetota bacterium
TTCGAGGGCGGCTACAAGGTCTTCATCATCGAAGAGGCCCACATGATGAACGAGGAGGCGGCGAACTGCCTCCTCAAGACACTGGAAGAGCCGCCGGAGCGCGGACTGCTCCTTCTCGTCACCAGCGCGCCGAACCGCCTGCTGCCGACGATCCTCTCGCGGTGCCAGATGGTCCGCTTCCGCGCCATCCCACCGGATGTGCTGGCCAAGCAGTTGATGCAGGTACTGGAGCTCGACCGGGAAGAGGCCGAGAATCTGGCCCACCTGAGCGGCGGCAGCCTGGCCGCGGCGCTGGCGCTGCACGAGACCGGCGGGATCGAGCTGAAGAACAGCGTCATCGACCGCATCCTGAATGCCGGCCCGTCGGACAATTTCGCTATTGCGGAAGAATTGATCGCCGCCACCCCGACAAAGGGCACGCTCGATGAGAAGCGGGAGCACCTGTTCGGTCTGCTGAACTTCCTCCTCTTCTACTACCGCGACATGCTCGTCTCGGCGTGCGGAGGGGATATCGTCGTCATCAACCGCGACCGTGTTCACGACCTCTTCGAACGCGGGCAGCAGCTCGGCCGCGAGCGTATCGAACGGATCATCACCGCCATCCTGAAGACCCAGGAGATCATTTTCATGAACGCGAATTTCGACCTCGCCCTGGGCAACATGATGACCGAGATCGCCGGCCTGCAGCGGACGGCGTAGCCGCCCCTGACACGTAGACCGCCCGGTATCGAAAGCGTTCTGCGATAAGGGGCGGACACATAGGTCCGCCCCTACAATAAGCTGGCGCGGCGCGGCCCACCCTATTTGTTCTTGAATTCCTCGGCCCTCCCCGTCTATCCTCTTACGCCAGAGACGCGATATGTTCGCGATGGGTATTCCATTCAGGAGAAGAATCGTGGCCAAGTATCGAGTCGGAATCATCGGATGTGGTGGCATCTCGAAGTCGCACTGCGCCGGCTGGCAGGCGCAGGAGTCGGTCGAGATCGTCGCCGGCATGGATGTCAGCGAGGAGAACCTCAAGGCCCGCTGCGACGAGGTCGGCATCCCCAATCGCTACACCGACGAGAAGGAGATGCTCGACAAGGAAGACCTGGACTTCGTTAGCATCTGCACCTGGACCGGTCTCCATGCGCCACAGACGATCCTCTGCGCCGAGGCCGGCGTAAAGGGCATCCTCTGCGAGAAGCCCATGAGCGGCGACCTCGAGAACTCCAAGGCCATGGTCGATGCCTGCGAGAAGAGCGGATCGAAACTGGTCATCGCCCACCAGCGGCGCTCCATGTCCGACCATCATGAGCTCAAGCAGCTCATCGCCGACGGCGCCATCGGCGATCCCGTCGCCTTCGAGTGGCACACGGCGGGCGGACTGCTGAACAACGGCAGTCATGCCGTGGACACCATGCGGTTTCTGATGGACAACATCCCCGTCGTCTGGGTCGTGGGCAAGGCCGAGCGGAAGACCGATCGCTACGAGCGCGGCGTGCGCATCGAGGACTTCTGCATGATCGAGTTCTGCTTCGAGAACGGAACGCGGGGCCTCGTGACCGTCGATCTCCCTGACGAACCCGAACCGCCGATGAAGGACGCGGTCCTCGTGGGCACGGAAGGCATGGTGAGGATGTGGCACAACTCCATCAAGGTCCTGCGCCTGAACGAAGCCGGCTGGCTGGAGCTCGACGGCAAGAAATGGAACCCCCACGTTCGCCAGGCCGAGGACCTGATCCGGTGGGTCGAGGGCGGCCCGGAGCACAATGGCAGCGGCCGCCGCGTGCTCCCGACGATGGAGGTCCTCATGGCGGGCTTCGAGTCCATGCGGTGCAAAGATATCGTGAAGCTCCCCCTCGAACCCGGCCCGTCGCCGCTGGACATCATGGTCGAGGACGGCACGATGCCCGTGGAGGTCGAGGGGAAGTACGACATTCGGGCGAAGAAATAGCACCCAACGTAGAAGCGGCATCCCTGCCGCTTCAGGAAGAGCCTGGAAGGCTCTTCTACTTTGGGCCTCGTTCCTGGTGAACGACAGAGGAGGCAACGGCTATGGGAACTCGATACGGGCAACTCGTCGCGATCCTCGTGTGCCTCGTCCTGTTGGCGTCCGTATCGTCAGCGCAAGAGCTGTATCCAAAGATGGAAGAGCCGGTTGCGACGCTTGTGGTGGAGGGGGAGGCCAAGTGCCTGATCCTCCCTGCCGATCCCAAGGCCCAGCGTCCGGCGGAGGAGCTCGCGGCGTATATCGAGAAGATCTCCGGCGTCAAGCCGCCCGTCGCGGCAGACGATGCCGCAGCCGCGGGGTTTCGCATCCAGGTCGGCGGCGCGACAGACATGGCGGCATGGGCCACCCTCCCCGACGACGGCTACATCATCAAGAGCTCCCGCGACGGGCTCCTCCTCACCGGCAAGACGGAGCTCGGCATCTTCTATGCCGTGGACACGTTCCTTGAGAAATATCTTGGCGTGCGATGGTTCATGCCGGGTGATGTGGGCGAAGACGTGCCGAAGCAAAGCACGATCAAGATCGGCAAGATCGAGGAAGCCGGCCGGCCGGTCTTCCGAATGCGCTGGATCGGCCGGGGCGACTGGGCCCGCCGGAACAAAATGAACGTGTCCGTCAAGTGCGACGGCGAGTTCAAGATCAAGTGGTTCGTCCATACGTTCACGCACATCCTCCCGCCGGAGACCTACTACGCCAAGCACCCGGAGTACTACGCCCTCATCGGCGGCAAGCGCGTGAACAAGAGGGATAAGAAAGACCAAATCCAGATTTGCACGTCGAACCCCGATGTCGTCAAGGAAATGGCGGCGAACATTATCAAGATCAAGAAAGACGATTCATCGCTGAACATGGTCTCCCTCGACCCCATGGACAACCAGCGCTTTTGCGAATGCGAAAGGTGCACGGCCCTGGATGAGGAGGGCACGGAGACGAACAACTCGATGACCCGGCGCCTCCTTCTCTTCTACAACGCCGTATCGAGCATCGTCGGCAAGACGTACCCGGATCTCTTCATGAAGAGCATTGCCTACCACAAGTACGTCGCCCCGCCGCTCGACAAGTCCATGCGCGTGAACGACAACTGCGTCATCCAGTTCTGCCGGTTCACCTGCCATAACCACGCCCTCGATGACCCCACTTGCCCCTACAATTCGAAATTCAACGAATACATCAAGGGCTGGTGCAGGATAGCGAAGAATGTTTGTCTTTACGAATATTACTACAAGGCGTCCTGGGTGCACCTGCCCTGGCCGATCGTCCACATGCTTCGGAAGGACATCCCCTATTTCCATCGCATGAAGCTCTTCGGCCTCTCCACGCAATACAAGTACAACTTCGGATCGAACGGGCTTGGCTACTATGTCGCCGCGAAGCTCACGTGGGACCCTACCCTCGACGTCGATGCGCTGCTCGACGATTTCTACACCCGCTTCTACCATGATGCTGCCGGACCCATGCGGCAGTATCACGAAACACTGGAGCAGGCCGCCATCGACTCGGGAGTGCACATCGCCCGGCAGCGGCCCTACGCCGAGATCGCAAAGCTGTTCACGCCGGAGCTGCTGGCGAAACTCGATGGCTTCGTGAGCCAGGCGGAGAAGGCGGCCGCCGATGAGAAGGGGAAGGCCCGCATCGGGATGGTCCGCATTGCGCTGGACTACGCAAAGCTCTGCTCCGAATACACCCGCGCACTGGACCGCGTGCGGCATGAGAAGGAGACGCCATGGCTGACCGCTGAGACACAGAACAAAGCGGAGGCCATCGGCGCGCCCTACATTGAGAGGCTGAGGGCCATCCTTACGCAGGGGCGGAAGACCGGGGCGACGGGCGGTCCGAATGGCAACTATGTGAAGCTGTTCCTCTCTCCGATGAATGTTGTTCGCAACTGGGACAGGCCGGACATCGGGTTCGGCGAGCCGAACAAGATGCTCCAAAAGAAAGACTGGCTGGCGAAAGAGGGCAGGAAGGTGGAACCCAAGCCGATGCCGGAGAAGTTCGCTGTCTGGTTCTACGGATACGACTTCGACTCCGACACGGAGAAGTCGGAGCACGGGGTGTGGATGGTCAAGCGGTCCGGCGAGAGAGTCAAGATCGGCGCGCTCGCGCCGGTGGGCGATCCCGGCAACGTGATCAACAAGGCCTACGCAATCCGCGGCCTGAGCGCGGCCGATTTTCTGGGGGACAAGGCCACCGTGATCCTGACGAACCCCACCGGCGAATGGACCGCCTCGACGGTGTATGCCGTTTACATCATGCCCGATGAGCCGGGCCTGTCCTCGGCCGATGCCACGAAGCGCGTCGAGGTATCGCTGAACGACATCCGGTCGTCCGCAATGGGTTTCGCCGAGTACACAAACAACGGCTTGACCAACCGGGACGGGGAAGAAGCGACCATCGAGATCGACCTCGTGAAGTGACGCCTATGCGGAAAGTGCTTGACAAATGGCCCGGCTCGAATTATACTTCACCGTGTTGACATCGACCAACACGAAACTCACCGGTTTCGACCTGGTGCCGAAGTGGCGGAATTGGCAGACGCGCTAGGTTCAGGACCTAGTGGCCATTATGGTCATGGGAGTTCGAGTCTCCCCTTCGGCACCACAGTTTCCATAAGCCCTTGCTTGACAAGGGCTTATTTTTTGGCTATGCTTAGGAGGTGGGCGATAATGGCAGTTTAATGCAATCCTGTTCGGCATGGTAGTGGTTTGAGTTGTTGGTTTGTTTGCGTCGGAGATAGGCCGTTCCATTAAAGGATTTCAACTTGTACGTCGTCGGCGAATTTGGTATACGATGGACCATGTCAAAGACGCCGAAGAAGAAACCGGGACGACCAAAGAAACCCAAGATTACCCCCGATCAGATCCGGGGCGCCAAATACATCGCAATGTCCTCGATCTCTTGCGGCCCCTCCACGAACACCGCGATTGCCCCAATCGATATCTTCATTATGACGAATATGTCGCCTTCCTGCTCCTCTATTTCTTCCCCCCCGTCCTCGACTCCATGCGCGGCCTCCAACAGGCCAGCGAGTTCAACGTCCTGAAACGAAAGTCAAGCTCGGACGATTCCGGCTCGGTCTTCGATCCCGAACTCCATGAGCGGGATATTCGCTTTATCGAAATTTATGTTCGCGACATCGACGCCGAACTCGCCGCGCACATCGAGAGGCTCCAACCGGCCATGAAATAGCCGTCGCAGGGATCGTTTCTCCTTGACGACGCTTGGGCCTTCTCGTGTACCGTCCCACAGAACATGCCCCAGAGCCCTCACGAAGACTTCCCAAACTTGACCATCCCCACAACTTCTCCTATACTACTCCCCAAAGCAACAGAAGGGCCGAACAGGATTGATATCGAACACGGAATGCCGAAGGCCGAAGTGAAGACGGAAAGACAATGGAGCAAAAATGCACATTGAAAATCGCAAACGTGAAAAAACGAGGCAAAAATCACTTGTACTCAGGCGTATGGCCATACGCTTGACGCACTGGAATCAAATCGGGGCGTAGGAGAATTCGAACTCCTTCCTCTGACATATCTTACGACAAGACATCGGCCCGCGAATAGGTCGTGTGCATAGGTGCACGCGTATAAAAAAAGGCCATTTTACGAAACGAGATACGCTTGGCACACAAGGGGTCGAAGAGTGGATTCCCGCTTGCGCGGGAATGACGAACTGTCACCTTGCACCTGACACCTATCACCCATCAGCCATCACCTGTCACCTGTAACCTGCGACCTTCCACCTCTCACCCATCACCTGCCACCTGTCCCGTCGCTCCGAGCAGGGCGGACAGGCTGTGCGCTACGCACTCCAGCTCGATCTTGTGCTCGATGAAGCTCAGCCGGAACCCCCCGAGGCACCGCTCCGCATGGGGCACATAGTAGCTGTTCACGACCGTGAACTGGTTCCGGAGCAGGAACTGGACCATATCGCGCGCCGTCCGATCGTACCCCTCCGATGGGACCTTCATTCGCCGAGCCAGCGCGCACGCGGCATTCATCGCCCGAAGCCGAACCGCCGTGGCGGTGACGTTCGGGGGATTGCCGGTGTCCGTGCCGTGGTCCGAGCCGCCGAGGTAGTCGAGGAACGGCGTGCGATCCCGCCCAAAGACGCGGCGGCGAATCGCCTCCGCGATGTTCAGGCAGTACTCGGCATGGGCCAGATCGCCGGAGATCGCATGGAGCTCGCACAACCCTATCGCAGCCCACGGGTCTTCGAGGGGTTCTTTCCGTCTCAGGTCCGCGTCGCGCCGGTTCATCACGTAGTCGGCGCACCGCAGCGCCGCGTCCAGCACGGCCTCGTCGTTGGTGAACCGATAGAGCCGCACGAGGGCCAGCAGCGCCTGGCCGGGATAGATGCGGTGGGCCACATCCGGCCGGTCGACGCGCTTCTTGAACTCGTAGATCGGGAAGAAGGACCCATCCTCCTTCTGCATGTATCTCAGGAAGCGGCCGAGGGCGCGAATGCGGTCATCATACTTCGTGTCCTCGGTTACGGCCCGGTGCTCCAGCAGAACCAGAAGGGCCAGGGCGGAGGGGCCGAGTCGGCCAAAAACATTTTCATAGATGTAACAGAACTCTTCCGGCTTATCGGCGACGATATGCCTTGCCAGAAACTTGACCGCCTGCCGGGCAGCGCCCCACAGTTTTTCGTCCTTTGTCTTCCGGCACAGCTCCAGCAGGGCGAGCGTCGCCTCGGCGTGCCGGACGACGTTGTAGACCTTCCGCTCGTAATGGTTATCGAACGGCGCATAGAAGCTGGCGAAGCTCCCATCATCGCTCTGGGCAGACATGAGCCATCGCCCCGCGGCGAGGGCGGCGGAATCGACCAGGCTCCGGGTCGGCTTACCAGGCAGGGGGACAGCGCGGTAGAGGTCCACATACTCCCCGCCCGTTCCACCGGCGCAAGACTCCATAAAGGCGATGGTCCGGATGCGCAAGACTTCCGTGTTGAGGGACTGCCACGCATCGGCAGGGAGGCCCGCATCGGTGCAGGCGGTCTCTAACAGCCGGCTCCGTCCCGTCAGTTGCTTTGCGATGATCTCGCCGGGGAGGACGTAGCCCTTTGCGTCGCCCTTCCGGGCCTCCACGCCGTCCAGTCCGGGCGCCATCTCCAGGACCACATTCAGGCTGGGGTGGGGGAACAGGAGTTCCCGGGCGGCGAGCACGTCGATCTTGATGCGAACACGGTCGGGCTTGTCCAGCCCGGAGTTGACGAAGGCCGGATCGACCCGTGCCTGCACGGCGGCGCGGCGCACGGCGTCGGCAAAGGACCCGCCGGCGGCCCGCGTCCTGAGCGAGGCGGCGTCAGGACCGTAGACGGTGACGAAGACCTCCTGCCCGCTCCCTTTCGAACAGTTCGGGGGGGCCTTGCCGCGTTTGACGTCTTCTCCGCACAGCGCAGCACGGGCATGGCGCAGGAGGAACGCCTTGTCCAGGGGCGTGAGCGACTGGCTGGGTATCTCCTCCGGCCTGTCTTTCGGGGAAAAATCCTGGCCCGGAAGGACCCCGCAGAGCAGGAGAGCGATCAGCCGGGAAATGATGCCGGCCCACCGTCCGGTCCGTGCCGATTGCCCGGGGGGTGGGGTCATGTTTCGATCACATTCTTGCGGTACCACTCGATCGTCCGGCGCAGGCCCGCCTCAAAGGCGACCTTCGGCTCGTAGCCCAGCATCGATCGGGCCTTGTCGATATCGGCCTGTGAGCGGCGCACGTCGCCGGGGCGGGGGGCGGTATAGTCCGGCTTGATGTCGGTTCCGACGATCTTGTTGATCAGGGCGATGATCTGGTTCAGGCTGATCCCGCCGCCGCACCCGACATTGAACGCCTCGCCGGAGGCCCCTTTGGCCGTGAGGGCGAGGAGGTTCGCGTGGACGACATTTTCCACATAGGTAAAATCGCGCGACTGCTCCCCGTCGCCGTAGACCGTAGGCGGCTGTCCGGAAAGGATTCGCGTGATGAAGCTGGGGATGGCGATGGCGTACTGCGACTTGTGGTTCTGCCGGGGGCCGAAGATGTTGAAGTACCGTAGGCAGACGGTTTCCATGTCATACACATTTGCGAAGGAGCGCGCATAGGCCTCGAGCGCCACCTTCCCCGCGGCATAGGGCGACAGGGGCCAGAGTTGCTGGTCCTCCCGCCGCGGGAAGCCTGGGGCGTCGCCATACACGGAGGAGGAGGAGGCGAGAACGATCCGCCGGACGCCGCATTCCTTGCACGTCACCAGCAGCCGGGCGGTCCCGTTCATGTTCACGTCGTGGCTGAGCTGCGGGTCCTCGACCGAGCGCGGGACGGACGGGAGGGCCGCCTCGTGGAAGACGTACTCGCAGCCCGCCACTGCGCGCCGGAGGGTTGCGTTGTCGCGCAGGTCGCCTTCGATCAGGTCGATTCGGTCCGCGAATGTGTCGATGTTCTCGCGCCGCCCCGTGGAGAAATCATCCAGCACGCGGACCGTGTCCCCCCTGTTGAGCAATGCCTCGCCGATATGCGAGCCGATGAAGCCCGCGCCTCCGGTTACCAATATCAGACTCATTCGCCTCTTCCCTGAAGAAGACTTCCTCCGCGCTCTTAGCCGCCGATGCCCGGGGTCCGCAGTCGAAACCTGACGCCCTTCGCCTCGGCCCAGGCCTTCAGCGCCTGGGGGTGGACGTCGGGGATATCCACGGTGGTCACCTCCACCCCCGGGAAGGCCTTCCGCGCCGCCTCCACGAAGGCCATGACCGCTTGGTGGGCCGAGGGGTTCTCCGGGCGACAGAGCGTCCGATAGACGGCCGGATCGGTCGTTGCCAGGTTGATGGAGACGCAATCGATCAGGCCGGCGAGTTCGGGGCAGATATCCCGTCCGTTCAGGAGGGACCCCTGGCCGTTCGTGTTGAGCCGGGTCTTGACGCCGCGCTGCTTCGCCTGCTTCGCGACGGCCTTGACGATATCGAGGCGCAGCGTGGGCTCCCCCAGACCGGCGAAGACGACCTCGTCATACTTGCTCAGGTCCCCCGCCGAGGAGATCACTGCGGATAGGCTGGGCTCGGCATCCAGACGAAGATGGTAGCCCTTCACATAAAAATCACTCCGCCGTGTGCAGAAGATACATCGATTCGGGCAGCGGTTTGTGAGGTTCAGATACCGCGCATTGCGGATGGTGTAGGCGATACTGCCTCGCGGTGGCCGGTCCCCCACGCCGAACAGCCGATATGCATTTACCGAGGTGATGCGATCCACATCGGCGGGGGACATCTTGTGCAGCTCCGTTAGCTGCTCCATCGTGTGTTTGACATAGGCCGGCTCGTTCCGTTTTCCCCGATGGGCTTGGGGGGCGAGAAAGGGGCAATCCGTCTCGAGGAGGGTCCGTTCCAGCGGGACGGTCTTTGCCGTTTCGCGAAGGTCCTTGGCGCTGGGGTAGGTAAGCTGCCCGGCGAACGAGATGTATAGCCCCAGCCTCAGAAACGCCTTTGCCTGATCGGCATTTCCGCTGAAGCAGTGCATCACGCCTTTCAGCCGTTTCGTGTCCATTTCGCTCAGGACGCGCAGGCAGTCGCCGTAGGCCTCGCGACAGTGAATGATCACCGGCCGGCCGACCTTCGCGGCCAGGTCCAGCGTTCGCCGAAAGGATTTTTCCTGGGCGTCCCGCGGGCAACGCTCGCGATAGAAGTCCAGGCCCGTCTCGCCGATGCCGACGACCCTCGGGTCGGCGGTCAGTGTTTCGAGTTCGCTCCAGTCGTTCTCGGTTGCGTTGGCGGAATCGTTGGGATGAATCCCGATGGCGGCGTAGAGGGAATCGTGGGACCTTGCGAGGGCTACGGCCTTCTTATTGGATTGTCCGTTCGTGCCGACGGCAATGATCGCAGTGAGCCCTGCCTGTTGCGCCCGTGTGAGGACGGCGTCCAGGTCGTCTCTGAAATCCGGGAAGTCAAGATGAGCATGAGTATCAATCATGGGACCCTACCGCGCCAACAAGGCAACGAACTACATAGCAAAGGTGGGGGCCATTTTCAAGCCGAAAATGCGCTGCCCGACTACGCTCGCGGACGGTCGGTTCCCTGCGGGACCATCCGGATCGAGCGTCAGTGTTTGTGCTGCACATCATATGCTGTGGCAATGAGTTACGCTTTTTGGCATGGAAACGAAGAAAGGTGGGAAAAGGCTTGACAGTGGATAGGTCCATGAATTATACTACTATCAAGGGACGGTGTGGCCTCACCCCATACCGAGAGAAAAGCTGTGCACAGATGACCGGTGCGAGACGCACAGTTCTGGTCGAGCGGAGGTAGTTGTGGCGACATTAGCCGATATTCTCAAGCACTATGGTCTCGTCAGCGATGAACAGATCAAAGTGGCCCAGCAGATGGAGCAGTCCGAGGAAATCAAGCTGGACCAGGCCTTGGTGCGACTCGGGTTCGTGACCGACGAAGAGGTGCTGAAGGCCCGGGGCCAAGAGCACAGCATGCAGGTGGTGGACCTTTCCAGCGTGCGCATCGGCCGCGATGTGCTCGGGCTGGTATCCAAGGAAATCGCCGAAAAGCACAAATTGCTCCCCCTCTCGCAAAACAACGGCGTGCTCACGGTCGCCGTGGCCGACCCGCTGGACCTGTACACCCTGGATAACCTGCGCTTCATGCTGGGGGCGGAGCTGAAGTGCGCGCTGGCCTCAAGGGAGATGATTGAGCGGGGCATAGCCAACTGCTACGGGGGAGCCGCCGCTGAGAACATGGCCCAGGAGATGAAGAAGATCGGCGAGGGGGAGGAGGTCTCAGAGGAGGACGAGCTGGAGGCCATGGGGATGGATGCAGAGGGGGATGACGCCCCGGTCGTTCGCCTGGTGCACATGATCCTGAAAGAGGCGGTGCGGGCGCGGGCGAGCGATATCCACATCGAGCCCCTCATGGACCGGGTGCGCGTCCGGTACCGGGTCGACGGGGTGTGCAAGGAGGTCCAAAGCCCCCCCAAGCGCCTTCAGGGTCCGATCATCTCCCGCGTGAAGATCATGGCGGGCATCGACATCGCCGAGAAGAGGCGGCCGCAGGATGGCCGCATCGCGATTACCGTAGGCGGCAAGGCCCTCGACCTTCGCGTCTCGTGCCTGCCGGCGAACCACGGCGAGAGCGTCGTGCTCCGGCTCCTGGAGAAGGAATCGGTCATGATCAACCTGACCGACCTTGGTTTCGACCCGCAGGACTACAAACGGTTCGAGAGGATCATCCGCCGACCCAACGGCATCTTCCTGGTAACCGGTCCCACCGGCAGTGGCAAGACCACATCGCTCTACGCCGCGCTCAATGATCTGAACCGCCCTGACGTGAAGATCATCACGGCCGAAAACCCCGTGGAATACCACATGACGGGTGTGAACCAGTGTCACGTGCAGGAGAGCATCGGCCTGACGTTCGCGACAATCTTGAGAGCAATGCTCCGCCAGTCCCCCAACATTATTCTCGTCGGCGAGATTCGCGACCCGGAGACGGCGGAGATTGCGATCCAGGCCGCCCTGACGGGACACCTGGTCTTCAGCACGCTTCATACGAACGACGCACCGTCGGCCATTACCCGTCTGACCGACATGGGCGTGGCGCCGTTCCTTGTGTCCACGTCCATTCAGGCCGTTATGGCCCAGCGCCTGGTGCGGCGCATCTGCAACCGATGCAAGCAACCGATCACCTATGACATGCGCGAGCTGGCGGTGCTGAGGCTGCTCCCCGAACAGGTGCAGGGGATTACCTTCTACAAGGGTGTCGGCTGCGCCGACTGCAACGATACGGGCTACAAGGGCCGCAGCGCGATCTTCGAGATGATGGAAATGACCAACGACCTCCGCGAGATGGCCTTTGCCCGGGCGACGGCGCGCAAGCTGCGCCTCCAGGCGCGCCGCAACGGGATGGCTACGCTGGAGGACGACGGCGCCCGCAAGATCCTGGCTGGAATCACCACGCTTGAAGAGGTATTGAGCATTACCCAGCGCGAGGAACCACTGGAGACATAGCCCACGGTATTTTCTCGTTCCGACGTGTTGACAAGCCCCTTTCCAGGGGTATAATTTAATGGCAAGCAGGGTCTCTGTGCATACCTGAGGTATCCATGGCTCAAGGCAAACGGAGAATAATCGGGCAAATTCTGAAGGAGATGAAGTGCGTCACGGAGAGCCAGATCCAAGAGGCCCTGGCCATCCAGAAGCAGCGCGGCGGCGTAATCGGTGAGATTCTGGCCGAGCTGGGATATGTCAGCGAGGCCGACATCCGGCGTGCGCTCTGCAAGCAAGCGGGCATGCAAGAGGTGGATCTGGACAAGGTGGACATCCCACCCGAGCTGATCGGGCGCGTCACCGCAGACATCGCGGCCACCTACAAAGTGGTCCCGGTTTCCGAGCAAAAGGGCGTCCTGTATCTGGCCATGGCCGATCCTCTGGACGTGAAAACGCTCGACGCCCTGCGATTCATGCTGGGACGGGTCGAGGGGGTCCTCGCCGATACCGAGGCCGTCGAGCGAGCCGTGGAACGCTACTACTCGGGGCAGGGCGAATCGGCGGAAGACATCATGCGAGATCTGGATGACTCCGCCCTCGCGGATTTCGAGCAGATCAGCGTCGAAACCATCGATGAAGACACTATCACCAAAATGGCCGACTCGGCCCCCGTGAAAAAGCTCCTGAGCCTCGTTCTGCTCAACGCGATCCGCGACAAGGCCAGCGATATCCACTTCGAGCCCTTCGAGGAGGAATTCCGCATCCGGTATCGCGTGGACGGCGCCCTCTATGAGATGCAGCCGCCGCCAAAGCCCTTGGGGATGGCGCTCACATCCCGCATCAAGGTCCTGGCCGATCTCAATATCGCCGAGAGGCGAGTGCCTCAGGACGGGCGGATCGAGCTGAACGTGGCCGGTTCGCAGGTGGACCTGCGTATCTCGGTCCTCCCCACCATGTTCGGCGAGAGTGTCGTCATGCGTGTCCTGGACCGGACGGCTGTATCGCTGGACCTCAACCGCCTTGGCTTGCGCGACGATGACTTGGCGGTATTCCGCCAGCTCATTTCAAAGCCCAACGGCATTATCCTCGTGACCGGGCCCACTGGCAGCGGGAAAACGACCACCCTCTACTCGGCCCTGAACGAGATCAATTCCGTTGAGGACAAGATCATAACCACCGAGGACCCGGTGGAATACGACTTGAACGGAATTATGCAGGTGCAGGTCCACCCGGAGTATGACGTCACCTTCGCCAGCTGTCTGCGGAGCATCCTCCGCCAGGACCCGGACATTATCCTGATCGGTGAGATTCGCGATCACGAGACGGCGGAGATCGCCGTCCACGCCTCGCTGACAGGGCACTTGGTCTTCTCGACGCTCCACACGAACGACGCCCCCACGTCAATCACCCGACTGCTCGAGATCGGTGTAGAGCCCTACCTGCTGACGGCGACGGTGGAGGGCATCGTGGCGCAGCGGCTTGTCCGGCGGATCTGCAAACAATGCAAACACGAGTTCGCACCGAGCGCCGATATTCTGAAAGAGATTGGCCTTACCCTCGAAGAGGTCCAGGACCGGAAGTTCGCCTTTGGGGTGGGGTGCGACGCCTGCTCGAGCGTGGGCTACAAAGGCCGCATGGCCATCATCGAGCAACTGATCCTCGACGACGACCTGCGGGACCTGATCATGGACCGTGCGTCGGCCGTGAAAATTCGGGACGCCGCCAGGCAGAAGGGCATGCGAACGCTGCGGCAAAGCGGGATTCTGGGCATTTATGACCAGATGACGACCATCGAAGAAGTGATGAAAGAAACCGTTATGGAAGACATGGATATCGGGTAGCGGGCCCGAGGGAGGCGGAAGATGCCGAAATTTCAGTACGAAGCCATGAACGCTCAGGGACAGGCCATGCGGGACCAGATCGATGCGCAGTCCACCGAAGACGCCATCGCAAAGATCCGCGCCAAGGGACTGTTTCCAACCGACGTCCGCGAGGTGCGGGAGAAGAAGCGAGGAAAGGTATCCATCAAGAAAAAAGCCGTCGGAAAGACCATCGCCTTCGGCGGCGTCCGCTCCAAACAACTGACGCAATTTACCCGGCAGCTCTCGACGCTCCAGGACGCCGGCCTGCCCATCGTGAAAAGCGTCAAAATCCTCGAAGGGCAGCTGAAGCCGGGCGTCCTCAAGAACGTGCTCATCAGCGTGGCGGAGGACATCGAGAGCGGCGCCAACTTCTCCGAGGCCTTGGCCAAGCATCCCCGGGCCTTCGACAAACTCTACGTGAACATGGTCAAGGCGGGCGAGGCAGGCGGCGTCTTGGACGCGATCCTTCAGCGCCTGGCCGACTTTCGCGAGAAATCCGCCAAACTGAAACGCCAGATCGTCGGCGCGATGGTCTATCCGGCCGTTGTGGTCACCATCGCCAGTGTGATCCTCACCGGCATCATGATCTTCATCATCCCGAAATTCAAGAGCATGTTCGACGATCTGGGAATCCGCCTTCCCGGACTCACGCAGGCCCTCATCAGCTTTGCTGAATGGGTGAAGTCCTACTGGTTCCTCATTCCGGGCATCCCGGTTGGCTTCTACATCCTGCTCAAGCTGATCTGCCTGAGCGCTGCCGGACGGTACGGCGTGGACTGGCTCAAGCTGCGGCTGCCCATCTTCGGCAACATCATCCGCAAGTCCGTCATCGCGCGCTTCACACGAACGCTGGGCACACTCGTCGGCAGCGGCGTGCCCATCCTCGAATCGCTCAATATTG
The DNA here is from genome assembly GCA_013152475.1 of Planctomycetota bacterium. Classification (GTDB taxonomy): domain Bacteria; phylum Planctomycetota; class Brocadiia; order JAADGH01; family JAADGH01; genus JAADGH01. Next base: position 14,711 of record JAADGH010000170.1, read on the forward strand.
TGCGCGAGACGACCGGCAACGCCGTCATGGCCAACGCCATCGGCAACGTGCACGACAACATTCGCGAGGGAGGCACCGTGGCCGATCCCCTGGCGCAAAGCGGCATCTGCGACGAGATGGTGGTCAACATGATCGACGTGGGCGAGGAGACAGGCGACCTGGACAAGATGCTCCTCAAGATCGCCGATACCTACGACGAAGAGGTGGACGTGGCCGTTGGGGCCATGGTCAGTCTGCTCGAACCGCTCATGATTGTCGTCATGGGCGGCGCGGTAGGCTTCATCGTTATCTCCCTCTTCCTGCCGCTGATCGAGCTGCTCAACAAGATCGGCTCGACCGCCGGATGAGGAAAACAGGCGCCGCGCGCCGACCGCAGCCAGAACCGGCCACACGGCCGGAAGATATACGATATGAGGGCAATGGGAAAGATAGGCAACGTTTGGAGAAAGGAGAGCAGCATGAGACAAGGCAGATCTCGTGGAATGTCGCTCACTGAGTTGCTGGTGGTCATCGGCATCATTGGCATCCTGGCGTCGGCGCTCATGCCCACCATAAAGAGCGTGCAGGTCAAAGCCAAGGCCAAGGCGTGTCGGGCGGAGATTCGGGACTTCGAGCGGGCGTGCCGTACCTTCCAGGATGACTTTGGTTTCTATCCCCCCGATTCATTCGGGACGAGTCAGAACACCTACATCACCGCATGGGGCACCCGGGGATACCGGCCCCTGGCTCCCCTGCTCAAGGGCTGTCCGGCGCGCTCGGACATCCTCTATACATCGGATGACGTTGCCGGACCGGAAAACGCCTCCATCCTTATGGTGTTTTTCCTGGGGAGCGAGTTCATCATCGGCGGGAAGTCGCACGGCCCCTACTGCGAGTTCCGAAAGGAACAACTGGCTCCCCACCCCGACGACCCAGACTGGAACGCCAAGCGGTACCCCGCTCACGGCCAGGCGACCGGGACGCCGTGGCGGGTCTATGGGAGCTACGGGCAGCGTGGCACCACCTCGAAACCCATCCCCTGGGAAATTCACGGCGTGGACGACGACAACCCCGGCACCGATGTCAGGCTGTTCCAGTACCTTGACAAGTTCGGCCCCCCCCGCCGAGATAACCCTCGATACTTCGATTACTATGTCTACGACTGCAATGACCCGGAAGGGTGGCACATGTACGGCCCCGAACCCCAACCTCCGATCCATAACCTGAAATTTTTGGATATTTCCTGCTATGGGTTCGATGGCTCCACATCGGTGAATGTGGCCGAAGGAGATGACGGCGGCGGTGGCGGCGGCGGCCCCGACGACCAGGGCGAGGATGACGATGTCAGCGGCAAACGGGGCAAAGAGCTCCGCGGTATGTGGAAGGACGATGTGAACAACTGGACCGCCGTCAACGTCTGGCCTTATCGCCAAGAAATGAAGCACTGACCCAGGCGAAAATGGGGTCGGGCGGCTTTTGCCGCCCGGTGGCGACGGCCCGAGGGTGCTTAGCGCAAGAGATATTCGACCCCTTTTCGTTTCTCAAATCGGCCAAGTGTCATAGGGGGTTTTGGCCGGGAATCGCGCGCTTTTCTGAAATTCACCGCGTCGCGATTGCGGTGTTCTGCCGCGTTTAACGCATTGAACGGCCAATTGTGCAGCACAATGAAAAAAATGTGCGAAGAATGAGACATCAGGCCCTCACACAGGTATAATCTAACGGAGACAGAAGCAACCACTCCGCCCCGCGCGGGGTTCCTTAGTTCCGGATCGCAAGGGAGGTTCGCAATGAATGGCAGAAGGGCTCAGGGTTTCACGCTCGTTGAACTGCTGGTCGTTATCAGCATCATTGGTATCCTTTCCGGGATCATCATCCCCGTCACCTCGATTGCCCGTCGAAAGGTGCGAGAAATGGCTACCAAGGCCGAAATCCAGTCGCTCCAGACGGCGGCGGCGGCCTTCATGGCCGACTCGGGACAGTATCCACCTGACTTATACGTAAATGTGAGGAACATGAACGGCGTGCGCCTGGTTTTCGGGGCCATCGCGTTCCGTCCGGCATACCAGCTCAATAACGTCTCCAGCCGAGCCTCGATCAAGATCAACGATTCGACGAAAACGTTGGTTTTCTGGCTGGGTTCACGGTTCGATATCATGGGCAAGTACTACGGGCCCTACACCACCTTCTCCCTCAACCGGCTGGTCCTGCTGAATCCGGGCGATCACGTGCCGAGGTGGATCTCCTACGGCCGGCGTGGAACCATTGAGGGCATCCGGGGCATCGGCGACGACCTGACGAACGAAATCTACCTCCGGTCTCTGAAAGACCACTTCGACACCTGCTATGTTTACGACTGCCATAACCCGGAGGGACAAAAGATCCAGGAGGAGGGATACAACGCGAAAGCACACAACATGACCACCTTCGACCTTTGGAGCTGCGGCTACGATCGAACCCCCTTCATGAGCGGCAGCAAAGAGGGCGGGTCGGAACCGGATCGCGGGCTTGCCCGCACGGTGCCGGAGGAAAGACAGGCCCAACGATACGGCAACGACATAACCAACTGGTACTGATTTCTTGGATGAATGGAACATGAAACCAAACGATGTCCGTGCAAGAGGCGTGACGCTCGTCGAGCTCCTCGTGGTCATTTCCATCATCGCCTTTCTGGCGGGGGCGCTCGTCGTCGCATCCCAAAAAATCCGGTCCCAGGCCCAGCGCCACAGCACCGCCGCGCTGATCGAGAAGATCTGCAGCGCAAACGAACAGTTCTACAACGAGTGGCGGTTCTATGCGCCGGATACCGGCAGCTTGGGCCCCCATGGAAACGGACAATACGCGGGCACCTTCTGGAACTATAAGGCGAGCCCGGGAATCCCCCTCACGTTGGAAGAGCGAGAGGTCGATGTCGAGGCCCCGGGCATGCCCGGCAACAAGATGCCCACCTCGGGAAATGAATACTTGATGATCAACCTCTGCTTCCGGGGGCAGTTTATAGTAATCCCCAGGGAGAACCTCGCAGGACCCGAGCGGAAAATCGACCTCAAGGGCCTGGGCGTGAAAAAAATGGACCAGGTCAGCAGCCGCTGCATCATTGTAGACAGTTGGGGACGCCCGCTCTTTTACGACTGCCACAAACCCGAAGGGAAAGACTACACAAACGGCTTGATTCACAGGAACGTCAACTCCTTCGACCTGTTTTCTCTCGGCCCCGACGGCCGGACCTCCTCCACGAGCAACAATCTCGACGACGACGGCGACGGCACGGTCGATGAGTCAGACGAGGGCAAAAAACTCGGCGAATCCGCCGACGACCTGAACAACTGGCGAGGCGTCGACAGGAGATAGCGTCGCAGACCTGACGCAAGCAAGGTCCTCTTTGGAGAGATGGAGATGAAAAATCGAAAGGGATTCACACTCGTCGAAATGCTCGTGGTCATTTCGATCATCGGTATCGGCGCGGCCATGACGTTCGCCATCGGCTCCGGCTTCGTGAAGGGCAACAAGGTCTCCCAGGCCACCCGCATCACACAGGCCGCGCTGCTCGAAGCCCGCAGCCGGGCCATCGCCACACGCCTGCAGACGTCCATGGTCATTTACCATCTCGACAACCTGGCCGTGATAACGGACCATAGATGGGTCCCCCTCGGACAGCCGATTGTCCTGCCCGAGCCCTGCTACTTTTACGTCCACTCGGCGCAGGGGTATTTGGCCCCCGGCCAGGCAATCAACAAGATCGCCCCCGCGCACTACATCATGACCGTCACCTTCGAGTCCACCGGCGCCGCCATCAAAAACCTGCCGAGGGCGTATTGGAACGGGGAGACGCGATGCGGGGCCATCTTCCTCAACATCATCGACCCGACCACGGTGAGATTCGGCCAGCGCGGCGGGAAGGTCCAGTCGGTCGATGGCGACACCATCGATCTTACGGGCTGGACGGGGGAGTTTGCCACCAAGGGGTATGCCGTCATCGGCAGCGAGCTGGTTTCTTACAACACCCTCGGATACACAGACAGCCGCCGGGCCCAGCTCCGAGGCGTCCAGCGCGGCCTCTACGGGTCTGGCGACAGCAGCAATCTCGTGGGCAAGCCCGTCTTCACAAGCGGGTTCTGCGGAAGCATTATGATCATCGCCGCCACGGGGCAGGTGGTGACGGTGCTTATGTAACCTGAAGGAGAGAACGGTGAACGCAGCAAGAGTCCCCAACGGCCCTGGGGGCCGACCGGTGCGGCGTGTTCCGCAGTTCGGTTTCACGCTGATCGAGATCCTGATGGCCATGTTCATCATGGCCCTCGGCGTGGTCGGCGTCATGTCGCTGTTCCCGGTCGGCCTGGAATCGACCCGAACCGCCATGGACGCCACGATGACCGACATCATCGGCCGCACGGGCCTCGCCATGATGCAGTGCTACATGAACACGAGCGAGATCTACGACTGTGGCACAGGCAAGCCGGGCAGGCCCTGGGAGTATGTCCGGTGGCGCGACCCCAGCCGTTCCTGCATCCTGGACTCGTCGGACGGGGACAAGAAGATACGATATTGGCGGCAGCACGACTGCTGGGTCAGCGGCATCAGCAGCCTCGACGGCTTCTACGTGCGATTCGTCTATGGCAGGGAGGCCAACTTCGCGGCGGGCCAAGTCAGGCGGATTCAAAGCTCCTCCGGGAACCTGCTGACCATCGATGGAAACTATCCGTCCCCAATGAACAAGGTCCCCCCCGGCCTGGAGAGGCAACGGAACAAGGCGAAGCTGATTGTGACGCGCTACGGATTCCCCCTGCAGTGGAAGCCGGTGCGCCTGGCAGTGGTGCGCCAAGTCAATGGCAGCGCCATTGTCCCTTCAGACGTTCTGGATAGCAACAAGAACGGGACCCCTCCCATTCCCTGGGGCGGAAACGAATGGGGAGGAGGAGAGTACTTCATCCTCTTCACCAGCGGCAAGGCGCGAGGCCGTCTGTTGCGCCTTTCGGGCGGAGGCCGACGACAGTTGAGCGTGAAGACCGGCGGCATCAACCTTGAGGATGATGGTGTGCGGCCCGGGGACACGTTGTCCGTACTCGGTTGCGAGGATGTGCGCCCATGCACCTTCCCGCCCAACTTCGGCCAAGCGAAGTTCAATTTGCGGTTCGAAACGCCGCCTGTGATCCCCTACTACAGCGTTCCCGTGCCCCCCGATGTGAAGAAAGACAACGCCAATCACACCACGTTCTCCATGCCGGCGGTGTACTCCTACGTCTGCATCATCAGCACGGTGGACGCACCGCCTCCGGTATTCGCGGACGTCGGCGTGGCGAAGACGGCGCGGGTGGATGTGGTTGTGTACAAGAACTACATGCGAGATCCGACCGACCCCAGTACCTGGAGGCCGCTCGATGAGCAGCCCCGCGCCATCGGGGTCTTCACCGGCTTCGTATCGCCCATTTAAGCGCCCGAACCCTTAGGAGGCCATTCGGAATGGCAACAGCAAAAAGCTGCAAAGCAAAGCAAACGCAATGCGGGGGATTCACCCTGATTGAGCTGCTCATTGCGTTCGGCCTGATGGTCGTCCTGCTGAGCACCGTCTACGTTATCTTTGATACCGGGAGCAAGGTCTTCGGAAAATCCGCGGCCCGCCTCGAAATCATGGAAATGGCGCGAACGCTGTTCCATATGATGGAACGGGACCTCGAAGGCGCAAAACTCGACAAGGACGGCCGCATCTTCCGCGGCTACGGCTTCACCTGGCACGGCAACCAGGTCTATGGCGGCCGGAAGATATTCGGCCTGCCGGGCCTCACCGGCACGTTCGGCAATCCCTGGCGCAGCACAAGCTTCTTCCTGTGGGCGAGCCGGAGTTACAACGTGTCCTACAATTACAGCGATCTGCTCTGGTTCCGCACCTCCTCCGCGCCCGAGATAAGGGGACGGGACGCCGAGATCATCTACCGCCTCTCATGCCCGCCCGGCGGCGCAGGCGCATTCACCCGCTACTACTACGGCGGCACCCTCGAGCGAGCCATCCGCGCAAACTGGCCTCCCTCCACCGGAGACCGGGACAGCGACACAGGGCCCTACAAGAAGATTATCCGGAACCGGTCCGACGCAGTGAACTGTGGCCTCATCACCACCCCTCCGCCCCAGAGCTACAGCGACGACGGCACAGCCATGCAGATTATCCCCCTGTGCCCCTTCTGCTACGAGCTGCGGTTTGATTACCTCGATGCGTTTTCCTGGAACGTCCAGAAAGGACGAATGCACCGCATGCACGACGGTATCTCGCTGGATTACGGCGGGGGAATGGCCCAGCGGGAGGCCTGGCCGCCCAGGGGGTCATGGCCCGGGCGGGCGCGCGGACCGCTGTCGGAATACCGAATATGGAGCAACGCCAACTTTACAGCAAATGAATGCCGCATGCACCTGCCGGCGGCGGTCAAGGCATACGTTCGCATCGGGGATATACGTCAGGCCGTGTGGTCCGACATTTCAATCGACTTCGGGTCCTGGCAGAGAAAGGCCGACGGCCAAGTCCAAGTGGACGAAGTCGGCATGGTGTTTGAACAATGGTTTTTCCTGCCGAACCACGTTCGTTACCCCTACGGCGATTGATGCTCGATACAGGACGCTGTAATCCGAAAGGAAGAGACATGAAACCCGTCAACAGACTCGCTTGGCGACGCCGCGATGAGGGGTCGATCCTCATTATCATTGCGGGCATACTCGCCGCACTCTCCCTGATGGCCATCACCTTCTCGACGCTGGCGCGAATCGAGATGCGCTGCGCCCAAAACGCCCATGACCAGCAGATGGCCGTCGCGGCCGCCAAAGCGGGTGTGGGAATCGCTCTTGAAATGCTGGCGCAGGATGAAACCCTGTGCGACGACTTCCGCGACCCATGGTACACCCCCCAGTACGCAAACAATGACCGCGTTGTGCAGGCCGGCGGCGGCCGGCGCGCCAAACCCACCCAGTTCGGCAGCCACCGCTGCGTCGTGCTCGCCGAAGGGACACTGCGTGCCGTCGCCGAGATCGGCTGCGGGATCAATGAGGACGGCCCGGGCGACATGAACAACGACGGCGCCCCGGGAATTCGCGGCGTGGACGATGACGGGGACGGAAAGGTGGACGAAGACGCAAACGGCTATGAACAGGACAGCCCTCAATACAACCCCAACCCCGCCGATGACGATGAGGACGGGAAGGTGGACGAGGACGGCCCCGGAGACAAAAACTGGGACGGCGCACCCGGCGTGAAGAACGTGGACGATGACGGCGACGGACTCGTCGACGAATGCGGCTACCTGAACAAGGACAACGACGGCGATGGGAAACTGGAGGAGGACCCGCCCGGTGATTTCGTCGACGGGCCGACCGGCACCCTCTGGAGCGAGGACCGCTTCGACGAGGGACTGAGCACCGGGATTTACAGCGAAGACTACCCGAGCACCCACTTCCAAATGAATTGGGGATACTGCGCCAGGCTCTCCGATTTCGTCGCAAAATCGCGTACCGGAGGCGCCCTGCCCGATTACGACGAGGACGGCTTGGTCAACGAGCAGATGTGGCAGTACAGCAGCAACTTCACGTCCAGGAATTGGTTCTGGAACGGCAACGGCGCGGTCTATCCCTTTATGGACGGCGACGACGCCGAGGGCCAGCGCCGCGTGGACGAGAACGCGGACGGCTGCGCCGACGGGTGGAGCTGGAATGACACGAACCCATATCCCTACTACTATGACGGCGGCAACTTCTACCGTTCCGACGAAGATCACACTACCGCCTGGTGGCGGAACTTTGAGCGGATCAACCCGTCCGGCGGCGAGCCGGAGGGCTACGGCAGGGCGGGAAGGTATCCCGGCTACAATCGCTTCCGAAGCTATGCCGGAGGCATCTACGGGATGAACGCCGAGGACGATGACGAGGACTCAGACCTCGTGACCGTGGACGAGAACGAAAAGCATGCCTACTGGTGGAAGGTCGGCCAGCCCACGGGCTTCATCCGGGACGAAGGCGGCAAGATCAACCTGAACGTCCACGGCAGCCTCTACGACCCGGCGCTCTTCCTCGACCCCGACACCCTCAAGACGCTGAGCCGGAAGTCCTATAGCCCATATGATGCCCCGAACAACTTCACCGGCTATGCCCAGCCGAACCGGGGCGACCTGACCAGCAGCTATCCCTTCCACGACGTTGTTAATCCTGTCGACGGCAGCGCCCCCATTTCCGGTTGGAGCAACCGGGACACGATCACCCGAAAAGACGTCTACGGCTGGGCCCGCGACGGCCGCATCTACGACCAGGGGTTCGATGTCAGCCTGGTGCGCTTCTTCCGGGCCTACGGCTTCAGCGTGCGACAGTCGCAAAACTTCGCCCTGGCCGTGGTTCGATACCGCTACGGCGATGACGGCCGGCCGGGCAAGGCCGGCATCGACGACGATCTGGATTGGGAACGGCCGAAACAGAGGGGCTCGACCGCAACCATCCCGGGGGAATGCCAGTATAACGGTGTGGACGACGACGGCGACTGGCGCGGCTGGCACATGGGCTGGATCGGCGCCAGCTCAGTTCGATGGAGCGCGGCCTTTCAGGACCAGGGCATCGACCCGACATACATCTGCGGGCTGTTCGCACAGAAAAAGAACTTGGAGTTGTTCCGCAACCACACGTGGTGGCCGGGCGGATACGACAACTGCCCCACGTTCTTCCGCCTGACCGGCGGCGCGCGCTACGACCCCTACTCCGCAACGATCGATGGGTTTGAGACGGTGGGGAGGTATGGAGGCGGCGCGGTGACAGGCGCCGACGCCCAGGTGGTCCGCACCGAAGGGCGGCAAATGGTTCGGTGCAACGGCTGCCTCAGATGGATCGGCGCGTACATGCGCTTTCAGGCCCCCTTCCTCTGTCCCTTCTGCGGGGCGCAAAATGTCGCCCCAGCGGAAAGCATCAATACCATCGATCAGGCTGTGGACGAGGCCACCGAAGGGATCGACGAAGACGACGAATACGACCCCATTTCCCCCCGCCTCTGCAATCGGTTTGGGCGGTACGGCCTGTGGCGGGGCGTAGATGGCAAACTCACTTCAACGCCGCAGACGTGCGACGACCGCGCCTTCGGCGTCATAGAAGAGTTCGTGGATGCGCTCATGGAAAAACGGAATCGGCAGACGGGCGTGAGCGATGAGAATGGGGAATCCGCCGTGGAGTATGTCAATTATGACATGGTGGACAACGACTTCGACGGCGTGGCCGACGAGGGCAAGCGCAATCCCAAAGACCGATCGGAGGAATACGCCGAGGCCACCCGGGTGTTCAACATCGTCCGGGAGGACCTCAGTGTGCAGGTTGCCGACCTCGACAAGGGCCTTATCAACATCAACGTGGACCGCTGGGGGTTCGACGGCCTGGACAACGACAACGACGGCTTGGTGGATGCAAGCACAGACCCAAGCGAAAATGACGACGACGAATGCCTTTCCGGGTGGTGGAACATGAGCGACAGCCAGAGGCTCCGCTGCAGCCCCGTCAACGATACCCCCGATACTCCGATCAAGGTGCAGAAGCTTGCGGAGGCCTACTACGCCTGCGGCGTCAGGACGGCGCAGAGCATGGCGCCGTCCAGGGACGGCCTGAACTGGGGCGTCTTTGCCAACATCGTAGACTTCCAGGACGAAGATCCCTTCCCGACCGTGCTCTATACCAGCCCCGTTGCCAACACGGGTCGCCCCTATTACTTCGGCGCGGAGGGCGTCCACCTGAACGAGGTCATGTTCGGCGCGGAAAGAGCGGGCGATACGGATCACTATGCCCTGACGCAGCTTTCGCTTGAGAATCCGTATGTCAATCGGCCGGACCAGCCGGGAGACCCCACATACAACGCCAACGATGGCTGGGCCGCGGTCGCCGGCGTGCCGGGCATGTACGAGCTGAAGGGCGACTGGGACTCCACGAACACCTGGGAGACGCCCTCGGGCGACAAGTGGATCGAGGCCGAGTTCAAGGTGAGCGGAATGCCCGCGGGAATGTACTCATACTATGTGCCCATTATCTATGGCAATGCCGCCGTCAACGGGACCAGCGGCTATCCGCTGGAGGTGTATGTTCAGGGAAACAATAAATTCAGCTACGCTTCCACGTTCGCCAGCGATGGCAACTGGAGCGCGTTTAACCAGAATTACCGGCAGGTTACGATATTCAGCGACACGGAGATCGGCAGAGACGAACACGGCTGGACCGACGGATTCGGGCCCATGCTGACCCACTTCAGCCCCTCAAACACGGGTCCATCGCCCCTCGGCGCCGTGAGTATGGGCAACATTTCGGGCACGACAATCAAGGTGAGGGCGAAGGTGCCCCAGAATGAAACCGATCCCAAGCCGAGGTTCGGGATTCGTCTGCTGAACTGGTACATGGAGTTCGTCAACATCAGCCGGAAGCCCATCAAGCTGATCAACCGGGGGGTCAACGACCAGGGCGTGGACGAAACGCTGTACCTGGATGTCGGCGCAGGGACAGACATCTATGCGCTGCCGAATGCCCTGTTCGAGTTCAGGCTTACGACTCAGGATCGCAACGGGCGCAAGACGACGCCCCGCCAGACGGCTACGTGGTGTCCCCCGGGTCTGAAGGGCGACGAACGCGGATCGGGCGAACCGGCGGGGAAGACGTGCTACATCCCGGCCGCCTATGCCGACGGCCAGTTCCCGCCGAATTATGGATATTTCGTAATCGCCCTCAGCGAGGACGCCTACGACAAGACGTGGGGCAACAAATCCGGCGTTTGGGGCGATGACCCGATGGAGAACTACCCGGTTTACTTTAAGGAGTGCGCCGCCGGGCTGAACGCACAGACCTGGAATACGTCGATGAAGAACCCGCCGGTCTTCATGTTCGGCCGGAGTCTGTTCACGCAGTACGACAGCCACTCGGCGACCGAACCGCGCGAGAGCGATAGCGATGACCTGAGCAGCGTGCCGGGGATTCGTCTGTATGCCGTGGACACGGGCACCGCCGCGAAGATATCCGGTGGAAGCGCCCATGACCAGAGACTGAAGAAATGGAACCTCCTGGCCGGATCGTGGATCGATATGTTCGAGGCGAAGGTCGGCGGTGTGTATCAGATGGGCGCGGACAAGTGGGACCCGAAGGAGAAGAGGAGCTCGCGGGACATCATCTTTGATCTTACGAAGATAGGCGAGAACGACGGGACGAAGTACACCTATCCGGAGGAGTATGTGAGCCTCGAAAAGATCGCACCTTTCGTCCCGATCTGGAAGACCTACCTGACCCCGCGGCCGCAGGTCGTCGTACCCGGGGTGACCGACGCCATGCACACCGCACGGTTCTACGATCCTGACGTGCCCGAAAACTCTGTGTGGAAGCCCAAAACCAACCTATCTACCGAGTTGCGGGACCATGGCAC
>JAADGH010000095.1 GCA_013152475.1 Planctomycetota bacterium
TTCTCCGCTACGTCCATCGCGATGCGGGTCCACTCGCGGAGGTCGTCGGGTTTGTGGCCGATGGTCTGGACGTCCTTGAGGGTGATGTCGATGTTGCAGCCTTTGGCGGCCTCCAGGCCGTCGGTGAGCATCTGGCGGACCTTGTCCGGGTAGAAGCCGTTGCAGATCATGTGGGAGGGGTTGGGCCGCCAGGAGAGGACATAATCGCGCTTCAGATTTTCCGCCGAAGCGGCGACGTCCGCTTGGGGCGTGATGGCGATGCGGCGGACGTTCTTCAGCTTCTTGATCATGTCTAACTTCTGCGTCAGGTCCTCGCAGCACCCATACGCCACGAGACCGAACTTCTCCATGATCGGTATCTGGTAGTTGTAGAGGAACTCTTCGTGCATGGCGGGGGAGACCCAGGCATACTCCTGCGCCGCCGCGAAGCCCCAGAGCCGGTCCCGCTTCACGCCGAAGCGATTCGGCTTGGGATCGGGAAGCTCCTGGCTGTAGGTCATGGCCTGATTGCCGCCGCAGGTGAGACTCCAGTCGCCGGCCTCCTCCGCTTCGTCATGGCACGTGAGGACGCCTTCCATGAGGAAACGTTTGAACCGGTGGAGCCACTCGGGACGATCCACCATGTACACCATGAGCTGCTCAAGCCCCAGCAGGTTCGCGGAATCGGTCGAGATGTCCCCCGAGAATCCGCGGAAGAACGGCCCCCGGTCGAGGTCCACGTCGAGAATGTCACCTACCACATCTCGAACCATCGAGAGATTTTTCTGCGTAGCTTCCTCGTTGATGGCGTGATGGGGCTTGACGAGTTTGTTGATATCTTCTTCTTCAACGATGGGCGGAATGAACATCCATGTTCCGCCCGGCGCGGCTCTCTCCGTGCGTTTGATCTCCGGCCCCCAGCGGACATTGCCCAGCCTCATGCCGGGAACGGCCTTGACCGTGATCCATGGTTCGACGATACAGTCGTCGTTCAGGCTATCCTGAAAGATCGTCTGGCGAAGGGTTCGCTCGGTCGCGCGCAGTTGAGGATTTTCGCATTCGAGTTTGTCGTCCGGAAAGACCTCCTGCCACGACGCATTGGCTCGAACCAAAACCGGCGGGCGGGTCTTGACGAGGCTATTGTGCTTGCGCCAGAGATCGCGGCGCTCCTCTTGCTTCGGCAGTTGGGCGATTTCGGCCACCCGCCGGGCCAGGCCACGGATGACAGAGCGGTCTTTATCGTTGACGGTCACGATTCACTCCTCTGACGCTCCGCTTCTGCGGATCAAATGCCGGCATGATTCGAGCCGGTCTCGGGCTCGGCAATGACTCGGGGCGTTCTGAAGGGCGAGCTCCAACTGCTCGGCGGCGCCGGCCCAATTGTTCTGTTTGAAGAGGCAATCGCCCACCTGGAAATGGATTTCGGCGGTCACTCGCTTGTAGTATTCGAGAGACACGCCAAAGCGCTTCACCGACCGGGCCAAGTCCCCAATGATCTTGAGCTGCATGGCCATGGTGAACTCTCGGCGTCCCTGATCGCTTGTCTCGGGTATCAATTCTTGCGGTTTTGGACGATCCACCGGGAAAAGGCTCCTTTTCAGCGTTGCGCTCCCACATTCCATCGCTATCATAACAAAGTTAGCCGGCATTTTTCCAGAGGAAATTGCCCGGCATTCTTGCGGGACGAGTGCTGGACCGGCTACCTCTGTAGTGGAGATTCGGGGAGTATGCGGACAAAAAAATCCTTGACACTCTTCTTTATATCCCGTAAAATCCACTCTATAAGTGTGATAAGGCAGAGTCACAATGATGGCGGCTGTTTGTGATAGCAACTTTGGTTTTTTGTGGAAAGGGGATTTGGAATGGCGAAATCGGATGCCGAGAAGCCGGGTGACAACCAGGGCGCGCCTCCCCCGCCCGATGCGGCCCAGCAGCAAGCGCAACAGCAACAGCAGCAGATCCAGTTGGATGACAGCGGCGTTGTTACGCAGTATGCCAACTTCTTCGCCGCGACAGGGACCATGGAAGAGGTGATCCTCGACTTCGGCAATCGGGGCAAAACCCCTCAGGACAAGGTCAAGGTTGACTCGCGGATTGTTGTGAGTGTGTTCAACGCGAAACGAATCCTCGCTGCGTTGGCGCAGACGATCAATATGTACGAGGAAAGGTTCGGCAAGATCGAACTCGATCCTCGCAAGAGAATGCAAAATCCTCCGCCTCAATAGCAGAGGCGAGAATACCTCAGCAATCCAGTCGATAGAAGCACCGAGGGCCCAGTAGCCCTTGGTGCTTTTTTTCTTGACCCGCGCGAAGGGGGGGGCGTATACTGCTTTGAGGACCTCCTCTGAATGCGGCCTCTTGCTGGAGTGTAACGTTGAGTCAAGCGAACAAACGAAGCCTGCGACACGACGAGTACGAAGCCGTTGAGAAAATGGCAAAAGCCAAGGAGATCCTGCTCCGCGAGATCCACAAAATTATCATCGGCCAGGACGCCGTCATCGAGCTGCTTCTCATGAGCATGTTTTGCCGAGGCCACTGCCTTGTCGTCGGCGTCCCCGGCCTGGCGAAGACGTTGCTTGTGCGAACCATTGCGCAGGTCCTGAAACTCGACTTCAGCCGTATCCAGTTCACGCCCGACCTGATGCCGTCGGATATCACGGGCACCCGTGTCATTGAAGAGGACGTAACGACCGGCAAGCGGGGATTTCGCTTTGTCAAGGGACCGCTCTTTGCAAACATCATCCTCGCCGACGAGATCAATCGAACACCGCCCAAGACGCAGGCCGCCCTCCTTGAGGCCATGCAGGAATACCGTGTCACATCCGGCGGCGATGAATATCCTCTGGACCTGCCCTTTTTCGTCCTGGCCACTCAAAACCCCATCGAGCAGGAAGGGACCTATCCGCTGCCCGAGGCGCAGCTTGACCGATTCATGTTTTGTGTCTACATCGACTACCCCGACCGCGACGAGGAGCGGGAGATCATCCGCACCACGACCTATGAGCTCCCCGAGGAGCCGCGCCACGTGCTCAAGGGCAGCGACATCATCGCCATACAAAACATCGTGCGCCGCGTGCCGGTTTCCGACCATGTCATCAACTACGCCCTGTCCCTCGTGCGATCGAGCCGGCCGAAATCGAACGAGGCGCCGAGCTTCATCCGCGAATGGCTCTCCTGGGGCGCGGGGCCTCGCGCGGCGCAATACCTCGTCTTGGGTGCAAAGGCCCGGACCATCCTGGACGGGCGGCTGAACGTGTCGTGCGATGATGTGCGTTCGGTGGCGCTTCCCGTGCTGAGGCACCGCATTTTCACCAACTTCAACGCGGACGCGGCAGGTGTAGACGAAGTGAAAGTCGTCGAGCGGCTTCTGGACACCGTTCAGGAGCCCACGGCCGAGGAGTACGAGTAGATGTGAAGGGACTTCCCGTATGCCGGGAGACACAAGTATCCAAGTCGATGCGTCGAGGCGATTGGGCGAGCTGAGCCCGTTCGTTTTTGGCCAGTTCATCGAGCATATTCGCGACCACGTCACGGCCATGTTGGCGGAGGTGCTTTCCAACGGGACATTCGCCACGCAATCGCCCCGGGCCCCCGGCCTTCCGCAGCCATGGGTTCCCGTCAATGCGCCCACGTCGGCCTTTGTGAGTGGGACCATCCCGCCCGGCGAGAGGGGGCTGGCCCGCGGTGTGGAGATCACGGCCGACAGCGGTGAGACCCATACGGGCGTGTCCCAGTTGGAGCTGGTGGTTCGCCACGGGGTGCCGTTGAGGGTGTCCCTTGCACTCAGACCCGAGGGCGGGGTGAAGGCCGTCAAGCTCAAGATGGTTTGTTCGCAGGGCGGCGCCCTGGCCGAGGCGGATATCCGGGACCTCGGTTCGGAATGGAAGGTGTACGAGACCGAACTCATCCCGGAGCGCGATTCCCAACATGCCGAGTTCCAGATTCTTTTTCGCGGGCCGGGGGGGCTTTCGGTGGGTGCGGTGTCGGTCATTCCCGCCAACGCCCGTGGGGGGATCCGCGCGGAGGTCTTCCATATGGCCCGGGCCCTTCGACCGCGCATCATGCGCTACCCGGGCGGATGTTTCTCCGACACCTATCACTGGCGGGACGGGGTGGGGCCGAAGACCGCACGGCCGACGGTTATCAACGAGCACTGGGGCGGCCTGGAAAGCAACGCCTTCGGCACCGGCGAGTTCATTCAGTTCTGCCGTGCGCTGCGGTGTGAAGCCCTGCTCTGTGTGAACCTCGGCACCGGCACGCCGGAAGAGGCCGCTCAATGGGTGGAATACTGCAACGGGGGACCGGATACGGGGCTCGGAGCCCTTCGTGCAAAACATGGCGAGAAAAAGCCTTACAACGTCAAGTACTGGGAGATCGGGAACGAAATCTACGGCGACTGGGAGGCCGGCCACTGCGATGCAAAGACCTATGCAGAGAGGTACCTTGAGTTCCGAAAGGCCATGAAAGCAGTGGACCCGTCGATCCAGTGTCTGGCCGTGGGCCATACCGACATGGACTGGAACCGGGAGGTCCTCGCCACCGCCGGGAGTGAGATCGAATACCTTACCATGCACTTCTATCAGGGCGCGCCGTTGGATGCCGACGACGAGACGCGCGCCAAGGCCATGCTGGCGGCCCCGAAGAAATTTGGCGAAATCATCGCCGAGACGGGGCGGCTCATCGACGACGTGTGTAAATCCAATCGCCCGAAGCTGGCCGTCACCGAGTGGAACGCCATGTACGCGAATGCCACCGAGCGGCCCATGGAGCCACGCGAACACTCTCTCGAAGCGGCGCTCTTCAACGCCGGTTTGCTCAATGTGTTTATACGCAACTGCAACCGGGTCGGCATCTGCAATTTCTCCGACCTCGTGAACGGCTGGTCGGGCGGCTGCATCCGCGTGGGCGATTTCCTCTCCGACGCGAAAGAGCGCCTCGTGGAGGGCTGGTCGGGCGTGCGGAAGGACATCGTGTATGGCACCCCCAGCTACTACGTGCTCCAGGTCTATTCGACGCACGCGGGACAGTTTGTCCTTGGTGTCAACGTGGACACGGACACCTATGATTCCCCGGAGCTGGACAAGCTGCCTGCATTTCAGAAGGCGCCGCTGGTGGATGCCGCCGCCACGCTCAGCAGAGACGGAAACGAGCTCGTTATCTTCGTGGTGAACCGGGATCCGCATAGGGACGCGCCGGTCAGATTCGCCATCGCGAATTTCAAACCGAGCTGCTATGCGAGTGTTTACGTCGTGGCCGGCGACAGCCCGAGCGACAGGAACACCCCCCAATACCCTGACGCCGTCGAGATGGTCACGATGCACCTTTCGGATGTCGGCACTCAGTTCGCGCATGAGCTTCCCGCCTGTTCCCTCACGGCCATTGTCCTGCGGAAAGCCGAGTGATTGGCTGATGACCAAGAAAGAGACGGTCAAGGCGGCGATCGCGCACCGGGAAGCCGAGCACGTTCCCTATCATCTGGATTATGCCCCTCCCACACTCAGACGGCTCCAGGGACACTACGGCGTGGAGGACGTCGAACAGATCGTCGGCAGTTACCTTGTCTGGCTCGTTCCGCCAAAGGAGTGGGAGGATGTCGGCGAGGGCTTGGAGCGCGACGAGTTCGGGGTGGTGTGGAACACGAACGATCTCAACCGGGGATATGTCGCCGACCATCCAATGAAGGAACCCACACTCAAGGGGAATCACCTTCCGGAATATGACCGCCCGGCTCGGTACGCCTTCCTCGCCGGCGCGATCGAGAGATACAGGAACATCTTCACCGTCGTCGTGGTCGGCGATCTCCTGGAGCGGGCCGGGTTCATGCGCGGTCTCGACAACATCCTCATGGACCTCTACGTCAACCCCGGCTTTGTCGAAGACCTGCTCGACGCGCTCACGGACATTATCCTGAAGAATATCGAGGAGATCTGCAAGTACGATGTGGACGGCCTGTTCCTCAGCGACGATTATGGCCTGCAGCAGGGCCCCATGATGAAACCGGAGATGTGGGACCGGTTTTTCAAGCCGCGTGTCGCGAAGATATTCACGGCAATGAAATCCCATGGCAAGGCTGCCATCCTCCACTCGTGCGGCAACGTCCGGGCGTTCATCCCCAGCCTGATCGACGCGGGGCTGGATGTGCTGCATCCCATCCAGCCGGAGGCGATGGATATCTACGAATTGAAGGAGACGTTCGGCGCCCGGCTGTGTCTCTACGGCGGCGTGCGCACGCAGTCCACGTTGCCGAACGGCACACCGGAGGAGGTGAAGGAGGAAGTAAGGGCCGTGGCCGAGCGGATGTCGAAGGGCGGAGGCTTTATCCTCGGTCCCGGGATCACGCTGCAGCACGACATCCCGCTCGAGAATTTGCTTGCCTTCATTGAGGCTGCGCAGGCTCTTTGAGTTTGTCCAGCGCCTTCTGCCGGGCTTGGTCGGTCACTTGATCCCAAATCTCCTGCACACGCTGGTTCTGCGGCTGGATCTCCAGCGCCCGCACCCAGACCTTCATCGCCTGCTGATGGTTGCCCTGCAGCTCAAACACCCGGCCGAGCTCCACATAGGCCGGAGCGAACCATGGCCGCTCCTTGATGCACGTGTTAAGGACCGACGTCGCCTTGGCGTATTCTTTCGCATTCGTCAACGCCTTTCCCAACAGATACCGGATGACGAACTGATTCGTTCCGTCGGCCTTGAGGGCCTTGCGGAGTGCATCGACGGCCTCCGCCGCCTTGCCTGCCTGCCCCATCAGATTGGCCGCGCGATCGACCTGGCGAATGCCCTCGTACGCCTTGCTGTCTTTCTCCTTTTTGGCCGTTGCCTGGGTCTTCTCGATCTCCTCTGCGGCCAGCTTGCCATGCATGTCGCCCGGCCGAGATACCAGCGTAGCCATGTAGTAAAGGTAGTACGCGGCAGTTGCGTCGCCGCTGGCCCGGACGTACTGGGCAAGGTTGAAGTAAAACGCCGGCACAGCGGGAAACCTGCGGATGCCGCTTTTCAGCATGTCAACGGCCTCCTTGTGATCTCCCTCCTGAAGGAGCAGAGACGCATACCGCGCATAATCCTCCGGCAGGCCCAGCTTCGGTCCAAGCTCGAAGCCCCTCTTGAAACAGGCGATTGCCTTTTCCCGATCGCCTTTCGAGTTTGGGGTGCGGGATCGAAGGCCATAGGACTGGCCCAGCAGGAAATAGGCGTGGGCGTCTTTGGGGTCCAGCGCGCGCGCTTTTTCGAGGTGGCGAATGGCCTTTTCCGCATCGTTCTGCGAGAGGCGATACGCCCCCAGGCTCCGGTGCGTGCGTTCGAGGTGCAGATGGTCTTTGTCCTCGAAAAACTCATCCTTCTTGCTCAGGGCCTCTTCGAGAAGGGCGACGGACTCGTCCTGCTTCCGCATGGCGGAGTACATGAGGGCCAGATTGATCGCCGCCTTCCGCTCATTGGGAAAAAGGCGGTATTGCGTGACACACAGATCGAAGGCCGCACCGAGCCCTCCGCGTTGGGTAGCGCATTTCTCGATAGCCTTCTCAAAGCGATCGAACAGCCTCTGCTTCTCCACATGCGACTTGCCGGCGGTCGATGCATTCAAGAGCAGGTCCCTGACGTCCTTGTCCTTTAGAACTTCAGCTCGAAAGGCGTCCGGGGATCTATACTTGGAACGAATCGCATCGCGCGAAGGGATGGAAACGCATCCTCCGACGAGCAAGAACAGAGTGCCAAGAACGATTCGTCTCTTCACTATCGGTACTCCCATGAAATTCGACACCATACATTAGAGCCTATCCGAAACCCCGGCATTTGCAGCCGCCCCCTTTACGGATGCGGTTTTCCCGCAGGCATGAAGCCTGCGGCTACAGGGTTTCGGATGGGCTTTTAGTGTACCATCCGCGCCCGCAAAGGCAAAGCAAAAAGAAGGTATTGACTTTGGGAATGCAGAGGAATACACTCGTGCCGTTGACGCAAAATAGGTTGTTCCACGATCACAGGAGGAAATTGGCATGGCGATTCGAGTTGGATTCGTCGGGGTCGGTGGCATCGCAAAACGCCACCTCGGCTCATCACAAAAACGGGACGATATCGAGATCGTCGGCCTGGCCGACGTGAACGTTGACATCGCCAAGGAAATGGCCGGGCAGTTCGGGGGCAATGTATACGGCAGCGCGGTGGAGCTTTTTGACAAAGAGAAGCCTGACGCCGCCGTCATCTGCACGCCGCCTTTCGCCCACGGCGACATCGAGGAGGAGGCCGCGAAGCGCGGCATCCACATGTTCATCGAGAAGCCCGTGGCGGTGGACCTGGCGCTCGCCAAGCGCGTGAAGGATGCAGTGGACGCCGCTGACATCCTCGTCCAGGTCGGCTACATGTTCCGCTTCGCCAAGGGTGTGAAGAAGGTCAAGGAACTGCTGGCCACCCGCAAGGTGGCGATGGTGCAGCAGCACTACTACATGCCCGGCATGCCGGCCAAGGGCTGGTGGGCCAAGATGGACAAGGGCGGGGGGCAGCTCATCGAGCAGGCGACGCACATGCTCGACCTCGGTCGCTTCCTCGCGGGCGATGTAATCGGCGTCAGCGGCCGGACGACCCAGGCCCACGACTGGACGCCGACCTCCGATGAGCCGCCGAAGCCCGGCTTGTGCAGCGAGTACCCCGGCGTGGACATTCCCGACACGACGGCCCTGACCATGACCTACGAGAGCGGGGCGATCGGGACGCTGAGCTGCTCCATGGTGCCGCAGGCGAAGTGGGACAATGGTTTCAAGGTGATTGCCGAGGGCCTCATCATTACCATCGAGAACGGCAGCGCCACCTGGGCCGGCGATGAAGAGGGCAGCGAGGAAGGCGGCGAGGAGTGGCACAACTGGGTCTACTATGATTTTGTCGATGCCGTCAAGGAAGGGCGCAAGAAAGCAACCGTTCCCTATGACGAGGGCGTCAAGAGCTTGGCCATCTCGGTCGCCGGATATGCCTCCGCCGAGCAGGGCGGCGCGTCGGTGAATCCGAACGACTTGATCAAAGAAGCAGGCATGGACCTGTAGCAGGAACAGCGGGCCGGGGAGGGAGAGCGATCCCTCCCCCGTCCCTCTCGGGGCGCGGGGCAGCCGGTCAATCATCGTCCACACAGGAGGGAGCAATGCGCCGTTCTTCCTGGTTTGTTGTTCTGCTATCCATGGGGCTGCTTCCTCTCCAGTCCTGCGCAGCCGACGGCCTGCGCATCCTCCGCCAAGGTTCGTACGAAGTGGGGGTCTCGGGAAGCGGAGGCCACTCCCTGACGTTCGCCGGCGATCGCATCATCAACTACGAGATGCTCCAGCTCATCGACAAGAGCAAGGAGTGGCGAGTGGTCTTCGTCTACGGCAAGGACGGCGACCCGGAGCGGAAGTTCATCCAGGAGAAGGGCGCTTCCGTTTGTGACATTTCCCAGGACAAGCCCAAGATCATCTTCTACAAGAAGCATCTTTCTGTTGCGCCGGACGGCGTCCGATGGACCATCGACTACGAGGCCCAGGCAAAGACCGGCGCGCAGTGGAGCTATTACTTCCTCGACATCCCCATGAACCTTGTCTCCGACGCGGTGATCCTGGCGAAGACGGCACAGGGAGATCGCGCCGTGGTTCTCGGCTCCCCGGATCGATCGCCGCATGTCGGGTTTGCCGGCGTGCACGGCGTCACGTTCACCACGCCTCGGTACGAGATCGCTTTCACCCTCAAGGGGGAGAATGTGACGTGGCTTCTGACCGACTGGACGAAGACGATGCACAAGTCGTATCGTCTGCGGATCGAGGCGCCATGTGAGCAGGGGATCAAGGCCCGTGTGGAGGTCAGGGTGACGGTCAAGAAGTCGTCGCCGGAGCTGCTTGCCCGCCGGAAAGAGGAGCTGCGCAAGATGGCGGAGGCCAAGCGTCGGAAGCGGATGCTGGAACTTGGGATCGTGTGCGAGAAGAAACTCAAGATCGGCAAGGTCGAGAAGAACAAGACATCCGTGAAGCAGTGCGAGAAATTCGAGCTGACCTTTCCCCTGGACGCCACGTTCGACAATCCCTTTGACCCGGAGCAGGTGGACGTTGTCTGTCGTTTCAAGTCGCCTTCGGGGAAGACCTTCGAGATTCCCGCGTTCTTCTACCAGGACTTCAAGCGGCGGCCCGATCCGGAAGCCGGCTACGACCCGGCCGGCCGGCCGGTCTGGAAGGTCCGCTTCGCCCCGAGAGAGACGGGGCGGTACGAATACCGGATCACCGTCAAGGACAGGAACAGCAAGGCCGAATCCGCGCCGGGGGAGTTCGAGTGTGTTGCCGCCAGGACGAAGGGCTATGTCCGTGTCAGCAAGAGGAATCCCTACTACTTTGAGTTCGAGTCCGGCGAGCTCTACATCCCGATCGGCGTCAACCTGTTCTACAGCACGCGACTGGGCCGGCCCATTCCGCCCGAGCGTCTGCCGACGTGTGAGAAATACATGAACCGCGTCGCCGATGGCGGCGGCAACTTCGTCCGGTTGCGGATGGATTCCTGGTTCAGTGCCATCGAGATGGCGCCCGATAAAGCTACCGGCTACCTTGGGCTGGGATACTACCACCAGGGTTCCAGTTGGGAAGTGGATCGGCTCTACGAACTGGCGGAACGCCGCGGCATCTACATCATGCACTGTCTCGACAATGCGAACGCCAACGTCAATCTTCGATCCGGAAAGCACGCTGGCAAGAAGATCGCCTGGCGCGCGTCGTACGATCACTATCTCAAAAAGAACGGCGGCGTGACCGACTCGCACCAGGACTTCTGGACGAACGAGGAGGTCCAGCGCTTTGTCCGAAACAAGCTGCGCTATGTTGTGGCCCGATGGGGGTGGAGTCCGAACTCCATGTGCTGGGAGTTCTGGAACGAAGTCTCCCTGCGCAAGGACATCATCGACGCCTGCGCGGCGTGGCTCCGGGACACGGCGCGATACCTGCGGAGCATCGATCCGTATGAACACCCTATCACGACCAGCGTGATGGGCGACCATGGCTTGATGCCACGGATCTTCGGCCTGCCGGAGATGGAGATCAACCAGATCCACTGCTACCACGGACGGGATGTGGCCATGGCCGAGCGGGAGATGTGCGTGGGGATCACCGATACGTCCAAGAAGCCGTTTTTTGTCGGCGAGTTCGGAGTCGGTCCCGACTTTATGCGGACCGTCCGCGAGTGGGACGCCGACGGGCTGCATCTGCACAACGGCCTCTGGGCGCCCATGTTCTCCCGCGGCGCGGGTCCGGCGGCGCACTGGTATGTCAGCAGCTTCATCGACGCGTGTGATCTCTACCACCAGTTCAAGCCGGTTTCCGATTTCGTCCGCAAGATCGACTGGCTCGATCCCGAGTTGAAGGCGATGCCCATCACTGCGGCGCGATGGGCCAAACTGCCCGAAAAACTGCACTACGTGGATTATATCATCCCCACCGGTGTGAAGTGGCGGATGAAAGCCGCGCCGGTATCGACCTTCGATATCCGGGATGACGGCACGATTGAAAATAGCGAAATGATCTCGTCGATGCTGTTTCGGAGTCCGTCGCGCGGGAAGCCTCCGACGTTCAAGGTCCACTTCAAACAGCCCGGCCGGTTTGTCGTGCACGTGAGCATGTCCGTGGGGAACAAGGACAATGCGCTCCTCGTGTTTCTCGACGGAAAGAAAGTGGTCGAGAAGCCCTTCCCCGCCGCGAAGGGCCTGGGGATCAAGACGGAATACGTGGCGATGTATGACAACTACCGGACGGCCTACGATGAGGGCGTGACGGTTGACGTGCCTGCGGGCGAGCACGAGATCCGCGTCGAGATGCGGGGCAAAGACCGCCTCGAGCTGACGTACATACTGAAGAACTACCTGTGCTTCGAGAGGGCCAGGCCGCTGCGTATCTTCGGCATGAAGAAGAAGGATTTCGCCGCGTTGTGGATTCAGAATACGCTGAGCACGTGGTATAACAAATACACGAAAGTGAAACCTGTTCCCGTGGACGGCATGTGGGCCGACGTCGCGGGACTGGAGGACGGAACCTACAGCGTGGAATGGTGGGATACGTGGAAAGGCTGCATTCAGTCAACGGCGACGGCTGAGTCGAAAGGCGGAATGCTGACCATCCGCGTCCCGCGGGTTGAACGGGACATTGCGTGCAAGATCAGGAAAGTGAAGTGACATGAAGCAAGAAACCACTGTGTTTCGCACCGCCGGTCTGGTGAAGATCGGCATCGGTGTTTTGGCTGAGTTAGCGGACGAGGTGAAACGGCTGGGCGGCACGAAGGTACTGATCGTCACCGACAAGGGGGTGGCGGATGCGGGCCTGGTGGACAAGGTGGCCGAGCCGCTCAAGGTAGCCGGCATCCCCTCCGACGTCTTCGATGGCGTCGAGCCCGAGCCGCCGATTGCCTGCGCGGAGAGTGCATTGGCAGTGCTGAAGGAGGGCGGACACGATCTCTTGATCGGCGTGGGCGGGGGGAGTTCCATGGACGTGACCAAGGTCGTCTCACTCATCGCGACAAACGAGCCCGACCCCCGACCGTACTTCGGTATCGACCTCATCCCGAGGCCGGGTTTGCCGAAGATCCTGGTCCCCACAACCTCCGGCACGGGTTCCGAGGTGACGGCTGTAGCGATCCTGACGGACACAGAGCAGTCGCTCAAGCGCGGCATCGTCAGCCCCTACATGTTTGCCGATGTCGCCCTTGTGGATGCGGAGATGATGTGCACGATGCCTCCCAAGGTCACCGCCGCGACAGGCATGGATGCGCTGATCCATGCTGTTGAGGCAATTGTTTCTGTTCGATCGAATTCGATCAGTGACTCGCTTGGCATCCACGCTGTGGAGCTGATCGCTCGGAACCTCCGCACCGCCTTCGAGAACGGCGGCGATACGACCGCCCGCCTGGCCATGGCGACGGCAAGCACCATGGCGGGGATGGCCTTTGCGAACTCCAGTTGCTGCGCGGTTCATGCTCTGGCCTATCCGTTGGGCGGGGAGTATCACATGCCGCATGGTGTGGCCAACACGCTGATGCTCGCGCCGGTGATGGAATACAACCGGCCCGTGTGCAAGGCGGAGCTGGCGCGTGTCGCCGAGGCGATGGGGGAAGTGGAAATCTCGGCGAAGTCGGCCGTTCGGGCCATGATCAAGCTGGCGAAGGATGTGGAGATGCCGCTTCACCTGAAAGAGTTCGGGATCGCTGAGGAGGATGTGCCGCGCCTGGCCGAGTCGGCGGCCAAGGTGACGCGCCTGCTGGACGTGAACCCCCGGCGCCCGACGCAGGAGGACATCGCCATGATCTACCGCGCGGCGCTGTAAGGCGCGGGGTCAGTCGTCCTCTTCCTTGAGGAATATCCCCTCCGCGATGGTGTCGGAGAAGCTCCGATCCGGCGTTTCGAGCCGTCCCTTTTCGAAGCGGGAGACGAAGGCCTTTACCGCATCCGGGTCGAACTGCTGGCCGGCCTTTTTCTGCAGCTCCTGGACGGCGTTCTTGAAGGGGATGGCCGGGCGGTACGGCCGGGCCGAGGTCATGGCGTCGAAGGCGTCGGCGACGGCGATGATGCGGGCGCCGAGGGGAATCTTGTTCTTGGATTGTCCCTCCGGGTATCCCTTTCCGTCCCATCGCTCATGGTGGTGGAGCACCGGCCCGATCAGGTTCTCGACATAGCGAATGTTCTTGATGATCTTGATTCCCTCCGACGGGTGGCGCTGGATCAGCTCGTATTCGGCGTCGCTCAACTGTCCCGGCTTGTTAAGGATCTGCTCCGGGACGCCGATTTTTCCGATGTCGTGCATGAGGCCCGCAAGCTGGATCGTACGCAGCCCTGCGGACGGGATTTTCAGGTCTTTGCCGATCTGGACCGCCAGGGCCGACACCCGTTCGGAATGTCCTTTCGTGTAGGGGTCCTTCGTTTCGATGGTGGCGACCAGAGCGCGGACGGTGTCGAAGAAGAGCACCTGGAGGCGATCGACGAGCTTGGCGCGCTGGATGGCCATGCCGGCCTGAACGCCCACCGCCGACAGCAGGTGGAGGTCCTGCTCGGCGAAGCGCTGCATCGGGTTGTGGGAGTCGAGGTAGATCGCGCCGATGATTCGATCCTCGGCCTTGAGCGGGACGCACATGATAGAGCGCAGATTTTGAATGGCGATACTGTCGCTGGCCTGAAAGCGTGTGTCCGCGAGGGGATCCGCCGTAAGGATTGAGACGCCGTTCATGACGGTCTCGTCGATGACGGTGCGACTGAACGAGGCGTCGCTGTCGGTTCCCGATCTGGCTACGATCTCGAAGGGCAGGCCCCGGTTTCCGACAAGGAGCAGGAAGCCCCGGTCGGCGGGCAGGGCCTCCATGATGGCCTCCAGCAGCCGCTGGAACAGCTTGGAGGGGTTTTGTTCGGAGCTGACGAGATTGCCGATTCTGTAAATCATCTCCAGGTCATGCTTGACTCGCTCCAGGTCCTGCACGCCCGAGATGCTGGTGGTGGTGGCGAGAAACTCCTTTTTCTGCGGTTCATAGCGAAGCTTGATTTCGGTGGTGGCGGAGGGGATCTCGATGGTCGTGGTTTCCGTCTCCGCCTTGGAGCCGAAGACGAAGGTGTATGCGCCGATGGACACCTTGTCCCCGTGTGAGAGGACGCTTTTTTTGACGGGCTTCCCGTTGAGGAACGTGCCGTTCTGGCTGTTCAGGTCTTCCAGGGTGAATTTCCCTCCCGTTCGCGAGAGGACACAGTGCCGGCGGGAGAGGCGCGCATCGCTCAGGCGGAGCTCGGTGTCGCCGCCGCGTCCGATGGTGACTGATTGGCCGGGCTCCAGGTCCAGGCGTGTCGTTCCGGTCTTTCCGGTCTGCCAGATCAATTCGACTTCCATGGGCGCCCTTTCTGGATGCTATTTTGAGGAATAGACCGTTCCCCGCCAGACAATACCGGACCCCGTCGCGGCAGTATAAAACGCATGGGCCAACACCGCAAGGATCACCAGACAGTTGATGGGGTGTAGCAGGGCGTAGCGCCGCTTGGATTTCGATATGGGGTACGTCCTCGACACGGCCCAGATCACCATGGCGCAGACCGGTATCGAGACAATCAGACAGAGAAGCGCGCCGTCCGCCCCCGCGGCCACCCCAATCACGCTCATCACGGCCGCC
Organism: Planctomycetota bacterium; assembly: GCA_013152475.1. Classification (GTDB taxonomy): domain Bacteria; phylum Planctomycetota; class Brocadiia; order JAADGH01; family JAADGH01; genus JAADGH01. The sequence continues at coordinate 15,100 of JAADGH010000095.1, forward strand.
ACGAACGGACATATGGAGCACAATGCGGTCAGCACCCATTGCAGCAGCAAACGTCCGGCATTCTTGTTCAGGGCCGAGTGAAGGATGCGGCTCCACCCGCGGAAGAAATCCCCGAAGGAGTCGTACATCCGGGCCCTGTACATGTCGCCCCCATAGGCGAGGTTGATATGGCCGCCTTCTTTCTTTGCCTCCTTGGACATGGCGATGTCCTCCAGCAGCTCGTGTTTGACGCGCTCGTGGCCGCCGCACTTTTCGTACATTGCACGACTGATGAGGATATACTGGCCGTTGGCGAAGGCCACGTGGCTGCTTCGGTCGTTCACATGTTTCTGCTGAAACCACAGCATCAGTGTGGCGGCAATGGGCGGCACGAACATCTTCTCCCACAGCGTCCGGTGGTCCATTTCTCCCACAAGGGAGAGCATGTCCACGCCATGGGCCAGCACATGATTCATGCACTGCGAGATGCACGACGGCGCGTGGCGCGTGTCGGCGTCGGTGAAGACAAAGTACTCCCCTTGGGCCTCCTGGACGGCCGTGTGCAGCGCATGGTTCTTCCCCGTCCAGCCTTCGGGCAGCTCGTGGACCTCGACGAGGCGAAGCGTCGGATGCTCGGCGCACATCTCGCGGACGATCTCTGCCGTCCGGTCGGTGGAGCGGTCGTTGGCCACGATGGCCTCGAAGTTGGGGTAATCCTGAGCCAGGAGCGATTCGACGCATTCGCGAATGTTGTGTTCTTCATTTCGCGCCGGGACCATGATCGTCACCATCGGCGGATCGTCGGGAAGGCTCACCTCTTTGTCCGCCTTCAGTGTGATATCGCGCCGGAACGTGATGAAACTTTCTCTCAGCAGATACGCCCAGAGCAGTCCAGCCGGAATCAGGTAGACAAGTACAACTGTGAACATGATGCTATGGGATGATTGCCTATCACAGGATATATCGGCTCAAATCTTCGTCTTTGACAATGTCCTGGAGCGCGTCCTTCACGTACTTCGCATCGATCTCCAGGTTCACCCCCTCCATATCGGGCGCGTTGAACGAGACGTCCTCCAGCACCTTTTCGATTACCGTTTGAAGACGCCGCGCTCCGATATTCTGTGTGCGGTGATTCACATCCGCTGCGATTCTCGCGATCTCCCGGATCGCGTCCTTCTTGAATTTCAGCGTCATCTTTTCGGTCTCAAGCAGGGCCTTATACTGCTTCGTCAGGGCGTTCTCTGGCTCCGTCAGAATTCGGACAAACTCCTCCTCCCCCAGGTCCTGCAACTCCACGCGGATCGGGAAGCGTCCCTGCATCTCCGGGATCAGGTCCGAGGGCTTGGCAACGTGGAACGCCCCGGCGGCGATGAACAGGATATGGTCCGTTCTCACCAGGCCGTACCGCGTGGCCACCGTGGATCCCTCCACAATGGGCAGAAGGTCGCGCTGGACGCCCTCGCGGGACACATCGGGACCGGCCCCTTTCTCGCGGCCGGCGATTTTGTCCAACTCATCAAGAAAGATGATCCCCATGTTCTCGGCGCGGTTCAGCGCTTCCTCCGTCATCTTGTCTTTGTCGATCAGCTTGTCTGCTTCTTGCTGAACCAGGATTTTCCGCGCTTCCGCCACGGACACCTTCCGCGTCTGGCTGCGGCTGGGAACCATGCGTTCGATCATGTTCTGGAAGTCTACGCCGATCTCTTCAATGCCGGCCACGACCCCTTGCACCACCATCGGCTTCTCCTCGATAGTGATCTCCACCATCCGATCTTCGAGCTTCTTGTCCCGAAGGCGCTTTCGCAATTTCTCGCGGGTCGCCCTGGCCTGTTCTTCCGCCTCCTCATCCATGAGATCGTGCATCGGCAGCAGGATGTCGAGAAGCCGCTCTTCCGCCGCCGCCTCCGCCTTCTCGCGCACCATCTCCATGTGCGCGTTGCGCGTCATATTCATCGACAGCTCGACAAGATCGCGCACCATGGACTCCACGTCCCGCCCGTGGTAGCCCACCTCGGTGTACTTCGACGCCTCCACCTTGAGGAAAGGCGCCTTGACAAGGGCGGCCAGCCGCCGGGCGATCTCCGTCTTGCCGACCCCGGTCGGGCCGATCATGATGATGTTTTTCGGCATCACCTCTTGGGCCATCTTGTCGTCGAGCTGCCGGCGTCGCCACCGATTGCGGATGGCGATGGCAACGGCGCGCTTCGCGTCCGCCTGGCCAATGATGTATCGGTCGAGCGCCGCAACGATCTTGCGGGGGGTGAGGTCTTTCACGTCAGTTCCTCAACGAGGATCCGGTTGTTCGTGTAGATACAGATATCGGACGTAATCTTCAGGGCCTCTTCGACGATCTCCCGTGCGCCGAGTTTGGTATGTGCGAGCAGCGCCCTTGCCGCGGCCACCGCATAGGAACCGCCCGACCCGATGCCGATCACGCCGTCACTCGGTTCGATGACATCGCCCGTTCCCGTGACGACCAGCGACGTTTCCCTGTCCGCCACGGCGAGCAGCGACTCCAGCCGCCGGAGGACCCGGTCCGTGCGCCATTCCCGTGCGAGCTCCGTCGCGCCCCGGACCAGGTTTCCCGAGTGTTCCTTCAGCTTGTCCTCGAAGCGTTCGAGCAATGCGAAGGCGTCCGCTGCCGAACCGGCAAAACCGGCAAGAATCTTCCCCTCGTAGAGCTTCCGAATCTTGCATGCATTCTGCTTCACGATCGCGTCGCCCAGCGTCACCTGTCCGTCGCCGCCGAGGGCGACTTCCTTTTTCCGTCGAACCGACAGGATGGTCGTGGATTGAAAGGGTGTGGTTCGCGTGGTCAAAATAGACTTACTCCACAATCAGGGCATTCATCCCGGGCGCCAAGGGGGCTGTTTAATCTTATCACCCCGATCGGCTTTTTGCAACTACTTTCCATTTGCGGGGGGCTCTGCGGGCGGGGCCATGGTGCAGGGAAGTGCGCATGTTGGGGGGGCAAGGCGTGGGCCGACCTTACTCGTCCACGGCACAGCGGAACCCCCAGAGGGGCGACACCGCCGTCGGCTTGTGGCCCTCCGGATCGCTGTCGATCCCCGCGATGAGCCGACGTGTGCCCTTGCCCACAGTGGCCGTCCAGTTGCCGATGGGGTGGCGGGTGGCAAGGCGCTCGAATCCGTGATTGGCCAGCAGGGCCGCCGTGCGCCTCCACTCCTCGACCTTGGGCAGCCGCACATCGGCCCACTTGCAGAACGCCTCCGCCGCAAAGAACGAAACGAAGACGACGGGGTCGTCGTAGTGGACGAAGTCGGGCTCGCGGAAGTTCCACGATTTCAGATAATCGGCGTCGGCCATGCTCGGCGTAATGGCGTCCCACCGCCACTCGGGATTGAACCGGATGAAATCGGCGTACTGCCGCAGCGTGACCTCTTGCTTCGCGATCCAGAATGCCTTTTCGTTCGGTTCCCCTCCTACAGGGACATAGAGGAACTCCATCGTCAGGGCATCTCTGCCCAACCGCTGAAGGTCTCCGAGCTCAGGCATCCGGCACTCCTTTCCGAAGGTGCGTCACGGGGTGAAGTCCATCTTGGGCTTCAATTGCTCGATCACAGCGGCGAGAAGCCTGGCGGCGTTCTCCAGATCGTCGAGCGAGACGATCTCCACCGGTGTGTGCATATATCGGTTCGGGATGCTGATGAGCCCCGTCGCCACCCCAGCGCGCGTGAGTTGGATCACATTGGCATCCGTGCCCGTACCGGACGGCGCCCCGGATATCTGGTATGGAATCTTCCTTTGCTTGGCCGTCTTGATCAGCAGGTCGCCGAGCACTGGGTTGATATTGGCCCCCCGATGCAGCACGGGTCCTTCGCCCAGTTTGATGTCGCCGCCGATGTTTTTGTTGCATTTCGGGTAATCGGTGGCGTGGGTGACGTCGATGGCGATGCCCACCTGCGGGTCGATGCCGAAGGCGCTGGTTCTCGCGCCGCGCAGGCCCAGCTCCTCCTGCACGGTGGATACGCCATACACCCCGCACGAGAGTTTCTTCCTCTGAAGAAGCCGGAGCGTCTCCACCACCACAAAACTGCCGACCTTGTCGTCGAACCCCCGGGCCAGGGCGAGATGGTTCCGGAGTTCGGCGAATTCCGCCGCGAAGGTGACGGGATCGCCGACGGACACCAGCTTCTCGGCCTCCTTTTTGTTTTTTGCGCCGATGTCGATCCACATATCGTGGAGCTTCCCGCCCTTTGATGAGTCATCATGCCGGGCCAGGTGGATGGCCCGCCTTCCAAAGGCCCCGAGCACCGGTCCCTTCTCGGAATGGATCACAACCCGGTGGGTGGGGACGATGGCCGCATCCACACCCCCGATGCCGGACGAGTAGATGTATCCGTTGTCGTCGATGTTCATGACCATCATGCCGATCTCGTCGCAGTGCCCGGCGAGCATGACACGGAAGTCGGTATGGGGGTTGACAATGCCGATGACGTTCCCATGCACGTCCGTTCGGACCTCGCGGGTGTACTTCTTCATCTCCGCCCGGACGACCCTCTGCACCGGCTGCTCGAAGCCCGACGGGCTGGGTGCATCCACCAATTTCCTCAGAAAGGCGACTCGATCCTTGCGCATTGGAACAACTCCTCAATGGGTAAACGAAGTTGATCTTGTCTTGTCCAGGCCGCGTCCCATTTTACGAAGATCGGGCAGAATGTCAAACCTTCTATCCGCCTATCCTCTCACAAAATCCCCTTGACGGGAGCGCATGGGTTCGGTATTCGATGGGGGGCCAAGTTCAGAGAGAATCGCGCGAGAGACAATTTTTCATGCTCCAGGAGGAACCCGCCATGCGCAATCCTTGCCGAACGCTTTTTCCCCTTCTCTTTGCACTCGCCACAACAAGCGCCGTTTCCCTGCGCGCGGCCCCCGTCGGCGCTGTCCGCGGCGGCATTCTCATCGAATGCGAGGACTACGACGGCCGACACTCGGACGATCCTGGCTTCGCGGCCATCGCCAGTGACCTCGCCGCCAGCGACGGCTGTTCGGTTTACCGATTCTTCAAACCGGGATATTTAACCTACAAGTTCAGCGTGCCGGAGGACGGGACATACCATTTCTGGTTTCGTTACGGTGCGCCGGGCGATGTGAACCAGAAGGTGGCTATCGACCCGAAAGGTGAGCCGGAGTTCGACGCGGTTCCCCTGCCGGGCACCGGCGGCTGCGTCGGCCCAGGCGTTTGGCGATGGATGGTGATTGCGACCCAAAAACTAAAGAAGGGCGATCACGTTCTGGCGCTCGGTTCGACGGCGCTTCGGCCCGACTGCGTTTTCATCACGTGCAAGACCGGCAGGCCGAACGACAAGATGCTGGAGGAAGTCGTCCGTTCTATGGGCCCACGCCTGCCGGAACTCAAGCACGATCGCGAGATCACCCAGCACCCGAAATGGCTCCACCAGCGCCTGCGTCACTGCTATGCCCATTCGGAATGGAACCCCAACATCACCATCGAGGACTGGTGCAAGCTGGCAGCGGAGAAAGGGGCCAATGTAATCAACTCCGCCGGCGAAATCCCCGCCGGGATGATGAATGGCAAGATACGGAAGCTGCCTGCGGATGCGAAGCAGCTCCCCGACGGCTACGAAGTGAAATACACCTGGGTGAAGCGCTACGCCGATGCCGCCCACAAATACGGTCTGAAGTATCTCTGCTACGTCAACTGCGACCGCACCCTCGACCCCCTGCTGATCGAACACCCGGAGTGGCGTCAAGTCGGCATGGAAGGCAGGCCTCGCGCCACGTGGGGCTGCTGGAACTCGCCCTACCGCAAGGCATTCGTGGACCGAATGGTCAAGATCGCAAAGGAATCGGGGATCGACGGCATCCATATCGACATGCCTTTCACCGCCCCGCCCGGCGGATGCCGCTCGAAGTATTGCCGCGAACTGTTCAAGAAGAAGTTTGGTGTGGACCCGCCGCGAAAGCTCCGGCCCAAGGACCCGCTTTACCAGAGGTGGATCGACTTCCAGAGCTGGACGCGCGAGGAGTGGCTGTTGGACCTGACCGAGGCGCTCCATGCCGTGAACCCCGAGATCGCCGTTATCGTCAATCAGACACGCGGCTGGATTTTCGACGTCGCGCTGCGATCCTTCCTGACCACCCGCGCGGGAAAATGCGTGGACGGGCTCAATGAAGAAATCGGCTGGGAAACCCAACACACCTGGCGTCGGCCGTGGGCGTGGCCGATTCAGCAGCCGTGGCAGAACCTCTTTCTCCGCTGCCGCACGTGGCCGGGCATCGGCCAGATGTGGCATGTCACGTTCAACATGCCGGAGGTGGAGCTCCAATCGCAGGCATTCTCGAGCCTGGCCAACGGTGTCGTCCCCAACGTCACCACCGGCGGGAACTGGGACGAGATGGGCCGCATCTGGCAGCACATCAAGGACTGCGAGCCATGGGTCCTCGACGCCAAGCTGGTCCCGTGGGCGGCCCTGTACTTTTCCGAGGATACCCTCGCCTGGTATGCCAACGCCAACGGACAAGGGGCCACGGATGCCTGGCTCAAGAATATCTTCGGCATCTTCCAAGTGTGTCTGGAGACCCACCTCCCCATCGCAATCATCACCGACGATGACGTTGCGTCGCTCAAGACATTGCAGAAGTATGCCGTGGTGGTCCTGCCGAACAGCGCCTGTCTGTCCGACGAACAAATTTCCGCATTGACGAAATATGTCGAGAGCGGCGGCGGCCTTGTGGCCACGTTCCAGTCGGGAATGTTCGACCCCTTCGGCGCGGAGCGCAAGACGCCCGGTCTTCAGCCGCTGATCGGTGCGCACCAGGGCAAGACGGACTACGGTGTGTCGTGGACGGCACGGCTTGCCGAGCGCAATCACCCGATTGTCAACAACAATGGGGTCGCTCGTTCGGGGTTCTGGTCGCAGGGATTGATTGAGCCTCGCCCTCATGGCTCGCTCTACGTCGGTCCCACGGAGCGAAAGATCGGCATGGTCCAGACGGGCCAACTGACCGAGGGCGTGCAGAGCCTGCTCCCCATGTCCGGGGCGTGGCGGAGGCGCAAGGGCCCGCTGACACCGGAGAAGGGATTCGGCTATCGCGCGCTGCTCGTGCGGAATGTCGGCAAGGGCAGGGGGGTCTACTCGCCCCTTGACCTGGGGCGGGCCTACTACTGCTATAACCACCCCCTCGGGCGGACGCTCATCGCCGAGTCGATCAAGTGGGCCGCCTCCAGGCCGCTTCCGTTGGAGGTCGAAGCGCCGATGATCTTGCAGACGGTCTTATATCAGAACGGCGGTGCTACCATTATCCACCTCGTCAACGACGTGTCCTCTTTCGGCCGGGCCGCAGCGCCGAACCCGGAGGGCTTCACCGGATTCCGCGCGGAGGTGATCCCGCTGCGGAACATTGTCCTGAAGCTGCGCGGATCGTACCAGAAGGCGCAGCTTCGACCGGGCGGCGAGGAGCTGACGCTGGAACATGCCGGCGGCGTCACACGGATCATCGTGCCGGAGGTGGGCCTCCACGCCATGGTCGTTGTGGAATAGAACCGGCCGTACGTTTCGGAGTAGAGAGCCACAGCCCACGGATCGCGGCACGTCCCGTGTCCGGGCCGACCCGTTTCTGCTTTGATTTCCGATGTCCCTGGGGTAGAATAAGGTCCATCATGTGCAGATTTCTTGCGTCCGGAGGGAACCTTCCGAGACCCGGCGCGTCTAAATGGGTGCATAAATCCTAAACAGGGAGGATACACGATGTCCGCGCGCAAGCTGCTCCCGTTCCTTTTTCTGGCCGTCGTGGCCGTGCCCGCCATCGTCCTGGCCGATGGGGTCTCACGATACATTATTCATGAGACCACCTACTCTGCCCAGGCGGGCAAGAAAAAGTTTCAGATCGACGCCACCTATAAGGTCGAGCTCCTCGAAAAGGGACTGGCCGCCGTCCTCCTGCTCCCGCCCGACGCCGCCGTCATCGACTTCAGCACAAACAAACTCCCCATCTCCACGGCGAAGTTCTTCCTCCGCCGCACTCCGGCCGGCTGCGAGGCCATCATCGAGGAAAAGGGCCATTATGAGGTCCAGATCACCTTCGTTGTCAAGATCGACCGCAGCGGCCGCACCGCACGCGCCACGATCCCATTCCCGATCGCCACGCAGAACTCGCTGACCCTCGACATCCCCGAGCCGGACATCAAGATCGTCACCAAGCCGGAGCTCCCCATCGAGATGATCCGCGAGACGAAGGCATCGACGACCGCCCGGCTCTACCCGCCGGCGTTGCGCCGTGTCGAGATCGAGTGGTACCCCAAGGCCCTCGCGAAGGAACTCGAGGCCGTTGTCGTCGCCCATGATCAATCCTTTATCACCTTCGGCGATGGACTCGTCCGCCGCGTAAGCACCCTCAACTACACCGTCACGCGGGGGAAGGTCAGCACCCTCTCCCTTCGGCTGCCGAGAGGCGTCTCCCTGCGCGACCTCACCGGCGACCTCGTGGAAAAATGGACCGCCGTCGACCGCACGGTGGAGATCAAGCTCAAGTGCGAGGTCGAAAAGTCCGTCGCCATCAGGCTTGAGACGGAGGAGCCCGCGCCGTCGGCGCCTGCCGTGATCAAGATCGAGCCGATCGCGAGCGTCGAGGCCGGACGCCAGCGCGGGTCCATGTCCATGCTCGCAGAAGAGGGCCTCATGCTCCGCCACCGGGGGGCCATCAACGCCCGGCAGGTGGACATCGCCGCCAATCTCCGCGAGGGCCGACGACCGGTCCTCCTGGCCTATGCCTACGACAGTCTGCCCGCCGAGGTCACCGTCGGCGTGGAGCGGGCCAGGGCCAAGATCGCCGCGACGTGCGAAAGCCATGTGCATCTGGAGCGCGGCGTCGTCACGATCCAATCGAACTTCACCTACGACATCCGCGACATCGGCGTCTATGAGTTCCACCTCAAACTGCACAAGGGTCTCTCCGTCCTCGAGGTCAAGGGCGGAAAGATCGTCCCCATCCGGATCGAGAGGAAGTCACGTATCCGTCCGCCGGCCACCCCCAACGGCCTCCCCTACGGCGTGAAGGTTGAACCGCTCGACTATGCGGTCGAGAAGAATACCCTTACCGTTCGCACGCGGGAACGGGCCATAGGCAGATATGCCCTGATGGTTGTGGCCCAGATGAACCTGGTCAAGATCAATGGCGTCATCATTCCCCGCATCGAAACCTTGGGCGCCGAATCCGAGCATGGCGTCATCGGCATCTCCGTCGGGCGGGGCGTCACCCTTCAGCACCACTCCGCAGTGAAAACCCGGCAGATTGATGTCCGCCGCCTGCCGCAGTGGCTCATCCGGCGCGGCTGCAAGATCGCCTACACCTACAATCAGCCCGGCGGCACGCTGTCCGTCAAGACGATCAAGGTCGAACCGGAGATCACGGCCAAAGAATACGAATACATCGCCATCGAGGAGCACTGGGTCCGCCAGGAGGCCCTCTTCGCCATCGAGGTCGCGCGGGCCGGGATGTTCCACTTCCGCCTGCGGATTCCCGAGAACATGACCGTCACCGAGGTCCGCGGCCAGGCCATCGAGGACTGGACGCTCAAGGCGCCCACCCGCGAGGTCTGGGTCGATCTGGCGGCCGAGGTGCGCGGCGGCTATGCCTTCCAGGTCTTCGCCGAGCGGCGCATCGAGGACCTTTCGGCCGAGATCCCCCTCGGCGGCATCGAGTTCGTCGGCACGAAGAAGCTGACCGGCTGGCTCGGCGTCGGCCCGCGCGCGAGTGTCGAGCTTCGCGAAAGTGAACGCTCGGCATTGCGAAGGGCCGCCGTCGGGGCCATGCCCGCCTTCTATAAGGGCTTCCCCGAGATGAACATGGCCTACACCACCACCCGCGCCAACTGGTCCCTCCGCCTGCAGACGACCCTCCTCCAGCCCCATCTCACAGCGGAGGTCTTCTCGCTCCTGCGGTTCCAGTCCGGCCTCATGACTGCCGTGGAGGAGGTCCACCTCGACATCAAGAAGGCCGAGATCAAGGGGTTCCAGGTCGTCCTGCCGCCGAAGGCCGTCAACTCGACCGTCGATGGCGACGAGATCAAGACCAGCGAGCTCATCAACGGCACGTGGCACATCACGCTGCGAAACAAAATGAAGGGCAAGCTCGTCGTCTGGGTCAACTACGAGCAGGCCCTCAGCGGCGCATCGGGACGGCTGAACTTCACCGGCATCAACCTCCCCAAGGCGAACCGCCTGCAGGGCTTCATCGTCGTCGCCCAGGCCAAGAGCGATGCCGAGATCAAGATGCGCCCCGTCCGGGCCGTCACGCCGGTGGACGAGTCGGCCCTGCCCCATGACTTCGTCAGCCGTGTCACGATCCCCATCGTGCGGAGCTATCGCTTCACCGGGCCGAAGCGCGAGCTGGACTTCGACATCATCAGCCTCGCCCGCGCCGAGGTGGCTAAAGCCAGTGCGGAAAGCTGCATCATCAAGACCGTTGTCAAGCCGCAGGGCCAGGCGGTGAACTACCTCACCTTCAAAGTCCATAACTCCCGCAAGCAGTTCCTGAAGGTAAACCTCGGCAAGGGCGCGGACCTGTGGGGGACCTACATCCGCGGCGTGCCGGTGAAGTCGAACCGGTCGGGAGACGGCGCGATCCTCATCCCGATCATGAGCAAGGGCGGCGCGGACCGGTCCTTCGACGTGAGCGTCATCTGGGCCAACCCGCTGCCGGAGTTGGGGATGATGAAGACGATCGACTTCGTCACGCCCGACCCGGACGTGTCCGTCGGCAAGGTGCAGTGGGATGTCTTCTTCCCGCGCGACTACCAGATTCGCGGCACGAGCGGCAACATGGAGATGCAGCAGCGCGCCACGCCGGATGTCAGCCTCGTCGCGATCCTCTGGTCGTACGTGCAGGTCGTCCTCGGCATCGCGACAAACTTCCTCAAGGGCCTGCTCTTCCCCGTGGCCATTGTGCTGATCGTTGTCTTTGTCATCGTCTGGCTCTGGCT
>JAADGH010000101.1 GCA_013152475.1 Planctomycetota bacterium
GCCGAGGGCTGAGGTCCCGGCGGCGTCGGTGGTGAAGCCGGTGCCTGCGGCGCGGGCGCGACGGGGGCCTGGGGCCCGGGTGGCGTGGGGGCGGATGCGGGCTGGGGCTGCGCCGGTGTGGGCGCGCCAGGCTTCTTGGCCCCCTCGCCCTCTTTGGCAACGGAAGCGCCCTTCGTATTGACGCTTTCGAGCACAAGCCCTGCCAGGGCCTTCAGCGTCGGAAACACCCCCTCGCCCTTGACGGCGACGGCCTCGAAACTTGGAGCGCCCCATCGGTTGAGCTTCTGCTCCAGTTCGGCAACGGTAAGGGCGTTGGGGAGGTCCCGCTTGTTCCATTGCAGGACGAGGGGCATCTCGTTGATGTTGAGACCGTTTTCCTTCAGGTTCTGTTCGAGGTTTTCGAGGGACTCGATGTTTTCTTCGATCTTGGTGGCGTCGGAATCGGCGACGAAAATCACCCCATCGGCCCCGCGAAGGACCAGTTTCCGCGTTGCATTGTAGTAGACCTGGCCGGGAACGGTATAGAGTTGAAACTTGGTCTTCATCCCGCCGATCGTGCCGAGGTCCAGGGGGAGGAAGTCGAAGAAGAGTGTTCGATCGCCCTCTGTGGCCAGTGAGGTCATCTTCCCCTTGTGGCCGGCGGGGGCTTTCTGGTGGACGATCTCGAGGTTCGTGGTCTTTCCACTCAAGCCCGGGCCATAGTAGACGATCTTGCAGCTTACCTCTCTGAGTGCAAAGTTGATTTGTACCACGACAGTTCTCTTCTGTTCAAACTCAAACGTGCGCTACTGCGTCCCGACTCTTGGGGAAAGCTTGCCCATGTTCTTGATCTTCCGGGCGGCGCTGAGGATCTCGATCAACGTATGCTCCAGGCTCGTGTTCATGTCCGCCATCACCATCAGGAAGGAGTTTCCGGCGGAGACAAGTGCGATTTTCCCGTGTGTCGAGGTCAGAACGAGCTGAGTGATATCCCCGAAGCCGATCTTGTCGAGGCTCTGTCTTGTCGTCAGGATGATCCGCGAGGCCAGGGCGGCGGCTGTCTCGTCGTCAATCCCGGCGAACTGCGACGCGATCAGCATGCCGTCCTCTGCGATCACCATGCTCCCCTTGATCCCGACGACGCTGTTCAGTTCCTCCAAGATAGCTTTCAACCTCAGATCCTCCCGGCCTACGGGCCGATGGCGAGCTTGGCCAGATGTCCCATGATCTCGGACGCTCTGGCGCCTTTATCGACCATGACAAACATCGTAACATCGCCCACCGCTTTCAAGAAAGTCATCCCATTCGGCCCCTGAATCTGCTCTTCTTGAAATGTGCCAATATCCATTCGGGTGCAGCACGACTTGGCCACCTCCGAGAGGGAATCCACCACCTCGGCGATCACCTTGCCGTCCATGTCATTTTTGATTTCGCTCTCAGTGATCGTCCCGTTTGTGTCCACCACCGCCGTGGCCACATGCCCTTTCGCGCCGGCAAGCCCACTCATCACTTCCTTCAGCAACGCCTCATCCGGCTTCGCCATTTCGGCGGCCTCCACGGCGGCGGGGGCTGTTGCTCCGCTGATGGCCTGCTGTCGTTCGAAGTCACGAAACAGGAGATCCAGGTTCTCATCGGGCAGGCCGAGGTCGGATATGATGCTGTCGTAGACGGCATGCATCTCGCCGCCAGGGAGCAGGCGGCTGAATTGCTTCAGCGCCAGCGCTCTGGCGCCCACCATCCCATAGATGCGGATGAGCAGCTCCACCGCCCTGTGATTCTTGGGGTCTTTCTGCAGGCACAAGTTGAGGCTGCTAATGGCATTCAGTGCGTTCTTTGCGATGAATCCCTCGCGATAGACGTCAAACCATATCTGTCCCATCCTCAGGGCCAGCTCTGGCTCATCCGAATATTTCCCAAACCCTTCGCTGCAGACCTGCCGGGCTGCCAACTGGTCGCCGGTGGCGAGATGGGCGTCCACGAGGGCAATGTAGCTCGCCGGGTCGGGGTTGCTTCGAACGCTGGCGCTCAAACTGGCAATCTGCTCCCTGTAGTGGTGTCCCTCCACCCGCTGAAACAAGGATTTCATCTCGGCGGAACCGGGGTGGGCGGCGAGGCCTGTTTGCAGGATGTGGTATGCCCTGTCGAGGTGGCCCGAGTCGATCTCACGCTGGGCACGCACACAGATTTGGTCCGCCGACATGCCGACAACAGCCACATCGATGTCTTCTGTCGGTGTCGCTGCCTTCTGGCCGAAGATCCAATCCAAGAGCCCGAAAAGAAGCAACAGACCTCTCCCGTTAACGAAATTTACACCATCCCACTGCCGCGGCGATGGGTCTTTCAGAGATCAAGCGCACTCACTCTATCATGCGTGAAAGTCTTTGTCAAACGAAAAAACGGCTATTTTTGGCCGGGCGCTTTTCGCCATGCTCACCGTTTGAAGGCATAGATCCGCCGGTCTTCCGCCCCCACAAAAACACCCACATCTGAAGCACGAGCCGCCACGCCCGTCGGCTGTTCCAGCACGGCATTCCAGCGTACGCTCCCGTCGGCGGTCGCCACTGCATAGAACCCACCATCCTCGGTACCCACATACAATGCGTCGCCGGCAACGGCGGGCGGGGAAGAGGGAGCGGCATCGGGGCAGAACCGCCAGATTTCCTTGCCGGTCTGCAGGTCGATCGCGTAGACGCGCTTGTCTTCACTGCACACATAGACTTTCGACGCACCGACGGCACACGAACCGATCACTTTTCCCTCGCACGCAAATTTCCACTTCACCTTGCCGGTTGCCGCCTCAAGGCCGTACACGGTCCCCTGGTCGCTGCCCACAAAAACCATATCCTTACCCCACGCAGGGCCACCGCAAATCTGACCGTCGGCCTTGAACCGCCACCTCTGGACGCCGTCGCTCACCCGCAGGCCGTAAATGTGGCCTCCGTCGTCACACACAAAGAGCGTGTCCCCTGCTACACAGGGGGCGGTCTGCACGGGATTCGAGAGCCCGCAGGACCACACGGGCTTTCCTGTGCCCGCCTCCAGGGCATACACGTTGTGATCCAACGCGCCGAATACCACCACCCACTGTTCACCCCGTTTCACTGCCACCGGCGATGAACGGATAAACCCCCGAAACGGTTTGCTCCATCTCTCCGAGTGAGTTTGGGTGTCAATGGCATGGACCTTGCCGTCATTGGTCCCAAAGAACACCGCGCCGTCCGCCACGGCGGGCGTGGTCATGATGTCGTCGCTGGATTTGAATCGCCATTTTTCATCGCCGCGCAGCTCATCGAGAACGTAGAGGATGCCGTCCCGGCTCCCCACATAGAGATCGCCCTTGTCGCAGGTCGCCTGCCCCTCCAGTGCGCCCCCCGTCTGAAAGACCCACAGTCGGACCCTGGGCAAGAGCACATCCAGATGCCACACATTGTCATCAAGAACCGAACGGGTTTGTCGTTCGTGTCCGCGTTTCTCGAAGCTAATACGGATGGGAGCGCCTGGCTGCTTGTAGACGACCCGGGGGGCCTCGCCGCTGGGCAGGCCATTCACAGACAGGGATGCGCCCGGGGGAATTGACGTCACATAAATCGGCAGACGGACCCCCAGCGCGCGGCAGATGTCGGGGGACCGCTCGATCATCCTGAAGAACTGCTCGTGGGCTTCCTTGTATTGCCCGGCCTGCACCATGTCCTCACCGACTCGCTTCTCGTTCTCGGCGCGCTGCCAGCGCTCCTCCAGGCCGCTTGCCTTGTCGCGCAGGTCGGTGGCCTTCCATGCGTCGGTGTCGGCAATCTTGTTGGCCAGTTCCTGATAGAGCTTCGCTGCCATGAAGAGCTGTCCGGAGCGAACGTAGGATTTGGCTCGCTGCTCTTGCCGTTTGATTTCTCTTTGCCGGTCTTCCTTTTCCTTTCGCTCTTGCTCGCGGAGAAGTCTGCGGTACCGCGTCGCCTCCACGGAACTGTCCCCATGCAGCGCCCTCTGGGCCTCCTCGTACCGCCCTTCCTTACGGAGTCTTTCGACCAGCTCGGCTCGCTTGCGCCACTGCTTCTGCTTTATGTAGATGTAGCCCCCCAAGGCCGCGCTGATGACCAGAAGAACCACGACCACAATGGCCTTCCGAATCGTCCCCCGGCGCAGCCGGACGTGATGCCTCTCGACCTCGGTCAGCCCGGCCAGTCGATTCCGCGCCTCCAAGAGATTCGGCGCGAGGGCGAGCAGCTTGCCGTAACGGTCGCGCACGTCTTCCCGGTCCGACTGGGTGGTCGCGGACATCTCGAGATTGATGCACTCCTCCAGCGCGCTGTCCACATCCCGGATGCCAAGAAGCATGTCTACAACCTGTTTCCTGCACTCGAAGTCGTACGGCGACAGCTCCAGTGCACGGCGGTACGCGGCCAGGGCCTTCGCCTGTGCATTGCTCTCCAGATGGTGCTTGGCCAGCCGCTTCAGATGGAGTACGGCATGGGGGACATTGGTCAAGCGCACGTAGAGCTCCACAAGCTGCTCGCGGGTCTCGGTATCATCGGGTACCAGGCGGGTCGCCTCGCGCAGGGCCTCGGCGGCTTCGGCCAGTTTGTATTGCTCGGTCTGAATGGCTGCGATCTGGCGGTAGTGATGGGCGGCATCGAGAGGGCGGCCCAGGTCCTCGTACACCCCGGCCAGCCGCTTTCTCATCTCGAGGTTCTCCTCCCGGCTCACGGCAAGCTCCATAAGCCGGGACAGGCGCTCCGGGTGCTCCTCGATCCTGGGCAGGGAGATGAGCCGAAGGATTTCCTCCAGGGTGGCCTGGCGGATCAGCCCCACTTCCTGCAGCGCCAGCATGGCCCGGCCCACATCGGTCTTGGGCAGGCGAAGGGCTTCCACCAAGTCATGGACCGTGCGCGACCCGTCGATCAACGGATACACCGAAAGTGCATCGCCCTCCAGATTTGCCGATGCACCCTGCGTTTGAACCCGGACGAATATCTCGTTGATGGAGCCAATCTCCTGCTCGATCTTGTCCCATTCGTCGGCCCGGCGAGCCGCCTCCAGGAGGATGGTATTGACGTCGAACGCCAGCTCTCGCCGGTCGCCTCTGCCATGGGTGAAATCCTCCGGCGGGGGGCCGGGGACGAACTCAAAGGTGGTGCCTTGCCAGTCCAAGAGGTCATAGATCTCCTCGGCAATCTGGCCCTGGACAACCACTTCGATCTCTTCCTGGGTCGTAAGGCCAAAGTCGCACAGCACCTCGCCGAGCCGCTTGCCGGTTCGCCGCCACACAGCAAGGGCCTCGTCAAGCTGCTTCTCGGTGATTTTGCCCGCGCGGAGGAGCAGTTGCCCCAGGGGGGTGGGGCGCCGTTTGCCTGCGGAGAGGAGACTGACGCTGCCGGTGGAGAAATAGAGCCATTTTTTCGTCTCCCCATCGGAGACGATAAGCGTGCCCTCCTGCTGCTGCATGGCCACCATCTGGAAGATATCGGCCAGATTGATGTCCTTCAGTTCCCCTTTGATGCTCATCTCAGCGCAGTGCTCCCTTGTCCTGTCTGTGCGGGGGGGACGGCTCGTCGGCCCCGCACACAGCATCCATGAATCCCCGGTCAGGGGGCGCGTCTATTCGATCTTGATGTCCGATTTTCGCATGCCCTGTTGATCGGCTTCCCGTTCCTCCCGCATACGTTTCCGATGGGCCTCGATCAGCTCCTCGTTCAGTTCCGAATAGAGCATGCTTCCGCAGTGGGTGCATTTCTTGGCCTTGTTCCGGTTATTCACTCCATAGGCCCTTCGACATTTGTTGCAGAAGTAACCATACAGGGCCGCCTTTTCCCCGCAGAACGGACACTTGATCGGCACCGTGTCGTGCATCTTGGCAATGAACACGTCTTTGCACTTCGGGCAGTAATAGGCGATGCGCTCGGCGCGGAACTTCAGGAACCCATAGTACCACGCCCACGTCAACAAAAGGATCGTGAAGAACGAGAGGTAGGCCGCCGCGCGCCACTTGCGCATCGGGTCGTCTTTCTTCCCGATATACTTTTCGAGGACCGTGGGCGGCCGATGCCGCTCAACCACCACGTGCGCATCGTGAATGGGCCCTACGGAACGGTTGCGCTGAGCACGCAGGATGGCAATGATTTGATTTTCTTTCATCATGCGCTTCTCGTCGAGAAGCACCGACACGGGAGGCGGCGTCTTGCCCTCCTTCTTCATGTCCCGCTGCGCCTGGATGATCTGGTCCCCCTGTTCCTTTGTAAGAAACTTATTCTGAACCGCGACCGTCACAAACTCCCGGTCATCGGCATCGGGACGCGACTTCTCGCACACCTCCAGAATCGCCTTCATCTGCAGCTCGTTCAGGGCCTTTTGTGAGATAAGGACTTGGGCGATATGGGGGGCATGAGCGCCGCTGTCGGCGATCTGTTTCTGCTTGGCCAGGGCCTGGTTGCACTGGTAGGCGGTGATGAAACCGGCCCACTGCGCAAGCTTCGCAAACCGGATGTCCTCGATGGCGTATCCCTTGCTGCGGTCGGCAATGCTGTAGTCGATCGCCCCCTCGATGATAACGGCGGGGGCGATGGCGTCCGACCCGCATTGGGGGCATACCATTCCCGATTGCCACGCCATGTGTTTGAAGCCTGCGCCACATGACGGGCATTTCAGAGCAATCTTTCTCGATTGCACCGCAACGTCTGCAGCATCTTCGCCCATTATGCAATCTCCATATCTGCTCGTTACGCACTTCCCCACGGGACCTGCCTCCCGAGAGGAATGGGGGGAGTTGCGACAGTATACCAACACGTCATCGCATATCAAGCGAAAACTTGAACTTGCAGTTTCCCCTTCACTATTGTATTCTACGGTTTTTCACACACAAATTCAAGAGTCCGTTGCTCCATGAAGAAGACCGTCCGCGTCCTCGGAGTCGATCCCGGAACAAGAAACGTGGGATTCGGCGTGATCGATAAGGTCGGCAGCCGGCTGCATCCCGTCACCTACGGCGCCATCGCCGCCAAGGCCAAGGATTTGCCGGAGCGCCTGAAGCAGATTCACGACGGCCTGGCCGAAATCATCGCCGAGCATCACCCCGATGTGGTCGCCGTGGAGGAGGCATTCTACGCCAAGAGCGTCACATCGACGCTCCGGCTCGGCGAGGGGCGGGGCGTAGTGCTCTTGTGCGCCGCCGAGGCCGGATTGCCCGTGAGCGAATACGCCCCACGCCTCGTCAAGCGCGCAGTCGTAGGTACCGGCGCCGCCCACAAGAGCCAAGTCCAGCAGATGGTGAAGAGCATCCTGGGCCTGGACAAGGCGCCTCAACCCGCCGACGCCGCCGACGCACTGGCTATCGCCATTTGTCACTGCAACAGGATGTTGTCGTAGGAGTTGTGCCATATGTTCGGAGGAAGAGACTATCATATTCACACTGGCCACATCGGCTGCGGCGGAAACACAGCCACCGTCGCGCAGATCTTTCGGCGCTGCGGGGAACTGGGACTTGCCTCCATCGCCATCACCGACCACCTGAACCGGCTGGACCAGCTCGACCAGCACAAGGCTATCCGAGCGGACATTGAAAACAACTCAACGGACATGGAAGTCTTCTTCGGCGTCGAACTCGACATCCCACCCCACATGGCCCCCCTGCCCTACAACAAAGTCATCAAGGAGAACCTTGGGTTCCACTTCGCTATCGGCGGGGTCCACGGGACCTATCTGGACACCTACGACCTGACAACGCTCATCGACCTCCAGCACCAGGCCATGTGTAAAACCGCGGCAGATCCCTTGATCGACGTCGTGGTCCATCCGTGGTGGTTCTCAAAAAACGAGTTCGACAAGAAGGGCTTCCCGTGGTTTGACGACCTGTCCGTCGTCCCGCAGGACCTCCACCTGGAGTTTATCCGCACGGCCGTGGCCAACGAAACGGCCATCGAAATCAACGCGGGGGCTATCTACTGCAACCCCACCTACTCAGACCGCTTCAAGGAGCAGTACAACGACTATGTCCAGCTCATGGTATCGGAGGGGGCCAGGCTCTCCGTCTGCTCCGACGCCCACAGCCTCGACCACCTCGAACGGGCGCTTGTGGCAGAGGACATTCTCACGAACATCGGTGTGCCGGAGGAAAGCCTCTGGCATCCCGCGCAAGGGAGAAGCATGCGAATCCTGGAGCAGTAGCGGAATATCTTCCGCTCCCCTCTTGACAATGCACACCCATCGGCATATCGTGTTCGGACGTTTCTGCCTGTAACTATTGGAGGATCAGATTATGGCGTTTAAAGTGGCAATGCTCGGTGCGGGCCCCATCGGACTGAAGCGACACGCCCCGGCCTTCCGGGACACCGAAGGAGTTGAACTCGTTGCCTGTTGTGAGATGAATGAAGAACGTGGCAAGGTCATGGCCGAGACCTTCGACATTCCGCTCTACGGCAGCCTGGCCGAGATGTTGGAGAAGGAGGAAATCGACTGCGTCGATGTCGCCACCAATGAGCGGCTCCGCCCGGAACCCATCATCGAGTGCTTCAAGGCCGGCAAGCATGTTTTCACGGAGAAACCCCTCGCCGGTGCGCTGGGACAATATAATGTAAAGGGAACAGACCTCGATATCGCGAAGAAGATGGTTGATGCCTGGCGCGAGAGCGGCAAGCACTTCGGCATGAACTTCAACTACCGCACCGCGCCCCATGCCCTGGCCCTGAAGAAGGCCATCGACGATGGGCGCATCGGCGACCCGGTCTCGATCAATGTCTATGCCCACCTCGACTGCTGGAGCCATGTCATCGACCTCATGCGCTGGTTCAACGGCGACGTCTGCGAGCTCTGCGGCTTCATGCCCGAGAAGGATGACCCCTGCCCGCGGGCAGCGGCGCTGAAGTTCGAGAACGGAACGGTCGGAACGCTGACCGGAGTCCTAAACAACCGGGCGCACCTCATCCTGAAAATCGAGTACCTCGGCACACTCGGGCGCGGGGTGATCGTCGAACTGACCGGCGAGTGCCAGCTCTTCCCCGAAGATGGCAGCCAGCCCATGGAGGTCCTTTGGGCGCCCGCCGATGGCAACCCGCGTGGCGCGTTCGACCAGACCTTCACCGACTCCGTGCAGAACTTCGCCCGCGCTGTCCGTGACGGCAAGGAACCGCCGGTGACGATGGTCGATGCCTACCGGGAACTGGAGATCGACGCCAGCATCCCCGTCAGCGCGGAGACGGGACAGCCGATCAAGCTGGAACACTATGCCTAAGGCATACGAATGGAGGATGAATCCGTGACGGACATTTTTTCGGGAAACGAAAAATTCACGAAACCCATGAGCGTGCGCGAGCGGTTCAACCGCGTCATGCACTACCAGAAGGTGGACCGCATCCCCTTCTTCGAGTTCGGCTACTGGACCGAAACGCTGCCCACATGGCACGAGCAGGGCTTGCCGAAGGAGATCGACAACGAAGCCAAGGCCTACGAGTACTTCGGCATCGAGAACCGAGGCGGCGTGCCGGTGAACGTGCAGATCTTCCCCGGGCCGGTCTATGAGGCCGAAGTCATCGAGGAAACCGACGAGTATATCACCAAGCGCGAAGCCGACGGTCGCATCACGCGGATCAACAAGACGGGACACAAGTCAATCCCCCAGCACATCGACTTCAGCCTGAAGAACCGTAAAGACTGGGAGAAATACAAGAAGCATCTCGACCCCCACACCGAGGGCCGAATCGCTCCCGCCTTTTACGAGAACCTGGACCATTATCGAAATGCCGACTATCCCATCGCCGCGCCGATCGGCTCCATGATCGGCGTGCCGCGCAATTGGATCGGCTTCGAGCACATCGGCCTGCTGGCGTACGACGATCCCGACCTCCTGGATGAAATCGTCGAGACGCTCTGCCAGGTTGTCGAAGTCCAGCTCAAGGAAGTCTGCCAGTACGTGGACTTCGACATGGGGGCCGGGTGGGAGGACATCTGCTTCAACTCGGGTCCGATCATCTCGCCGAAGATGTACGACCAGTTCGTCGTGCCGCGCTACAAGCGGATCACGGACATCCTTCGCAAGCACGGATGTGACGTCATCTTCACCGACTGCGACGGCAACATCACCCCGATCATCGACTGCTTCCTTGCCGGCGGCATCAACTGCATGTTCCCCTGCGAGGTGAACGGCGGAAGCGACCCGGTCGAGATCCGCGAGAAGTGGGGCACACAGGTCCTCATCATCGGCGGCGTGTGCAAGATGCGTCTCGCCGAGGGCCCGAAGGTGATCGAGGAGGAGCTGAAACGCCTCGAACCCGTCGTCCGGGAGGGCGGCTTCATCCCGCATGTAGACCACCGCGTGCCGCCGAGCGTGTCGCTGGAGAATTACAAGTTCTACCTCAAGACGAAGCGCGCCATGTTCAAGGCCGGCCACCGCGAGCCGCAGTACGACGAGAAGGTCATCTGAACGGATTTTCGATTTTGGATTTGCGATTGACAAAAATTCAAAATCGGCAATCGAAAATCGAAAATGATTTGGCTCGCCCTTGCCATCTTTCTCTCCACCGCCTTCGCCCAGGTGATGAAATGGGCCGTGGCGCGTGGATGCTCCACGCCGCAGGTGGCGGCAATCAACTATGTCATCGCCTCCGGCTCCGCGGCGCTGGTGGGGTATCTGATCAACGGCCTTCATTATGATCGGACCCTCCTCTCCATTGGCATTCTCGGCGGCGTTTCGTATGCGGTGGCCGTAGTCGCCATCTTCAACGTCATCCGCCTCGCCGGCGTCGCCGTCACGGGCACACTCATGCGCATCTCCACCATGGTCGCCGTCGTGGGCGCCATCTTTCTCTTTCGCGAAATGCCAAATGTGGCCCAATGGATCGGTATCGGCCTGACCGTCGCGACCTTCCTGGTCCTGAAGCCTGCCAAGGGAAAATATATCGAAACGAAAAAGGGGTGGGCCCTGCCCGTGAACGTAATGCTGGTCATCCTCGGCAACGGAACCGGATTCCTGGCCTGGAAGATGACCCAGGCCTACGGCTGCGGCGGGCAGCTCCACGAGTTCCAGAGCCTGCTCTTCGGTATCCCCATGCTGACGTGTGCCGTGGAGTCGGGGGCCCGTCGCGACGGCATTACCCGTCCGGCCGTTGTCATCGGCATCATCCTCGGCCTGGTCAACTTCTGCTCGGTGCGATGCAGCCTACAGGGAATTCAGAGCATTCCCGCCGTCGTATTCTTCCCCATCTACTCCTGCGGCGGTCTCATCCTGAACGCGGTCGTCGCCGCCGTGCTCTGGCGGGAGAGGATGAGCAAGCGAACCATCGCCGGCATCGCCATCGCGGCGGTGGCGCTGTTGCTCATGAACCTGAGGTAGACACGCGCCAAAAAGGGGGTTCGTTCCTACTCATTCGCGCCCCGAATATCCTCAATCGCCGCCGCCGCAACCTTCCGGACATCCTTGCTTGGATCGTTCTGCATGGCCTGGAGTTTTGGAATGGCGCACTCGGCGGCCCGCCCGATGAGACCCAGCGCCTCGGCGGCCGACAGCCGCACATACCAGTGCTCGTCATCGAGGGCCGCGATCAGCGCAGGAACCGCCGGCCCCGCAGCCGGACCGATGCGCTCGAGGCACCACGCCGAAACGCTGCGCACTTCGTGGTCCGCATGGGTAAGCGCATCGATGAAGACCGGCAGGTGTTCCTCGGCATCGCCGCCGATCCTCGACAGGGCATACCGCACATGAAGCGCCACAAGCAGGTGCTCATCCCCCAGCGCAGAACGCAGGTGAAGAAGCGCCGCCTGCGCCTCCGGGCCGATCTCACCCAACGCATCGGCGACGACCATCCGCACGGGCACATCCTCATCGCCCAGCCTTTCGGCGAGGGCCAAGGCGGCACCCTTTGCTTCGTCCTCCATCTCGCCCAGAGCGGCGGCCGCCGATTTGCGGACCCCCGCGTTCGGGTCGCCCAGCGCCTCGGCCAGTGCGTCAATGGCCGGAGCAATACCGCACGCGCCCTTGCCCAGCGCCCAGGCTGCCGCGCTGCGGATGCCGGCGTCGTCGTCCTTCAGGGCATCGATGAGCTGCCACAGGCGTTCGTCCGATTCATCTTCGATCTCGGGGAAGTCGGATGGATCATGAACGTCACTCACGCTTTTTGCCCCTCATTCAGCTTTGTGAAAAGGTCCTTGAAGATCGGATCGCGGTCCACATACGTGGCGTGGCGAATCAGATGCCGCGATTGATCCACGCTCCACGTCACTTGGTCGGTCAGGATGGGGCTGTGCACGAGGAGCGTCGGCACCCACGCCGGGTTGATCAGGTAGGCGATGGTCGCAATGTCCCAGATCACCTTCGACCAGGCGAAGTGGTCGGCATGATAGTCCTTGAAGATTTCCGTCAGATAGTCGCCGATGGCCCCCCGACCCTGGACGTATCGCTCCATCTCGGCGACGGTCGTCTGCAGGTGCGAGGCCACACCGGTGCATGGGATATGAATCAGCGGCACACCACAGTCGAAGATCACACGCGAGGCGGGGACATCCTGTTTCAGGTTGAACTCCCGCGCCGTGCGCCAGTGCAGCGGCTGGCCGCCGAGCCAGACAAGGACGATGCGCTCGATGATCGCCGGCTCGATCAGGATCGCCGACGCGACGTTCGTGATGGCGCCGATGGCCGCGACATACAGCGGCTCATCATCGGTCGCCATCGCCCGCTCGATCAGGTCGCGTGTCATGTCCGACTCGCACGGCGTCTCGCCATCGGGCAGGAATGTGGTCGAGCCGCGATGGACGAGGCCCTCGGGTGAGACATCCAGCCGCTCCAGGACTCGAAGGATCTCCTCGTAGCTCCGTTCCATCCCGTCGCCGGGGCCGCTGGAGCGATTGTTGTGGAAGGGCGCGGCGTAGACCGCCTCAACGTCCATCTGCTCCGGCGAGAGCAAGGCATAGACGACGGCGAACTGGTCGTCGATCTCGTTGTAGGTGTCGGTGTCCAAGACCATCCGCACCTTGCCCTTCGGGGGCTGAAGCCGTTCCAGTCTCCTGGCCTCGGGTATCTTCGGAAAGTCCGGCATCTGTTCTCCTCACTCATCAGGCGCTTGACCATTGCCCCGGCAGACCGTAGGGGCGGGACACCGCTCCCGCCCGCAACGTAGAAGCGGCATCTTGCCGCTTCATGAAGAGCCTGGAAGGCTCTTCTACCTTAAGTCATGGCACGGGGCGCTCGCAACCCGTGAGGGCGAACACGGCTTGACAAGCAAGCCGTGCCACCCATTCGAATAGGCAGGGTGCGGTGACCCTCCCCGACTTGACGTCAAACCGCCTTGTCAAAACTTGATCACATTCCCCGTCCGCGCCGACTCGAAACACTTGAGGATGAAGCGCGTCGCGCGGGCGCCGTCCTTCTCCGTGGCAATCGGTGTCTCGTCCTCGATGATGGCCCGGGCGAAGTGGGGCAGGATGTCCGGCACACCACCGGCGGCGTCAGCACCCATCTCCTCGCAATACACCTTCTCCTCGTACGGCGGCGTCCAGTCCTTCGCACTGCCCTTCTCGAAGCGCCCGTCGTGGCCGTGGTCGATGGCCAGACCGCTTTTTCCTTTCTCTGTCGCGATTACGAAGAACGGGCACTTGCACGCCAGCGGGTGGTGCAGCATCAGGTTCCCCGTCCCCCCGTCGCCCCCGAGAAACGCCCCGACACTGCCGTTGGTGTACCGAACCGACGCGTTGATCGTGTCGATCACCTCCGGGCTGTCGTGGTGGAACACTCCGCCCGTGGCATAGACCGACTCCGGCTCCGACCCGGCGATGTAGAACATGAGGTCCACAATGTGGCAGCCCTGGGAGAGAATCTGCCCGCCGCCCTTGATGGGGTCCTGCGCCCAGATCGTCTCGGGCCAGATGCCGCCCGTCCGGGCAAAGGCGATGGTGTTCTCCGGGTTCGGTATCTCGCGCTTCAGATCGCGCGCCCCCTTGGCGAAGCGGCAGCGGAAGGCGGGCATGTACTTCAGGCCGGTGCGCTCCACCGCGGCGAGGATGTCGTCACACTCCTGCTCGGTCATGCACATCGGCTTCTCGATGAGCACATGCTTCCCCGCATCGAGCGCGGCCAGCGACAGCGGCGCGTGGGTATCGTGCCACGTGGCGATGATGACGCAATCCACGTTCTTGTCGGCGAACACCTTCTCGGGGTCGGTGGTGGCGTACTCCCCGCCGTATTGGTCCTTGAAGGCGTCCGCCTTCTCCTGGCTCACATCCGCCAGGGCATGGACCTCCACCCGTTCGGCATAGGGATGAAGTTCCTCGGAAATGACCTCGCGGTTTTCGCAGAGCGGGGTCAGATGATGCTTGCACATATTGCCGCAGCCGATCACGCCCAGTCGCACCTTGTCCATTTCGCTTCTCCTGTTCGGTAGTTCTCCCATACAAGGGTCTGCTGCCCGAATGGAATCGGGCAGGGGCGGCCCCATATGGCCGCCCCTTTGACGGCGAATCTTGCGCGTAAGGGACGGGCACACGGGCCTGCCCCTACAAAAACAACAAACCCGTACAACGACGTGCTATTCTACCGGAGCGGGGAGGGGGAAAGTCAACATTTGATTTCGGTGCGCCCAAATGCCTTGACCCGCCGCCCACCGGAGCCTATGATGATCGCACAATTGCAGGCAGGAGAATGACATGTTCCACCATCCCAGGCATTTTGGCTTGCCGTCAGCGCGGGGCGCGTGGTTCTGTGGTGTTTTACGTATTTGCGAAGGAAAGTTCATATGAGACATGGAGCAGGAGTTTTCGGAATTCTCGAAATGGCAACCCTTTTATACGGCTTAGCTGTTCTGGCCGGATGCGTGGAGGAAGCCAAGATGCCGGTCGAGGGGAAGATCGTCGGGGAGGTGCTCTACGTCGCCACGAATGGAAACGACGACTGGTCGGGCAAACTGGCCGCGCCGAATGCCAACAAGACCAACGGGCCCCTCGCCACGCTGCAGGGCGCGCGTGACGCGATTCGCAAGCTAAAATCGGAAGGGAGGCTCCCCGAAGGCGCGACGGTGTTCGTACGTGAGGGGATGTATTCGATTCCGACCACGCTCACGTTTGACAAGCAGGACTCCGGCTCGGCGGATGCGCCCATCGTCTATCGCGCCTACAAGGACGAAAAGCCGATCCTCATCGGCGGCCGAGAGATCACAGGATTCGCGCCGTACAAGGGCAAGATTCTGAAGACCAATGTGAACGACCAGGGCTTCAAGGGCATCTATTTCCGCCAGCTCTTCTTCGACGGCAAGCGGCAGTTCCTCGCGCGCTACCCGAATTACGATCCGGACAATCCGTACGCCGGCGGCTGGGCCTACGCCGACGGCAAGTACATCCCGATGTACAAGAGCATTGATGGCGAGCCGAAGAATCAGCTCCACTACAAGGCTAAAGATTTCCGCAACTGGTCCCGGCCCGAGGAAGGGCTGGTGTTTGTTTTCCCGCGTTACAACTGGTGGAACAACATCTGCCCGATCAAGTCGGTGGACCGCAAGAAGCGCATCTACCACCTGTCGAGGAATGCCTCCTACCCCATCCGCCCCACCGACCGCTACTACGTCATGAACATCTTCGAGGAGCTCGACGCACCGGGCGAGTGGTATCTCGACAAACGCGACGGCACGCTCTACTTCTGGCCCCCCTCCCCCATCGAGGGCAAGGCGGTCTACGCGCCGACGACGCGGACGATCATCGAGATGAAGGACGTCTCGAACGTCACGCTTCGCGGCTTCACCATCGAGTGCTGCGAAGGCACGGCCCTTGTGCTGAAGAATTGCACCGACAATCTCATCGCCGGGAACACGATCCGCAATGTGGGCGACTACGGTGGCAGCGGCGTCTCCGTCAACGGAGGCAGCGGCAACGGCATTGCCGGGAACGATATCTATGAAGTGGGAAGGAACGGTATTTCAATCGGCGGAGGAGACCGGAAGACACTGACGCCCGCGAAAAACTATGCCGACAACAACTACATCCACCACGTCGGCGTGTTCTACAAGCAAGGCGTCGGCATATCCATCCGCGGCGTTGGCAACCGCGCCTCGCACAACTACATCCACGACGGCCCGCGCTGGGGGATTGGGTTCGGTGGAGGCAACAATCTCGTCATCGAGTACAACGAAATCCGTCACGTCAACCTTGAAACATCCGACACCGGCGCCGTTTACGCAGGCGGACGCGACTGGATCTCGTGCCGGGGCACGGTGATTCGATACAACTACTTCCATGACATCATCGGCTTCGGTTGGAAGGACGGCAAGTGGCGCTCGCCGCACTACTGCTGGGGCATCTACCTCGACGACAACTGCGGGGGTGTGGACGTCTATGGCAACATCGTGGCGCGGACGCTGCGCGGCCTGATCCACCTGCACAACGGGTGCGACAACCACATCGAAAACAACATCTTCATCGACGGCGGGCTGCAGCAGGTCGAATACAACGGCTGGGGGCAGGGCTACCTCAAGAAGGGCAAGCACATGCCGCAAATGATCAAGGGATTTGAAACCTACGCAAACCTGCCCGCATGGAAGAACATGCGCGGCATGGACGTGCACCCCAGCAAGGCGATCATGATGGGCGGCAACAAGTTCATGCGAAACATCATCTACTACCACGGCGATAAATCGAGGCTTTTCAAGTTCAGGAATCTGCCGTACGACGATTACGAGTCGGACTACAACCTGATCTGGCATTTCGGCAAGCCCCTGCTCACGGGTGAAACGAAGATCAAGAACGTCGAGGGCCCGAACCTGGCGCCCAACCCCGGCTTCGAGGAAGGCAAGCCGGGCGAGCTGCCGAAGGGGTGGAAATGGCAGGTCAAGCCGAACGACTCGAAGGCGGTGATTGATACGAAGGTCCACTACTCGGGCAACCAGTCGGTGCGAATCGAGGGGCGCGGTACCACGCATGACAGCAAGCAGAAGCTGTGGCCGAACTTTGTCAGCACCAACATCCCCGCCAAGCCCGGCCAGACCTATCGTCTCACGGCGCGTTTGAAAGCCGCCAAGCCAGGAACGAAGTTTGGCATGATGCCGCAGTCCTACATCGCCAACGTCTACTTCTGGGCGAAGGGCATCTCACCTACGCTCGACACCAAGTGGAAGGAATACGAAGTGGTGTTCAAGTTCCCCGGGCCCGGCGATCCCAAATACAACGAGCAGATGAAGACCATGCTCATCCGCTTCGATATCCGACAAGAAAACGGTACCGTATGGGTGGACGACGTCACGCTCCACGAGGCCGTGGCAATGGACGAGTGGGAGTCGTGGAAGTCGCTCGGCTTCGACCAGCACTCCGTCGTGGCCGACCCCCTCTTCGTGAACCCGGAGAAGGACGACTACCGTCTCCGTCCGAATTCACCGGCCTTCAAGCTCGGCTTCAAGCCGATCCCCGTCGAGAAGATCGGCCCCTACCAAAGTCCCCTCCGCGCCTCCTGGCCCATCGTCGAGGCCGAAGGCGCGCGGGAGAAACCGGCGCTGCTGCGGATGGAGAAGCCTTGACGTCTGAGGTTACATATAGTACCCTCTGAATAATGAAGATTGGCATATCAGCCCAGCGTAAGCATGGAAAAGCAGCGAGTCAAACTCAGCCCGGAAAATAAAGCGTGTGGCGAGCCGTTTCTCACGGAGGAAGAGGAATGGGCCCGGATGACGCCGGCGGAGCGCTATGTCGAGAGTGCGAAGTTGTGGGCTGTTTACCTGAGTCTCGGAGGGTCCCTTGATCCCGAGCCCGATTCACAAAGCCCTTTTGACTTTCCAGAGCTCGAACGCGCGGTTCCTCCTGATGGGCGGTCAGGCGTGCATTTTATACGGCGCGGCGGAGTTTAGTCGCGATGTGGACCTCGCCATCGGCACCGACGCGGAGAACCTGACCCGAGTCCAAAGCGCGCTCGATCAGCTCAAGGCAGAGCCCGTTTTCGTGCCCCGCCTCGAACCAGACGTACTCAAGCGCGGGCACGCCTGCCATTTGCGTTGCCACACACCGGAAACGGAAGGACTGCGGGTCGATCTGATGGCGAAGATGAGGGGCTGCGACGACTTCTCGGAATTGTGGCGCCGTCGCACGATCATCGAGCTGCCGGAAATCGGCAGAGTGGGCCTTCTGTCGCTTCCCGATCTCGTCCAAGCCAAGAAGACGCAGCGCGAGAAAGACTGGCCCATGATCCGCCGACTCATCGAGGCGAACATTATCCAATTCCGCGATACTGCGGACGAACCAAGAGTTCGCTTTTGGCTCAGGGAATGCCGGACCCCGGCGTTCCTTATCGAGCTGGCCCAAGAGTATCCTGATCTCTGCCGGCAAGTAGCGGACGAGCGCCCTCTGCTCCAACATGCCGGGAGTGAGGACGTCGCCGCGCTCCAAGCCGGCCTGTCCGATGAGGAGGCCCAAGAAAAGGAAGCAGATCGTCGCTACTGGATGCCCCTCAAGCAAGACATCGAGAAGTGGCGGCGCGAGCGCAGGCAGCAGTGAATCGTGCGTCGCCTCCGCGCCTCCTGGCCCATCATCGACGCCGAAGACGCACGGGAGAAGCCAGCCCTGCTGCGGATGGAGAAGCCGTAGGGATTATTCGCCCAGTAGCGCCCGGATGTTTCCCGAGCAGATTTTCCTTTTCTCCGCGGCTGATGCCTGCATCACCTCGATGCGGAGGGTGGCGGGCTCGGGGTACTTGAAGGGGATGCCGCTGCCGAAGACGAGGCGGTCGGGGCCGAGGGTGTCCAGGAGCTTGCCGATCTCGTTGGTGTAAACCGCGTCGGGTCGGGAAATCTCGATCCAGTAGTTGTCCGGCAGGTCCTTTGCCTTCTTGACGAGATCGCAGCCTGTGCACCCCGCACCATTCACAAAAATGAATTTTGCTTTCGGGTGCACGGCGACGAGTGCGGCCAGATCGGACACCTTCACATCCGGAACCTCAATGAGCCAGTGACGCTGACGAGAGTCCGCCTGCCGGATGGGGATGGAAATCGGCAGGCCCATCTCCGTCGCGGCCCGGATCAGCTCCCGGTCATGCTCCCACACATCGCCCTCCGGGGGGGGCACCCCGGGCCAGCGGATGTGGGCGTGAGCGTCAATCAACATGCGCAACTCCCATCACTCCAATCCTCCATCCTGCTCCATCTTCGTCAGACTCCCGGTGATGATTTCTTCCATTCCCTTCGCGAGCCCCGCCGGCTGGCCGTACTCGTGGTAGCTCACCACCTCGTATCCCCCCTCATCGATCATGGCCGATGTCGGCAGATACATGGCCATGCCGTCGGTATAGCTGAGGGGGAAGGTTATTCCGCTGCCCTTGTAGCAGTCCTGGATGTGCAGGCCCAGCCCCGCCACCGCCTCGCCCTCCAGCGCAACCAGCCGGAGGCCCTTGCCGAGCGCGATGCCGTGCAGGAGGACCGGCACGGAGGCGCGCAGCATCTGCCCGCGATCCAGGCGCTCGATCTGGCGCTTCGCCCAGAGGCGCTTGATCTCGTTCCCCTTCTCGTCCGATGCGATGACTTCGAGATCCTCCCGCGTCGGGAGTTCCTGCAGAGGCCAGTGCATCTCGATCAGCGAAGAACGAATTCCCGGCTCAACCGGCGTCAGCCCGGCGTCAATGGTTTCGATAACTTCCTTGGCCGCCGTACGCCCGGCATCGGCCACTTCGTCCCATGTCCCGCCGCGCCACTTGTCGCCCTGTCCGATGACGCTCGCCTTCGCATCGCCGCCGCAGCCCTGGAGGAACAGACTGCACTCGACCCCGAAGTGCTTGTCGAGGGCATCCATTGCCGGGCCGGGGTAGTCCGCCGAGATCTCATACCCGCTGATCGTTGACGGATGGCATGAAATCGAGAATAGGAGACACACCGCCTTGCCCGCGTGATCCTTGAAGAGACACACGGGCAAATCGTCGCACGTCACACCATCCCGATAGGGCGCCCACGTTACCCCACCCTTCCCATCAGGCTTGCGACGGCTAACGGGGGTGGTTGACTTGCCCGCTCCGGCCTCCACCGTCACCGGCCGGGCCGCCTCCTTCGCCTTGCAGGCAGCCTGGACGATGGCTTGCTCCAGCTCGTCGAGATAGAGCCGCTCCGCCACGCCGTGGCCGTAGTCGGCATAGCCCCATGTGGCGCCGGTCATGGGACCGCAATGGGTGTGGGACGTGTTGAGAAGGATTTGCCTCGGGGCCAGATCAAGCTTGTTCCCGATGGCTCCCTTGAACCGGTTGGCGTCTTCGCGGCCGAAGAAGAGCAGGTCGAAGCCCATGATCAGGGCCTGCTCCTTCTCGTCGGACAGATACACCGCGCGCACGAAGAGACCGTCGTGAACGCCTTCACATCCGTGACCCTTGTCGCGACCGGCAAAGCCGTACATCCTTGTTCCCATTGGCGGCGTGATACAGACCTTCGCAAATCCTGCCTTCATCGTTTTCCTTTCGTGACCGCCTGGCCGACACACAGAGGGCAAACATCCACACGAGCGTGAAATACAGCGCCCGGGCCATCTTCTCCCTCGCGGACCTATGGCGTGCGCGCCTGCCACGCCTTCCGCAGCGCCGCCGCGTTCTTCTCGTGCTTCTCCCTGGGCCCGAAGGGATTCGCCATCAGAACATTCGGCATGACCTCCTCGACCACCGGGCACGCGCCGTCGGGGTACTGGTTGAGGTCGCCCTCGTAGAGTGGGCAGTCCAGCGGGCAGCCCCTGCCGTAGCCCAGGCGCTCCCGGATCATCGGGTGCTGGTAGGCGGCCATCTTGGTGTAGCCGATGCTCAGCGCACAGCCGGCTTCCTTCAGCGCCTCCGCGAACCGCTCGCGCGGGATGCCCACGTCCTGCCCGTGGAAGCGCGCGCCCCAGATGTGATAGGTGTGCTCCGCCTCCGCCGGACCGCGCTGGGTGGTGATCCACGGGCAATCCTCGACGGCCGCATCATAAAGGCGTGCGTTCTCTTGAAGGCCCTTGACGTATCCATGTATGCGTTGAAGCTGACCGACGCCGACGGCGGCCGTCATCTCATTCATACGATAATTGTAGTAGAGGTTCTGCGCCACACTGTAGAACGTCGGCGCGCCTGCGTTGAGGGCCAGCGCGTCACGCAGCCTCTCGTCGCTCGTCACGGCCATGCCGCCGTCGCCCAGGCCGAGCTGCTTCGACATCTGGAAGCTGAACGACCCGATGTCGCCCCATGTGCCGGTGCAGCGTCCCTTGTACTTGGCCAGGATCGAGTGGGCGCAGTCTTCGATGACGACGAGGCCGTGCTTGTGCGCGATCTCGACGATGCGGTCCATCTCGGCAGGCAGACCGAGGACGTGCGTGACGATGAGGGCTTTGGTGCGGTCGGTGATCTTCTCTTCGATCTTGTCCGGGTCCATGTTGAACGTGTCGCGCTGGATGTCCACATGGACGGGGATGGCATTGTTGTAGAGCGTGGCGACCGTGGCGAAGACGCAGAACGACTCGCAGAGGACCTCGTCCCCCGCACCGGCGCCGGCGGCCTTTACGCAGGCATGTAAAACCGACATGGCGCTGTTCATCGCCACGCCGTATTTCGCGCCGAGCATGGCCGCGAACTCCTGCTCGAACCGCGGCGTCATCTTCCCGCCCGACAGCGACGAGAGCTGACCCGAGTCCAGCACCTCCCTCAGTAGCTCCATCTCGATCTCGCCGAACTTGCGAATTGGCATAACCGGACCCTCCCAATAGACATGGAACCCATGGCGGCATTGTGACCGGACGACATCGGGGTGTCAAGGGGGATTTGGAATGGAGGAGTTTTCCCATGACCCGCACGGTGTCATGGGGAAATTCCTCGGTTGGAAAGGCTTGACTTCGGGATCGGCAGGGTGGTAACGTATGTCGTCGTCCAGCCATTGGCACGTCATGGTTTCAGCAAGGAGGTAGGCATGGGGAAGCGGGGCGTTGTCTCGCCATCGTCGCTGGCAAAGACGTTGTGGAACCTGGAGGAAGCCCGCCTGAACGGGGCAAAGAAGAGCGATCCGCATCTCAAGCAGGCGCTGGGGTGGATCTCCAATCGGCAAGGCAAGCCGGGCTCTTACCGCGAATGCCTGTTCGCACCCACATCAAAAGACCTGACCGAGCTCCTCGCCGTGCCGACACACGACTGCAAGCTGGGCAAGGGCGGCATCATGCACGTCCTCGGCGAGGAGGCCGTGCGGGCGTTGGCCCTCTGGAAGCACAAGTCCGGCTGGGACCACCAAGCGGCTATCACAAACGTCCGCGACCGATTCGGCCTGGGCCCCGAGCGCTCGAAGCGCGATCCGGGGCTGTTCTGTTGCGCCGTGTGCTCTGTGTCGCGATGGCGAGCACTCGCCGCTGCCAAACCGGACGGGTGGGAGGCCATCATCGCCGACGGGCTGAAGCACCTGGCCAAGAATCCGCTGACATCCGAGGGCCGCTGGAAACGCTTCCCCTTCTACTATACGCTTCTGGGTCTCTCGGAGATTCCCCTGCCCGAGGTCGAGGCCGAACGCAAGCGTATCCTGCCCGCCGCCGAACGGGTTTACCCCAAGGTGAAAGGCAACAGCCAGGCAATCCGCTTCCGGAAACGTGCCCTGGAGTGGGCGGTGGGGTAGCACCCCTTGTGCATCACACCTTATCCAAGCCGAACCGGACCAGCAATTCCTCCGGCGCGTCGATGGCCTTGAGCTTCTCGATCATGAGAAGCTGAAGGCGGCGGAGCTGCTCCGGCTCGGAGTCGGCGATGTTGCTCTCTTGCTTCGGGTCGGACGGGAGATGGTAGAGGCGCGTCTCGTTCTTGCCGCCTGCCGTGTTGGCATTTTTCGGGCCGACCAGCCGGCGCGTGCCGTCAAAGGGCCCCCAATCGTCGGAGCTCCACTTGCTCTTGATCTGTGAGTAGGAGTAGAGCGGCGGGTTGGATGGATCCACGCCCTGGAAGAGGACGTACTCCTTGTCGGTGATGTTGCATGTGCACCGGAACTCGCCGAAGAGGATCGCATCGCGGTTGTCCTCGGCATCTGGGTCCTTGAGCCAGGGCAGGAGGCTCTGCCCGTGCAGGTTATCGGGGATCTCCGACTCCAACCCGGCCATCTCCATGATCGTCGGGAAGAAGTCGATGGGCTGGACGAACTGCTTCGGTCTCGTGCCGTGGCCGAGCTCCGGGTGCCAGACCATGAGCGGGATGTGTGAAATCTCCTCCATAAGCACCCAGTTCTTCCCCGTCCGGCCGTGGTCGCCGTTGTGCGTGCCGTGGTCGGTGGTCAGGATGATCATTGTCTTGTCCATGATTCCCATCGCCTCGACCTGGTCGATGAAATGGCCGAACCAGCGATCGAGCATCGTGATCTCGCCGGCGTATTGCGCCTGCACCTGCTTCAACTCGGCCTCCGTCAGGTTGCCCTTCACCGGGGCGTAGGTCGCGCAGACGAACTCGCGGCCGTCGTAGTTCGGGTCGCCGTAGAGGTTGATGTAGTGCCGGGGCGGGTCCCACGGTTCGTGGGGGTCGAAGGAGTCGATCATGAGGAAGAAGTCCTCGTGCGCGGCATTGTGCTGTATCCATCGCGACGCCCGCCAGAAGACCTGCGGACTGAACCAGTCCTTCTCCTCCCTGCGAAAGTATTGACAATTACGAAAGTGCGGCTCGCCTTTCCGGTTGTGTGGGGGGTAGTCGAGCGCCCGATGTTCGAACTGAACATCCGCATCGGTGATGTAGCCATCGCGCTCCTGGCCGCGGACCAGATCGAAACCGGTGAAGTCGGCCCAGTAGTTGCCCGCGTCGCGGCCCCAGTGGTGGTACACATCCGTGAAGAAGTAGGACACCTTCTCCGCCTCGCGCACCTTCGCCGCCACGGTCACGTCATCCGGCTCCAGCCCGCCCCAGCCCCGCCAGGGGAACTCGTACCGCCCCGTGGCGATATCGCGCCGACACGGCAGCGTGGGATAGGATGCGCAATACGCATTCTCAAATACCGCCGACTTCTCGGCGAAGCGATTGATATTCGGCGTGTGGATCCACTCGTTGCCGTAAGCCCCCGAATGATCGCGCCGCCACGTGTCGCAGACGATGAGGATGACATTCACTATGCTTCTCCCTTCGATTCGTGCCTTGCTATCTGTCGCGCCCCTGCTCATCCGAACTGCGTGCCATTTATAGTCCTGTCACCGACCCAATGTCAAGAGCCGCCCTTGCCGCGCAAACTCGTCCTTCAATTTTTCAGCCCGTTGTGGTAGACTGTCTATATGAGCACGGCAGCGAACAAACAATCCGCGACACGGGCACTGCCGAACCCGGACCCGATCCGACGAGTCGTCCAGGAGATCGGCGTACCGGCCTACCGCGCCCGACAGGTCCTGCGATGGATCTACAACCGCCGAGCGCAGAGCTTCGACGAGATGACCGATCTGCCCGCGGAGCTGCGCACGGCCCTCGCCGAGCGCATCGCGGTGCAGCCACTCAAGATCGTCAAGATGCAAACCTCGCAAATTGACGACACGAGCAAGTTCCTCTTCGAACTGCCCGACGGCAATCGGATCGAAAGCGTCTTCCTCCGCGATGGCCGGCGCAAGACGGCCTGCATCTCCACGCAGGTGGGCTGCGCGCTGGCCTGCCGGTTCTGCGCCACGGGGAAGGGCGGGTTCATCCGTGATCTCTCTCCGGCGGAGATCGTGCACCAGGTCCTGGCCATGGAGCGCGCACGGGAGAGGGTAACAAGCATCGTCTTCATGGGCATGGGCGAGGCGTTGCTGAACACCGACGCGGTGATCGGGGCCATCGAGATCCTCACGTCGAAGGACGGCCTTGGCCTCTCGTCGAGGCGCATCACCGTCTCGACCAGCGGCATCGTGCCGGGCATCAAGCATCTCGCGGAAAGCCCGGTGAAGGTCAACCTGGCCTGGTCGCTCAACTCGCCCTTCAATGACGAACGGTCGACGCTGATGCCCGTGAACAAACGCTATCCCATCGAGCACGTGATCGAGGCGCTCAAGGACTACACCGCCGCGTCGGGCCGGGAAGTGTCCGTCGAATACATCGTCATCAAAAAACTGAACATGTCACGCGACCATGCCGAGGCCTTGGCGGAGATTGCCGGGGAGATCGGGGCCAAGGTGAACCTGATTTCGTGCAACCCGGTGGAGGACGGCCGGTTCGCAACCCCCAGCCCCGAGGACGTGGTTCGATTTCGCAATCACGTAAAAGCGGCCGGCGCCTTCGCCACCATCCGCTTCCGCCGGGGCCGGGACATCGCCGCCGCGTGCGGCCAGCTCAGAGCGAGGAGTTGAATGGCATCGAAGCTGAAACTGGTGGCGTTTGATATCGAAGGGACCCTGACGGTCAATCCGACGGTCTGGGAGATCATGCATCGAAAGCTCGGCACCTGGGAAAGCCACGGCGGTCCCTACTGGCAGCGTTTCTGCGAGGGCGAGTTCGACTACGACACCTTTGCGAAACTGGACGTGGCCGTCTGGCGGGGAGCGCCGCACGATCTGCTCCTGGAATCGGCGCGCGAGGTGGGGTATGTGTCCGGGTGTGCGAAGGTCATGCGGGAGCTGCACGGGCGGGGGATCGTGATCTGCGCCATCTCGTGCGGGCTGGATGTGCTGTCGCAGCGCATGAGCGACGAGCTCGGAATCGACCACCACTTCGCCAACACGGCCCTGCACGACAACGGGACGCTGTCCGGGGAGCTGCGAATCAACGTGCCCTATGGGGAGAAGGGGAGGGTCCTTCGGGAGCTGCTGGACCGGCTCGGCATCGCGCCGGAGAATGTGGCGGCGGTGGGCGACCACACCATCGACATCCCGATGTTCGAGCTGTCGGCGGTCTCCATCGCATTCAACTCCGGCGAACCGGAGACAAACAGGGCTGCGACGTGCAGCGTGACGTCGGACGATCTGACGACGATCCTGGAGCATTTGCCGCTTTCGTGAATATCCGAGGTTTTGATCAGGGGAGGGTAAACCGATGACGATTCAAACGGCGTGTCCGAAGTGCAAGCAGGCGTATAGTCTGAAAGACGAACTGGCAGGCAAGACGGTGAAGTGCAAGAAATGCGGCCAGGCGTTTACCCTGCCAAAGGCCGACTCACCCGCTGCCGCGCCCCCCGCC